>JAZKIX010000113.1:28218-54550 GCA_040384645.1 Pseudomonadota bacterium | reverse complement strand
ATCAGCGAGGCAGCATTGTTGGACGAAGTTGCAGCATTGCCAGCCTCGGATTTGCAGAATGCGCCAACTTTCTTGCCGTATTTGTCGGGCGAGCGCACACCGCATAACGACCCCTTTGCCCAAGGCGTTTTTTTTGGCATGAACAACGAAACTGCGCGTGCCCATCTCGGTTACGCCGTGCTGGAAGGGGTTGCCTTCGGTCTGGCCGATGGCTTGGCAGCCTTGCAGTCGGCTGGCACGGTAGTCAATACCTTGTCGCTGGTCGGCGGTGGCTCGCGCAGCCCTTACTGGTCGCAACTGATCGCCGATGCACTCAATACGCCGCTGTGTACCCATGACGGCAGCGCTGCCGGCGGCGCATTGGGCGCAGCACGATTGGGTTGGCTGGCCGCTGGTGGTGACGAGGCAATTGTTTGCGTCAAGCCGCCGCTGAGTGCCAGCTTCCAGCCTGATCCTGCACGGCATGCCGCTTTGCAATCAAGACTGGCCCGTTTCCGCGCGCTGTACTTGCAATTGCGGCCGATGTTTGCGGCGCCTGCCGCCGCTTGATCCGCTAGATCCACGAAAAATATTGCGTCAGATTTTCAATATTTTTCGTGGCTTCAACCTTCAATATTCAACCATTTGCGCGTTCTGCTGCGCGCAATAGCGGTCGGGAGCCTGACATGACAACGATTCAAAATCCAATTCTGCCGGGTTTTAATCCCGACCCTTCAATTCTGCGGGTGGGCGACGATTATTACATCGCCACCTCGACTTTCGAATGGTTTCCCGGCGTCGCCATTCATCATTCACGCGACTTGGTGCATTGGCGTTTGCTGACCTTTCCGCTGACCCGCGCCAGCCAGCTCGACATGATCGGCAATCCCGATTCCGGCGGCATCTGGGCGCCTTGCCTGAGCTATGCCAATGGCATGTTTTACCTGATTTATACCGATATCAAATCGCTCACAGGTACCTATAAAGATGGCCGCAACTATCTGGTTACGGCAAGCGCTATCGAAGGCCCGTGGTCGGAGCCGAGCTATATGAATAGCAGCGGTTTTGATGCCTCGCTGTTTCACGATGATGACGGTCGCAGCTATTTGCTCAATATGCTGTGGGATCACCGGAGCAACAAAAATAAATTTGCCGGCATCGTACTGCAAGAATATTCAGATAGCGAAAAAAAGCTGGTCGGTCCGATCAGTAATATTTATGCCGGTACTGAATTAGGCATCACCGAAGGGCCGCATATCTATAAACGTGACGGCTGGTATTACTTGCTGACTGCAGAAGGCGGCACTTTTTACGAACATGCGGTCACATTGGCGCGCAGCCGTTCACTCACCGGGCCGTATCAAACCGGCCCCAAGAACCCCGTCCTGACCGCCTGGCATGCCGCGCCGGATCGCTTGCAGCGCACCGGTCACGCCAGTCTGGTCGAAACCCAAAATGGCGAATGGTTTATGGCACATTTGTGCAGCCGCCCGCTGGAATGGCAAGCGCCTGCTACCCAGCCAGAAAAAGCGTATACCCAATTGCATAGCAATCTCGGTCGTGAAACCGGCTTGCAGCGCTGCGTCTGGACCGACGATGGCTGGCTTGAACTGGCGCATGGCGACAACTTGCCGCTGTCAGTGATCCCGGCGCCGGATTTGCCGCCGTATCCATTTGCCGAGATTTCAGAATGCGATGATTTCGATAGCCCCACATTGGCGCTCAGTTTCAACAGCCTGCGCCGTCCAGTGGACGAATCATGGGCCTCGCTCAAGGTGCGTCCCGGCTTTCTGCGGCTATATGGCGGCGAATCATTGAATTCGCTGCACCGGCAAAGCTTGTTGGCGCGGCGTCAGCAAGCTTTCCGCTGCGAAGCAGAAACCGTGCTGGAATTCGCACCTGAAACGATGCAGCAAGCAGCCGGTCTGGTCGCGTATTACAGCACCCGCAACAATGCCTATCTGCGCGTCAGCCACGACGGCCAGCTGGGCAAGGTGATTGACCTGGCGCTGACTGATGACGCCTATTACGAAGAATTATTGACGGCGCCTATTCCATTGGGCGAAGGCCGGATCGGTTTGAAAGTGGTATTCGACCTGCACAGTTATCGCTTTTTTTACCGCGTCGATCAAGACAACTGGCAAGCGATCGGCCCCGCGCTTGACAGTGCAAAGTTGTCAGATGAGTACGCGACCAACTGGGGGCGCGGACAAGCAACGTCATTTGGCTTTACCGGCAATTTTATTGGTATTTGCTGTCAGGATTTGTCCGGCGTTGCACATCCTGCTGATTTTGATTCCTTTACATATCGTGAACACAAATAAACCTGTTCATAGCAGCTGAATATACTGGCAGCAGTATTTTATTTGAGCCAATAGAGATGTGCGGGGGAGGTGGTTTTTTGCCATATACTCCCATCAATTTGGATGTTATTCGCGTTTTGCGAGAGTCTCTTGCAGTCACTTTTTCGCCGCTTTCCCCATCAGTGGGCAAAGACTTTGGCAGTGCCGTAGCGCTACACAAAGCGCCCACACCATGTGATGTGCTTTGGCGTCGCTCACGCTAAAAACCGGTTAAATTTTTAAAATTGCCTATAATTTTGATTCCAAAATGGAAACCATTCCATTTGGCTTCGTTCTCTCCATTCGTGAATTAATTTTGTGTCATTAGTTTAGCCGCTGCCAATAGGCCTAGGCCATCAGTATTGATCGCTCTGCGCGTACTCAAATGATTTTCTGGTTTTTTCTACCGAAAATACGATGAAATCGAGTTCAACGTCCCATCTGGCGAAGCTTGGCAAGTTATCTGATATCTTAAAAAACATCTTTTAATGTTGCTGTTGAGAACTTCGTCAAAATTCATGAATTTACAAATATGTTTAGAAACGCATTGCAATAGCGCCGTTTTTAAACATATTATGGGAACGTTTCCAAATGAGACTTGGAACATGTTGGTAGCGTCAGGAGTGGGGTTGGCGCTACTAAACCTATAAACCATAAAAAATAGTGAATCTATGAAAAAATTAATTTTCCTATGCGCGGGCGCATGCGTCAGCATGGCAGCCAACAGCCAGAACTGGACCTTGGAATGGAGCGATGAATTCAGCGGTTCGAGCCTGGACCAATCCAAATGGAGTTACGAAACCGGGACCGGCGTCAATGGCAATTTCGGCACAGGCCAGCTTGATCGTGCTACCGACCGGCCCGAAAACGTCGCCATCGAGCAAGGTATTGCAGGCGCCGACGGCGGTGCCTTGAGGATCAGTACCCGTAAAGAAGCCTTTATCGACAGGAATTACACCAGCGGTCGCATCAACAGCAAGAATAAAGCTGCCTGGGGTCCCGACCACCGCATCGTCGCTCGCGTCTGGGCCAAGGGTGTGCGGACGCAGGGGCAGGGTTTTGCTTTTTGGATGATGCCCAATGAGGCACCCGCTGGGCAATCCGACATCAGCTGGCCGCAAGGCGGTGAGATCGACATCATGGAATACGTCGGGTCGATCCCGGGCAGTAACCTTGGCACGGTGCATTACGCCTGGCAATACAACAACAATAGTTTCGCTGACTGGAATCATGGGTCGCAAGGCGGTTATTACAATTTAGCCTCGCAGCAGGCACCCGATAGTCCAGAGTGGATTTCGGTCGATCTGGGTGCCGTATTCTCGATCAATCGCGTCAACTTGAATTGGGAAAGCGCCGGCAAATCGTATCAAGTGCAAACTTCTACCGACGGCAGCAATTGGTCGACCGTCTACACCACGACCAACGGCGCCAGCGGCGTCAACGATATAACTTTTGGCGCCACCAACGCCCGCTTCGTGCGGATGGTTGGCACCCAGCGCTCGAACGACTGGGGTTATGCGCTGTTTGAATTTCAAGTGTTTCCAGTCGCTGGCAATACCAATATTGCTTTAAACCGTCCGGCCACCGCATCCTCCTTGCAGGCCAACGACTTGGTGGCCGCTAACGCTTTCGATGGCAATACCGGTTCTCGCTGGGGTAGCGCATTGCGCAATCCTTCCTATCAATGTTGCGCACAATCGTCATTTAGCGATCCCAATATCGCCGCTAACGGTTGGCATACCTACGGCATTGACTGGTACAAGGATCGCTTGGAATTTTTTGTCGATGGCAATGTGTATCACGTTCATTATTTGAACGATGGCGCCGTATTTGCACTCGACGGCCAGAATCAGGCCGATGTACGGGTGGTCAATGGTAAAAAAGTGCGAGTTTCCGAATACTCTAATTTGTTCAACGAATGGCATCCATTCGAGCACAAGATGTATGCGATCTTGAGTTCTGGCGTGGGCGGCAGCACCAGTACCTACGGCGGCCCCATTGCCAATGAAGCCATGTTTCCAGCCGATGTGTATATCGACTGGGTTCGGGTGTTCGCCAATAGCCCGGTCGTCAATATCCCGCCAGCGGTCGCTTTGACCGCGCCGAATGGGACTGCGACCTACTCCGCACCAGCGACCGTGATATTGTCTGCCACTGCCTCGGATAACGATGGCAGCATTGCATCGGTTGCTTTTTACAACGGCAATACTTTGTTGGGAACGGTCACCAACGCCCCTTACACATTTAACTGGAACAATGTCGCAGCTGGAACTTACACCGTCAAAGCCGTCGCAACCGATAACGCCGGCGCCACTACCAGTTCAAATACTGCGCCGGTAGTCGTTACTGCCGCCACCGCCAACCTGGCCTTGAACAAGCCGGCGACCGCATCTACCGTGGTGGGCAGTTTCGTTGCCGTCAATGCATTCGATACCAGCTTAAACACGCGTTGGGAAAGTGCCTACACCGATCCGCAATGGGTCTATGTCGACCTTGGCAGCAGCTACAACATTAGCGGCGTCAAGATCACTTGGGAAACCGCGATGGCCAAGGATTACCAAATCCAGGTATCGAGCGATGCCAATAATTGGACCAGTATCAAATCGGTAACCGGCAATACATCGGCAGTCAATGACTTGGGCGGTTTGAGCAGGGTAGGGCGTTATGTCCGCATGCTCGGCACGGCTCGCACCACCGGTTATGGTTACTCGATTTTCGGCATGGAAGTGTATGGACAAACAGCCGGGAATACGGCGCCGACCGTCAACTTGAGCGGGCCTGCCAATAATGCAACGTTCACGGCACCGGCCAATATCAATTTCACTGCCGATGCGGCCGATCAAGGCGGTTCTGTGGCGCAAGTGCAGTTCTACAACGGATCGACCTTGCTCGGTACCGATACGTCCAGCCCGTTCACTTATAACTGGAGCAATGTGGTGGCGGGCACGTATTCCATCACGGCCAAAGCGACCGATAACACTGGCTTGACCACGGTATCGACACCAATCACGGTCAACGTGAATGGCTCGGCCAATACCAATCGCGCTTTGAACAAGCCTGCGACATCCTCCTCCACCATCGGTGGCAATACCGCCGCCAGTGCAGTCGATGGCAATGGCGGTTCGCGATGGGAAAGCACCTATAACGACCAGCAATGGATGACGGTCGATCTGGGAGCCAGTGGCGCGATCAGCCGGGTAAAAATTACTTGTGAAAACGCCTATGGCAAGGATTATCAAATCCAGGCTTCAAGCGATGGCAATAGCTGGAGCAACCTAAAAACAGTGGTCGGCAATACCGCTCTGGTCAACGACTGGACCGGTTTATCAGGCAATGGGCGCTATGTCCGCATCAACGGCACAGCGCGCGGTACCGGCTATGGCTATTCGATCTTTGAGTTAGAAGTGTATTGATGTTGTGAAACGCTAAAAGCGCGTGTCTTCAACTGGCAATGCTCGGGTAACGGGCGTTGCCGACAGCGCGTTAGAGGATTGATAAAGCCGCCGCTCTGTTCAAGTTACCGCCGTATTGGGTTGCGTGGGACCGGTCGCTGCTGTTTTTTGATGCGCTTGGAAATGGCTGGTGTTGCTTGCAATTTCGGAAAATGAACGAAATTATACTGCCTACAGTATTTTATTTATACTAATGAAATAGAGCGGGTGAAGGGGTATTTTGTCTTATACCCCCATATATTCCTCTGTTTTTAAAGCTATATTTGGCAGCGGTTGCAAAAGCCAGATTGATTCAATCACAGATAGGTTCACAAAGATCAGCAACAAATGCAAACGCATCCTGAAAAATAAAAAGAGGGTGACACAATGTGCCACCCTCATAAACCCCTTATCGGAGCGCTTGGAGTAAAGTGAAACTAAAAACGTTTACAACAAAAACTACAGTGCCATCGGCAACAGATTCAAATTAACGACGAACCCGTTTTTCGATCATCGTCTTGGCATCAGCCAATGCAGTCTTAACATCCTTGCCTTGCTCAAGGACATTTTCCAATTCTGCATTAACGATTTCGGCTGCGATTGGGTCAAATTTATCGACCTTGATCGCTGGAATCTTGACAGAGATGTCACGCCACAATTGACGCGCTTTTTGGCCACCGAGGAATTCCATCGGTTGATCCGTAAAGCCATCTTTTTGCGCTTCGATCAAGGCTGGGAAAGCATCCAAGGTGCGGAATGAATTGATTTGCACTTCTTTGTTCAAAGTCATGAACTTGATGAATTCCCAAGCTTCAGTCTTGTTTTGTGCTTTTTTGGCAATCGCATAGAACGAGCCGCCGTACGAACCAAACGATCCGCCAGGTAAGTTCGACGAACGCCACAAGCCTTTGGTTGCCGGTGCCAGCCAGTCAGCCAGATGGCCGGCCAACCAGGCGCCCATCATTTGCGAAGCGATCTTGTTAGTTTTGAAACCTTCTGACCATTCATTTGACCATGCACCGATTTTGGCATCGATGCCAGCAGCGCGCGCGGCTTTAGCTAATTCAAATGCTTTTTGGAAGCGGGGTGTGTCAACCAAGGTTTTGCCGTCTTTATCGAAGTAAACGCCTTGACCGTCTTTCAGGCCGGAGCGGATATAAATCCCTTGGATATCGCTGGCATGTGCCAACAAGTAGGCGCCGGTGGATGTTTTTAATTTCTTGCCCGATTCGATGTAGCCTTCCCATGATTTGGTCAGGTCAGCTTCAGAAATGCCGGCCTTGTCCATCAAGTCCTTGCGATAAAACATCGTGCCAGGACCGATATCGGCAGGGATCGCTGCCAAGCCATTGGCATGGCCCATTGCTTGCGGGTAGGTGAAGGCGAAAAATTTCGATTGATTTGGCAGTGCGCTGTACGGTGCCTTTGACAAATCTTCCAGACCGCCAGATTCAGCAAAACGACCGATGAAACCGACTTCAACTGCCATCACATCGGGCAAGTTGGAGCCTGTTGCCAGTGCTGTTGTCATGGCGGTGTGATGGTCGCCATAGTTGAGGCTCACTAGCTTGATTTCGATATCAGGATGGGCTTTTTTCCACAGCGGCAGCGCTTCTTTAACTGCACGGTCAAACGATGGGAACGATGCAACCGTCAAGGTGGTAGCGGCAGTTGCCGAGAATGCTGCAGTAACCGCTGCGCCAGCCAGGGCCAGTTTGAACAGGTGTTTCATTAATTAAGTCTCCTCTAGTTATCTTGATGGAAGGATTTGCTAATTAAATTTGCAATCCGGGAGCCATTACAAAGCAGATTTCGTTGGCTGTCAACATTAGTTTGATTTAAAGACTAATAAAATATTTGCCCTGGGAAATTGATGCTTTGCAACATAAAACGCCGTGCAATCAATCGGCAAATTGTTTGCAAAGAATCGATTGCCAGCGCCAAAATATTATGCAACTTTTAAGACTTTGGGGAAAAAAGTTATTGCTTCACCGTGTCATTCAGCAAACATGCAGACAGATGTCCGGGACTAATTTCTTGCAGCGCCGGACGCGCCACCTTGCAACGTGCCATCGCGTGTGGACAGCGCGGGTGGAAGTGACAACCCGATGGCGGATGTAGCGGCGAGGGGATTTCGCCTTTTAATGGGAAAAAAGCCATTTTTTTGACTGCCAACGTCGGTGCGGATGCCAGCAGCGCCAAGGTGTAGGGATGATTGGGACGCGTGAATAATTCTTCGGTCGGGGCCGATTCCACCACGCGTCCAAGGTACATGACCACCACGCGGTCGGCAATATGGCGCACCACGCCTAGGTCGTGGCTGATGAATAAATACGTCAGCCGACGTGCTTCACGCAAGTCCATGAACAGGTTGATTACTTGCGCTTGGATTGATACGTCCAACGCGGCGACGGCCTCATCGCAAATGAGCAATTGCGGATTGACAGCCAGCGCGCGGCCAATGCCGATACGGGCTCGCTGACCGCCGGAAAACTGATGCGGATAACGCCGCAACGCGCCGGCATCGAGTCCAACCTGTTGCAGCAAATCGGCCACGTATTGCGCCTGTTGCCGGGACTCGACCATGCCGTGCGCCAGCGGTGCTTCACCGATGATGTCTTGTACCCGCATGCGCGGATTGAGCGACGCCGATGGGTCTTGAAAAATCATTTGAATGCCGAGTTGCTTGCGGCGTCGTTGCGCAGTGCCCAGCGTATCGAGTCGCTCGCCTTGCCACCAGCGTTGACCCTGCGACAGCACGTGCAAACCCGCCGCCAAACGTGCCAGCGTCGATTTGCCACAGCCTGATTCGCCGACCAAGCCGAGTACCTCGCCGGCTGCAATCGACAGCGTCACATGATCGACAGCGTGGACAGTTTCAGCCTGCCCCTTGGCGCCAAAATAGTGCGCCAAACGCGCACTGAGCGGGAGCGGTTTGATAAATTGTTTGCTGACATCGCGCAATTCAAACAAGGGCGCTGCGGCTTGAATATTGGCTTGGATATTGGCGTCAGGTGGCGGCACGGCTGTTCTCTGTCAAGTCGTTCATGGGATGAAAACATCGTAGCAAGCGCTGATCAATTTCTTGCAATTGCGGTGGTTGGGTGCAGACGTAGGTCGCGTTCGCGCAACGTTCGCGGAAGGCGCAGCCGGACGGCAATTTCAGGAGCGATGGCGTGTTGCCGGGAATGGCTTTTAATGCTTGTCCAGGCGGATTGCGCGACGGCGCCGATGCGATCAAACCGTGCGTGTAAGGATGGCGCGGATGGCCGAGTACCTGCGCGGTGCTGCCGCTTTCAACGATGCGGCCGGCATACATCACGGCCACGGTATCGGCCAGTCCGGCCACGACCGATAAGTCATGCGTGATCCAGATCAGGGCGGTGCCGGATTCGCGGCAAAGTTTTTGCATCTCATACAAAATCTGGCCTTGAATCGTGACATCCAGCGCAGTGGTTGGTTCATCGCAAATGATCAGGTCGGGCTTGTTGATCAGTGCAATTGCCACCGCTACCCGTTGTCGCATGCCGCCGGAAAATTGATGCGGATAGGCCCGCAAACGCTCATCCGGCGCGGCGATGCCAACCCGGATCAAAGCGGCGCGCGCCAAGGTTCTGGCTTGTTCTCGGCTAATGGCCTGATGTGCCAATACGGCCTCGATCATTTGGGTATCGATGCGCAATACCGGATTTAAAGTCATCATCGGATCTTGAAATATCATTGCGATCCGGTTGCCGCGCATCTGGCGCATGGCCTCAGACGGCAAGCCGCGCAAGTCCCGGCCATTGAGCAAAATCTTGCCGCTTACCACTTTGCCCGGTGCATCAAGCAAGCCCATGATCGAATACGCGGTCATCGATTTGCCCGAGCCTGATTCGCCGACCAGCCCCATGATTTGACCGGCTTCGATAGAAAATGAAACGTCATCGACCGGCACGGCAAGGCCGTTACGCGAGGCGAATTCTGTGCGTAAATGTTCGACCGCTAGCACGGGTTGGGAATTTTTTTCGCTCAATGTCATGAAGTGATGTATTACAGTTTTTTTATTGCAGCTGCAAACGTGGATTGAGCAAATCGCGCAACTGATCGGCCACCAGATTGATCGACACCACCGTCAACAATAAAGCGACGCCGGGGAAAAAACTGATCCAGTATTTACCCGACAGCAGATATTGAAATCCATTGGCGATTAATAGCCCTAGCGAAGGCTCCGTTACCGGCAAACCGAGTCCCAGAAAAGATAAAGTCGCTTCCAGCGAAATCGCCGAAGCCACTTGCAGTGCCGCCACCACAATCAGCGATGGCAGGCAATTGGGCAGCAGATGACGCCACATGATGCGCGCTGGTGACAGGCCGAGGCAGGTCGCCGCTTCGATGTATTCTTTCTTGCGCTCCACCATCGCAGCGCTGCGCGCAGTACGGGCGTAATAAGCCCATTGCACCGCGACCAAGGCGATGATGATCTTGCTCATGCCGGGGCCGGTCAGTGCCAGCAAAATCAAAGCAATCAAGATCGGTGGAAACGACAATTGCAAGTCGGCCACCCGCATGATGAGGGCGTCGATACGTCCGCCAAAATAGCCCGCCAATAGACCCAGCACCAAGCCGATGCCCAGGGCGATTGTCGTGCTGGCCAAGCCGACCATCACTGAAATTCGCAGGCCATACAATATTGCCGACCACATATCGCGCCCTTGCGCATCGGTGCCTAAAACGTAAGTGATGGCATTGTCGAAGGATTTTTTGCCGGGTTCCAACCGTGAATCCAAAATGTCCAGATGTGCCAGGTCGTAAGGATTTTGTGGCGAAAGAAACGGCGCCAACGCCGCTGCCAGGATCAGCGCCAGCAGCACGATCAAACCAACGGTCGCGAGTTTGCTGGAAAAATAATCGCGGCAAAATTGCGCCAGCGGCGTATCAGAATTCATCGTTAATTTCATGTGGGTTTATCCCTTCGCTTCCGACAGGCGCACGCGCGGATCAAGGATCGAATACAGCACATCGACCGCCAGGTTGATCAGGATAAACAGCGCCACAATCAGCATCAGGTAGGCCACGATCACCGGCCGATCCAGGACACGGATCGAATCGATAATCAGCTTGCCCATGCCGGGCCAGGCAAATACCGATTCCGTCACAATCGCAAACGCGATGATCGAGCCAAATTGCAAAGCGATCACCGTCACGATCGGGATCAGGATATTTTTCAATACATGCACGCCGATGATGCGGCTATTACGCAAACCCTTGGCGCGTGCAAAGCGCACATAGTCTTGCAACAAGGCTTCTTGCGCACCGGCCTTGGTCAGGCGGATGACCAGCGCGATATTAAACAAGGCAAGATTGAACGCTGGCAGCAATAAATGCTTGAGCCCATCCCAACTGAGAAAGCTGACCGGCACGCCAAGCAACAAGCTCGTCTCGCCGCGCCCGCTGGCCGGCAGCCAACCCAACTGCACCGCAAACACCATGATCAACATCATGCCAACCCAAAAAGTCGGCAGCGAGAATCCCAGAATCGAGAGCGCCATGACGCTTTTGCCGGTCACGCTATTGGGTCGCAGCCCAGCCCATAATCCGAGCGGAATCCCCAGGCCTATCGCCAGCGCCATCGCGCACACCGCCAACTCCAGCGTCGCCGGTAGCCGCTCAAGAATCAATCCCAGTGCCGGCGTGGAAAACGCAAATGAGCGCCCCAAATCACCGCTCAACGCATTGCGCAAGAAAATCCAATACTGCTGCCACAGCGGTTGATCGAGGCCAAACGCGGCAATGATTTTTGCCCGCTCCAGCTGATCGGCATCGGGACTGATCAAGATATCGATCGGATTGCCAATCGCATACACGCCAAGAAATACCAGCAGCGACATGAGCAACATGACGACGATACTTTGCAGCAGGCGGCGGGTGATAAAGGCGAGCATGGGTGGGAGAGTCGCTTTGCGGAATTGGGGAGAAAAATGGTGTTTTAAAAGGGAAATATACTGGGTAGGGTATTTTGTAAGGGACAACAAATACGTGCGGGAAAAAGGGTATTTTGCCTGATACTCCCCAATTAATCGGGGGAGATGCCAGGGCTGTTAATTGTTTCGATAAAACGTCTGCACATTCGAAAAGTGTGAGTAGGGTGCGCCGTGCGCACCGCAGTTGACCATGCTAATGGTAGGTCGCGCGGCTTCGGTAGTCTCGCCCCCTACGAACAATTAACAGCCTTTGAAGAAGATAGGTCGGGCTTTAGCCCGACACCATCCAGTCCAAACCCGACCTACAAACCTGCGCAACATGTGTGAACAAGCGCTTGAATTTTCTGGCTGCATTATCGTGGCTAAATCAAATACCGCCGCCGCTCCCGCGCAGTGTACTTGATGCCAACCCGTCCCGCACAGCGCACTTTTTACCGCTGAGGTGTGCGCGACAGCAGCAGGCTATTACTTCATCCGCCAAGGCAAGGCAATGAAAGTGGTGACAATAAAATAAGATGTCCTACACTGTCATGCACTTGCCACGCGTTTATATCGATGAGGGAGCCATTCATGCCTGTTTTGCGATCACTACTTTTTACCGTTGTCGGTGCTGTAACCGCAGCATCAACCAGCGCCATTGCAGTCAATGTGCAAAAGGCAGCCCAAATCCCTATCCAAACTTTATTACTTGATTCGGAATCGCCGCCAGTGGTGCCAGCTTTGCTCAATTCAAGCCTGGTCTACAACGTGACAGGCGGTGACAACGCGGTGCGTGCAGGCACCGCGCTGGTGACGCGGCTGAATAATTTCGGCGCCGAAAAGCGGCCGGTAGTGGTCATGATGCCCGGTTGGGGCGGCGCCGGCGATGTCGCTGCGGCGCGCAATGCGCAGGGCAATATGTTTGCCAATCATGGTTATGTGGTGTTGAACGTCGGCTTTCACCAGACCAGCGGCATGGCGTGGTATAGCGATCTGGCTGAAAGCGTCAAGGCCGCGCTTGATCTGCTATGCAGCCAAAGTTATGCCGATTGCCATGCAGTTGCGCTCAGCGGTGGCTCGTATGGCGGTACCCAAACCCATCCGGTGTTGCGGTTTTTGCGCGCCAATAATGTATTTGACGGTAGCGCCGGTGCCAACGGCGGGCGCAAGGTGCTCGCCATTTTAGGGCAGGATTCGGGCTATACCACGCACTGGGCAACGCCCATCAATGCCGATGCGAGCGCCTATTCGATTGCCATGATCGAGAATCTGGGCGACGGTGCCTTCCCGGTCGATAGCTGTAATTACACCAATTGCGGTGCGCGCAACCGCTCCGATTATCACAAGACCGCTGCTGGCAGCCAGTACGTCCTCAGCATGTGCCCGGCTGGCGGTTCGCACGGCTCGCGTGGCTACGCCAACTGGGATGCATGGGTGCTTTCCGCCATCAAAACCATGTTCCACAATCACCGCAGCGTCACCAAGTTTTCTGGCTATATTGAACCAGTTTTGGTGCCCACCAATGGGTGCTTGAGTCCTTGAGTTTGCTGTTATACAAGCTGGAATCTATAACATGTATTACAAAAAAGTCGTTCTTGGGAGTTGTTTCGTGGCGTATTCCCTCACCACAAAATTCGCTTTTTAGATGGCTAAATTAAATGCATGTCTTTCGACGCATCCTTGTTCCGATAAAAAGTAGTAGTGCTGAAATCGCTAATACAAAAGTTAACGCTCCGAACATATAACCGTGTTGCCAAGGCTTGGTATATATCGGTGTAATGTCATTATGAGTCGTTTCAGATCGGAAGGATGTTTCAATAATTTACGTATGTGAATTTGTCTCGGTTGCGATAAACGTTATGGCTGTGTTCGTTGATCCTGTGAAAATTTGCCAATTTTATTTGGCAAGATGAAAGTAGCATCACTTTCACAAAAGACGAATTTATTCCACTATCACCAATGATCAGCGGTTTTTGGCTATTAGTAGTCGATCAGGTGTAGTCCCACTTCCATCCTTTGACAGGACGCTCCGTCATCAAATTTTTTGAATACCGTTCTTGCCATTCGGTCTTGTCAATCATATCTAACTGCGACAAAAGAAAATTGAACGATTCCAGAATCTGTGACGAGTACGCGTCGCCGACAATTGCACCCGACTGATACTCAAGCGACTGCATGCCATTGCGCAAATAGATTGCATATTCAGGCGCTTCGGGAGCGATCTCAAGGTCGACCACGTCACGCTTGAGTGACAGGCCGATTGGCTTAAAGCAGACCGCAGTCGTATTCTTTTGAAGCGCAAACATGCGGTTATGTACCAAGTCCTTATTTTTTTAAAAACCTATTGAAATTTCAACGCTCGGCCATGCATTTTTTCCGGACCAATCGTTTTTTCGGTCCCAGACACAATGCCGGATCATTGGATCAAGGAAGTCATTTTCCCTATTCATCGTGTCATCGGCATAGACAATGATCGATTCTATTTTTCTCCATCCTGGCCAAAATAGCGTAATGCGCAAATCCGGTTCTAGCCAGCCCGAATCATCCAGAGTTTGCGGTGGGTAAAGCGCGGTTGGCCCAGAGATCAGCTCTTGCCCGATGAGTAAGCACCGTCTTGTGTTGATGTGTTCACCCTCTCTCACGTAAAGCTCCCTTAAATACGACACGAAAAATTTGTTATTTCGAATGGAAAACTGTCGGATCGCTTGATTGCAGCGAAGAAAAATGGAATAAAAAGTGCGCTTCAACCTCCCGAATCGACTGAGCCGCTGCCGTGTCTCCAGTATTTGCAACGCCGTATTACGGAAATAGGACGTACTTCACTTTCACTCCCATTATTTTTGCTTCACGCAGATAGCTACCAACAAGAGACGCGTGTTCAATTTCGGCGCTGGTATCGGATAGCCACCGGAATCGAATATCCGGTCCGCCATCTACGCCGGCAGGCGCTTGTCCCTGGTTGGTATCGGCAACGAACAGCTTGCCTGCCGCACTGTCAAAATCCTTATCAGCGTTAAGGATGGAGACTTGCGTTGAGAAATCGGTTGTGGCGCCACAACTACGTTCAAAGACAATCGCCTTCAGCTTCCCATTGGGCGATGGATATTCGGCGAGTACCGTATTGCTACACGTATCGGAAAAAGGTAAGAGCAATAAACCATATAGGGCGACGCCGCCGATCAATGTTATGAAAGTAATAAATCCGACTACTATTTTTTTGCGGCGCGGCATGTTGGCCATCATTGGGCAATGCAGGTGTGACTAGTTATTTTGATCGAAGTATTGGACATCGATGACCCTCTTGAATAGCGCCTCGTCTCGGGTAATAAAAAACATGTTTGGCGTGCCAGCCCCAAGAATATGCAATGGATGACAAAGTTCCACTTGAGACCAAAATGCATCCAGAATTTTGGTCTCTGAATGGATCGGGGAAAATCCAAACTGATTGACGAAGGAATTGCAAAATGGAATCGAATGGGCCTCCTTGTAGATATACCATTCGTCAAAACCAGGCATCGGCAGGGTAGAAGATTTGTCAATTAAAGGGCTCACTGCAATTCCGCAATCAGTCTTCCATCCTGCTTGACGCTCCAGTTTGGTTGGGGAATAGGGGCCGCTATCGCATGAGGCAATAGCCACAAAATGACCGATGACAAGTTCGGGAAAGCGGGTGACAAGTGCCGAGAGTGAAGGATCGAAATCATACCCCCATTGCACGATCCTATAGCCTGATCGCGAATCAATATGCATTAAATTTTCCTTTGGTAACCTCAGCAATTCGGTGCGCACGGCGCAATCTACTTAACTTAATTTCTCCATTATTTCGGCATGAACTGATGCGCAAAGGTAAATTCATCGGTCCTTGCGGTGTATTTAATGCCCTTGCGCATGGCCCAGGTCGCGTATTGATGATGCATCGGCACCACCGCAACCTCTTTTAAGGCAATTGCTGCCGCTTGCCTGGCAAAATCCTCGCGCTTGGCTTGATCGACTGACCCCAGCGCAGATTGCACCAGGCCATCGACGGCCGGATTGCTATATTTGCCCCAGTTCCAACTGCCCCAGCCGGTCGCGGGATTAGGCGTGCCAGTCAGCGTGCGCAAACCAAAATCGCCGGCCAGCG
Source organism: Pseudomonadota bacterium (assembly GCA_040384645.1). Taxonomy (GTDB): domain Bacteria; phylum Pseudomonadota; class Gammaproteobacteria; order Burkholderiales; family Burkholderiaceae_D; genus JAZKIX01. The sequence goes on along the minus strand of JAZKIX010000113.1, from coordinate 38,733 downwards.
TGCCCCAACCAAGCAGAGCCATGGAAAACTCGCCTTTATTGGCACGGCCGAAATAGACAGAGAGCGGCAAGGTTTCAACCTTGGTCTGGATGCCGATGCGCGACAGGAATTGCGCCACGGTTTGCACTACCTGCTCGTCGTTGATATAGCGATTGTTGGGGCCGTGGATGGTGAGGGCAAAGCCGTTTGGGTAGCCGGCTTCGGCTAGTAATTTTTTCGCGCCTTCCGGGTCGTAGGCCTCGACTTTCAGTGTGTCGTTGTACCCCATGATGCCGGGCGCAACGATGTTCGAGGCCGGTACTGCCAAGCCTTCCATGGTGCGATCGACCAGTGCGGCGCGGTTGATCGATTTGGAAATCGCTTGTCGTACCCGGACATCGCGCAACGGGTTAGCAGGCAGCGGTTTGCCGGCCTTGTCGGCGATGAAGGGCGAGATCCTGCTGCTTTGGTCGAGGTGCCAGAAAATCGTGCGCCAGGATATTTTTTGTTCCAGCTTGAATTTGGGATTGGCTTTGAGCTTGGCTAGATCCGCTGTCGGCACGCTCTCGATCGCATCAACATCGCCTGCCAGCAGCGCAGCCATGCGCGGCGCAGCATTGCTCATGATGCGAAAGCTGACTTTATCCCAAGCCGCTTTCGGCGCCCAATATTGATCGTTGCGCACAACCTCGATCCGGTCGCCGCGCTGGAAGGTGGCGAATTTGAAGGGGCCAGTACCGATCAAGGCTTTGCCGCTATTGAAGTCGTCGCTGGTGGCTGTTTGTGCTGCTTTTTTAGAGACGATAAAAATCGCGCTGACATCCAGCGGCAGCGGGCCGTATGGTGCGCTGGTCTTGAGGCGGACGGTGTAGGGGTCGGGTGCGGTTTTGCCGATAATTTGCTTGGTGTAACTGGTAAACGGACCGGGGCTATTGGTCAGCGTAGCGGGGCGGTCGAGCGAAAAAATGACGTCGGCGGCAGTCATGTCGGAGCCATCGTGAAACTTGACGCCGCGCCGCAACTTGAATTCCCAGGTGGTGGCATCGACCGCCCGCCATTCGGTCGCCAGCGCCGGTATCAATCGGCCATTGGGATCGACATTGACTAGCGCATCGAATAGATGCGAAGCAAAGCCGATATTGGGCGCGATGTTGAGGTAGTGCGGGTCGAGCGAGGATACATCGGCAGCCAGCCCGATTTTCAACTCAGCAGCCAGCGCTGATGAGGCTGAATACATGCCGGCTGATAAGCCGAGGATCGCGGTGAGCGCGAGTGGGTGCAGGATTTTTAGTGGGATGTGGCGCATGGGATTCTTTCAGAGGATTTCTTGGTAGCCGCAATTTTGCCATCGAATCAAGATTCGCATCTTTGATCTGGCGCGCAGGGACTGCTTTTTTGGGAAATTAGGTGTGTTGCCGAACATTGTTGCCTACCCTGGGCCGATAAAATAAATTCATGTATATCGATCTCCACCTGCTGGTAGTCAATGATTCGCCCACCTTGCGGCATGTCATCGTGAGCCTGTTGAAAGAGCTGGGTTACGTCAAAATATCCGAAGCTGCCGATGGCGCAATGGCCTTGCGTACCTTCAAGGCGGCAAAAAATATGGCCGTACCGATTCACTTTGTGGTCACCGATTGCAGTATGCCAATCATGGACGGCTTAACTTTGATCCGCTCGATTCGCGATACGCCCGCACTGAGCGAGTTACCAATTTTAATGATTACCGCTGTGGCAACTGAAGAAAATATCCTGGCCGCAGCCAAGGCGGGGGCCGATGGTTATGTGGTTAAACCGTTGGGCGCAAACGCGTTGAAAAAACGCATCAATAGTATTTTGAAAAAGCGCGAGATGAATGATTACATGACGCCTTAGCCTGCACTGCTGGCATGGCTGGTTTGATGACGGACACTAAAACACTGCTTGATTATTTTGCCGTCACGACTGAGATGCCAGATTGAGGGGCAAGGTTTTTATTGCTCTAACAAATTATAGGGAGTATAGGCAAAAATACCAGCTATCCCGCACGGATTCATTGTGCTTTAAAAAATACACCCACCAGTATTAAAATTCATGTGGAGGCTGTTTTAGCACTGTTCCCGCCTTAGCAACCGGTTTGCACATCCGTGTCAAGGCAGCGGCGCAAGATCCCTGACGATTTCCTGCGCTGTTTCAAACGCCAGAAGTTCCATCGCTGTATCGAGCGCGCTAGCTTGCGCTGGCGCGAGCAGTGCATGCAACGATGGCCGGAGAGCGCCATAGGTTTCGTAGGCGTCGATGTCCTGCGTTTGCAGCAATGCGTTAAAGCGCTCGATCTGACGCGAATTGAGCTGTTCGACAGCGTGTGGCTCCTTCGCTTGATGCACCGTTTGCCCCGATAGCCAGGTTTGCGCGGCTGCCAGCATGTCGTTCAATGCATTTTTCGCACTTTGGAAAAGCGGTTCTACCTGTTCTGGCCCATTGTTCACCATGGCACGTTCGAGTTCTAGTGCGGCATCGGCGAAACGTGTCGCACCCAAAGTACCGATTGCGCCACGCAGGGTGTGCAAGTGCTTTACACAATCGTCGACGCGCCCCGCTTGCCATGCTGCGTAAGCTTGGTCGAGGGGTGCGCGGCCGGTTCCAATAGCGCTGGACAATAATTTGAAGACAGTGTCGCGATGCAGCGTGTTGCCTTTAGCGATGGCTAAGAAGCGTTCGATGTCAAATGCCTGAAGCGATGCCTGCTTTTGAGGGATGGCACAAGCGCCAACAAGAAATGGGGTCTGAAAGTCAGCAGCAAGAGGCGGCAGTTGCATCGCTGTCAATCTGGCCGCCGTCGTGTAGCGGGCAAGGGTAGCGATCATGTCATCAACGTCGACCGGCTTGGCAATAAAATCATCCATACCAGCGGCGATACATTTGCTGCGCTCGGTTTCTAGTACGCCTGCGGTCATTGCGATGATGGGAAGCGTGAGTTTCAACTCATTGCGGATCAGGCCGGTGGCGGTGAAACCGTCCATGACGGGCATTTGAACGTCCATCAGAATCAAATCGTAAGCGTGGGGACATTGCCTTAAATGTTCGACTGCTTGCGCGCCGTCGGCCATGACCTGGACCAGCGCACCCAACGGTTCCAGCAGCGCTTTGGCGACCAACTGATTGAAGGGGTTGTCTTCGACTAATAATATTCTGGTGTTCTTGATTGGCGATATCGCTTCGTCAGGCGCGCTGTGTGGGTCGGCAAGGTGGCCTTCCGCTAGCCGCGTTACCAGAACTTCATGCAAGGTGTCGAATAAGCTGGAGCCGGTGACAGGCTTCATTAGAACGGCGTCGGCGTCTGAAAAGGATTGCTGGTGCAAGAGTTGATTTCTGCCAAAAACATTGATCATGATGATGATCGGTATGCTTGGCTGCGGCTGCGCAGCCCGGATCGCCTGCATGGTCGACAGGCCGTCCATCCCCGGCATTTGCCAATCGACCAATACGACATCGTAGGGTTGCCCACTGTCGCGAGCCAGTTGGACTTGTTGGAGCGCGCTGGCACCGGTCTTCACCGATTCGGCTTGCCAGCGCCAGGCTTGCACAGTTTTGCTCAGATAATTACGGCTGGTTTCGTTATCGTCGACCACCAATACCCGCAATGCGCCCAGGCCGTTGCCGCGCATGAGAGGAAAGCTTTGATTGTCATGCGCAATTTTCATCGGCAGGCTGACACAGAATTCGCTGCCGACGCCTAGTTGGCTCGACACTTCAATTTTGCCGTCCATCATGTCGATCAGCCGTTTGCTGATCGTCAAGCCCAGGCCAGTGCCGCCAAAACGTCTGGTGGTCGATTCATCCGCCTGAGAAAAGGCGGTAAACAAACGGGCTTGCTGCTCTTTATTCATCCCGATGCCGCTATCGCAAATACGAAAACGCAAAGTCGCTGTCAACTTGTCGACCATGATCGCATCGACGTACACCGATACTTCCCCGCGCTCGGTAAATTTGATGGCGTTTCCTGCCAAATTAACTAACACCTGTTGTATGCGTAACGCATCGCCAATGTAAATATGGGGAATGCCAGGCTCTATGCCGATCGCCAATTCAAGATCGCGATCGCCGGCGTTGACCATCATAATGGTGGCCAGCTTCCGCAATACATCATCAAGGATGAACCGGTTGGATGAGATCAGCATCCGTCCAGCTTCTATTTTTGAAAAATCGAGTACATCGTTCAAGATTTCGAGCAAGGATTCGCCTGCCACCCGGATCATATCCAGGTACTTTTTTTGATCGACCGAGAGCGGTGTCTTGTTGAGCAAATACGTCATGCCTAACACGGCATTCATCGGAGTGCGGATTTCGTGGCTCATATTGGCGACGAACTCACTTTTAGCGCGACTCGCCGCTTCGGCTAGCTCTTTGGCATGGTGCATGGATTGCTGCAACTGGTACTGTTCCGTCACATCCCACAGCGATAATATGGTGCTGGGCACACCGTCGAGATGATGCGGGCTGGCGTTAAATTCGAGCAAGAATGCATTGCCGTCGGCACGCATCCCGGAGCCAGATTCTTTGGTGGCAGTACTCTGCTTGCTTGCGTGATTGGTGGGGTCTGTGGCGGGCGTTTCCAGAGCGCCGGGCTGGATAAGGAGCGTTGTATGGGGCAAGAGTTTGCCGATTTCTACCCCTGGCAATTGCTGTGAATCGTAGCCGAATAGCTGATGCGCTTTTTCGTTCGCCTTGGTGATTGCACCCAGATGGTTGATGACAATCAGTGCGCTTGGGGCCAAGGCAAACAGTGAATCGAAATGTTTCATCGCCAGTTGCGCGCGTTCTACTTCTTGCTGGCTCTGTTGGTAAGCCCGGGCCAGTTCCGCCGATTGAGATTCCAGTGTGCTGGTCATCGTATTGAAGGCGCGCGCGACATCGCCGAATTCATCTTCACTGCTATAGCTGACGCGCTGGCTTAGCTGGCCTTCGCCAACCGCACGGGTGGCTATTTCCAGCCGTGCCAGCGGCAGGATCAAACGGCGCGACGCTATCCACACTACTGCTGCCAGCGACATGAACAAGATCAGGCCGAGCGCAAATTCCGACCAGTGAAGTATCTTTTGCCGTGCCCTGCGGCTGTTTTCGGTAAAGTTTCCCCAGCGATAGGCATCTTCGCCCATGCCTTCGACTTCACTGATGAGTTGCCCGACCAGCATTGCCGTGCGCCGCTCGTTGAGCTTGGGATCAAACTCGATTTTGACATCGGTTATGAGTTTAAATACGTCTGCGACACGACCGTGACGTTCAAGCAGGTCTTTTCGGAAATGGGCGGTTTCCGCGATGGCGGTGGTCTCATTGGAAAGGCTGGCTTTTAGATCCGCATAGCGTAACCACCACTGTCTGGCGGCACGGTCGTTATGATCAAGCACGTATTCTTCGGTTAGTACGAGCAGGGACGACATTTGGCGGGTGGCGAGCTGGGCTTGCTCCTGTTCGCGATCAATGGCATCCAGGCCGCGAATTGCGGCGTAAAGTGCAAGTGCGCCAATCAGCACCGCAGTGATACTTACGATGGCGATAAGGTACAGGAGCCGTCGAATGCGCATTACTTGATGACGCCTTCTGGCTTGGCCTTTGTTAATGGCGCTGTATCGATTAATTCATGAAAATTGGGGAGCTGGCTGGTATGTGCCAAACCTTCAAGCTGAGCCCAGCGTGCAGCGCCGTCCAGCACCGTTATCAGCGAGGGCTCTAAAGTCATTTTAAATTTGATTCCACCCCATGCCGCTTCAGCTTCGGCCTCACTGACTCCGGTCCGTTTCATCCATATCTGGCGCGCCTTGGCTGGCTCTTGCCGGATGAACTGCTCGGCACGCACCAGTGCAAGCAATAAGCGGGATGTTTCGTCGGGCCGTTCGTTCACAGTGCGGCGTAGCGAGACCAGATGAACGCCTAGATTGAAGATGGGCGGGATTGCCACTTCGCTGATTTGTTTGCCGAATTCCTTGCGCTGTTTCGACGCTAAAGGTTCATAAGTCGAAAGCACGTCTACCTCGCCACGTGCGAATGCGGCTGACATGGTACTGGGTTGAAGCACAATCTCTTTTAGCTTGTGAGGGTCGATACCCGCCTTCAATAAATACATATGTAGAAAGTAGTGGGGCGCTGATTTGCTGATAATGCCCACACGTTTGCCAATTAAATCTTTTGGGGACGATACCTGCGCGCTGCTGCGCGCGAGCAGCTTAAGAATCGAGGTTGACGTGGCGAGCGTTGCCAGTACGACGAAATCCTTTCGCTCGAGTGCCCTGAACATGATGGCGAGATCGCCGCCATTGGAAAAGTCGCTTCGGCCGGCCAGCATATCGTCCATACACTGGAACGCGCCCTCGCAAGGTACGATGGTGACATTCAAGCCCTCTTGCGCAAAATAACCACGGTCTTGCGCGATTAAAAATATCGTTGATCCGGCACCGTATCCGCTTGAAATGCTGATAGGGGTCGCGGCGCCCGCGATTGTGCATCCAAAAAAGCTGAGCATGATGATCCCGGACCATCGTGTGAAAGCGCGAAAGGCCGGCGTGATTGCCAGAAGTGTGAGTAACAGAAGTTTTGCCATAATTCGCTTGCTTCTTTAGCTATTTCACCAGCGTGACCGACGCCGGTTTGATTTTTAAAAGGTAACTGGTGTCAATCAAATTTAGGTAGTTCGGGAGAGTTTTGTCGTTGACAAAATTTTCTCGCATAGCCCATCGCGCTTCCGATTCCAGTGTGGTAAGCAAAGACTGGTTCAATGCAAGGTCAAACCGGTATTCGGCCCAAGTCCAGTCGACAAATGAGCTATCTAATTTCAGACGTTCCAGCAAGATCGCTTGCGCTTTATCGGGATTGTTGCGTATGTACAGGATGGCTCTGTCCAACGCACGCAATAATTTGGCGACTTCGACGCTGTTCTCGCCCATGCTTGACTTCATCCCAACCAGATTGAAGCTTAAGGTATAAATTGGCGGGGTGGCGATGACATATCCATCATTCTTCAAGGCCTTCATGATGCGAAATGCGGTCGGCTCAAAGACGGCAAAGGCGTCTATTGCACGGTCAGCTATCGCCGTTTCGACGGCTTCCATATTCATGTCAACGATAGTTACTGAGCGAGGGTCGACACCGTAGGTCAATAGGGTCAGATCGGTGAAGTACTCACCGGAGGTTCCACGCATGAGTGCAATTTTTTTGCCGGCAAAATCTTTCGGTGTTTTCATACCAGCGCTCTTGCGCGCGATCATTTTTACGTCGCGATTGGTAGTCGAGAAGGTGGCCAGAATCGCGAAGTCTTTCCGAGCAAAACTGTTGAGCATAATCGGCAGTTCTGAAGCAGTGGCAAAATTGGACTGCCCAGCCAGCATTTGCGTCAGGCAAAGTTTGCCGCTTACGCATTCTTTCATGGTGATGTTCAATCCTTCCTGCGCAAAATAACCCAGTTGTTCAGCCACATAAAATGGTGTCGATAACGGTGTCGTCGCCACACTTACAGTAAGGCCGCCAGCGTGCACGCTCCACGAGAGGGAAAAAATGAGTAGTGCCAAGCTGCCAGCATTACCAAGCGCAAGGGATAAACGGCGAAGAGTAGCTGACGCCGTATACGCTAAGCTAAACTTAGCTAGAAGTTGACTCATGCATTCCCCCTCGACTCTTACCATTTTTGACTACGAGACGACAATTTTCGAGCAGTTTCTGCCCGCCGATTTTGCTTCGTAGAGTGCACGGTCCGCGTTCGCCATCATTTTTTGCGTGGTGCCAGACTCTGGCGGGACTTCAGCAGTTAAGCCAATGCTGATGGTGACATAACTTGATGTGGGCGAATATCCATGCACCAAGTTCAGTTCTCGCACGCGGCTGCAGATCCATTCGCCATAATTTTGCATGCCTTCAATTGTGGTGTAAGGCAGAACGCAAACAAATTCCTCACCGCCATAGCGTGCTGCTACTTCGCCCGGCCGACGCGTGGCAGTGCTGATTGCTTCAGCGACCGTCTTCAGGCAAGTGTCGCCTTCTGCATGTCCATAACCGTCATTAAATGCTTTGAAATGATCTAGGTCGATAAAGGCGATTCCGAGTGAAAGACGCTGCCTTTTGTGGCGATCAAATTCTCGTTCAAGCTGTTGATCGAAATAGCGGCGATTGTATAAGCCGGTTAACCCATCTCGATTAGCCAGATGCTCTAGCGCGGCAGTGTGCCGTTGTAGCGTCAGATGAGTATGTACGCGTGCGCGTACCACCGGTGGATTCAATGGTTTGGTAATGAAGTCGAGACCGCCGGCTTCTAATGCTTCGATTTCACTTGACATACTGGCATGTGCAGTAACGAAGATGACGGCACTACTGCGTGTCTCTGGGTCGGCTTTTAATTTTCGGCAGACTTGATATCCATCCATATCCGGCATTTCAACATCAAGCAAAATCAGTTGGGGCTGGCGCTGGCGCGCCAGCTCTATACCAGCATCGCCATTCATCGCAAAAATAATCTGACCCTGTCCCTTTAGCATCCCGCTGAGAAGACGAATATTGTCGACGCTGTCGTCGATGATCAGTATCAAGCTTTTTTCTGCGTCATGATGGGTTGAAATAGCCTGGTTCATTATTTACCTTAGTTGCGCGGTATTGCATTCATATGCTCTGATCCCCATTCAATCTACTTAGGGACTGATGTTTTGGATAATTGAAATATCACCAGCGCTTGCATAGCGCATCGTGTCGCTTATCCCCGATTTCGCTATGTCGTATCTATTTTCCGGCGGAATCCAACGTCAAGATATATGCTAGACATTCTGCCGCGTCTTGGAAGTTTAATCGACTGATTGCTTGGTCTAGTACATTTATGCCATTTCCGGCAAGTGCCTCTAACCCTGGGCGGACACTTGCGTAGACTTCGCACGCTTCGATATTGGTCTCGGCCAATAGCATTTGTAGCTGTTTAATCTGGATCGGGTCGAGCGCGCTACCGTCGGATTTCCTTAAGGCAGGTTCAGCCTGTTCGGTGATCCAGCGCCCGGCTGCCGCCAGCGATAGCTGGAGTTCACGTTCTGCCGAGCCGAACAAGGAAACGACTAGTTCAGGTTCATTTTTTACGATTGCTTGTTCTAGGTCTAATGCGACTTGTACCAATCGTTGTGCCCCCAAGCTGCCAATCGCGCCTCGCATCGTATGGAATATGCGTGCGGCATCCTTGTTGCGTCCCTCGTCCCAGGCTTGACGTGCGTCAACGATGTCTGCGCTACCTTTTTCTACGATGCTACGAACCAAGCCGATGAGTGCCGCTTTAGATGCAGGATTGGCTTTGGCGATACCGAGCAGGCGATCAACGTTAAATACGGTCATTGCGGCAGTGAGCTTGGGTGTCACGGTTGATGGATTATTGGAATCGAAATGGGGCTCTCTCTTGTTAGCGGACAAATATCGGCTGATCGTGGCAAACATTTGAGCTATATCGATAGGTTTGGCAATGAAGTCATCCATGCCCGCCTCGAGGCATTGCTTGCGTTCGGACTCCGTCACACCGGCAGTCATGGCCAGCACCGGTAATTGTAGCCTCAGGTTGTTGCGAATCAGGCGGGTTGCGGCAAATCCGTCCATCACCGGCATTTGTACATCCATCAGTACCAAATCATAATGCTGCGCTGCCGTGCGAAGTAGTTCGACTGCCATTTCTCCATTTTCGACAACGTCGACAAAGGCGCCAGCCTGTTCCAGCATGCCTTTTGCGACGACTTGGTTCAGCGAATTGTCCTCCGCCAGAAGTATGTGGATGCCATCAAGACGATGCCGTGCGGATAGGCGATTGGCTTCAATCAAAATCGTTTGCTTTCCTACTGATTTCTCGACAATAACCTCAAACAGGGTATCGAACAGTGTGGACTCCGTCACCGGTTTTATCAGGATGGCGTCGGCTTGTGACGCAGCCTCGGCATTCATCAACTTACCGCGCCCGAAAGCACTCACCATGAGTATCACTGGCATAGTCGAATCGGGTAATAGTTCACGCAACGCCTGAATCGATGAAATACCATCCATGTCCGACATTTGCCAATCCGCCAACATGACGTCGTAAGGCTGGCCGGTAAGATTGGCATTGCGTATCGAATTAATAGACTGCATGCCGGATGCAACGCAGTCGGCACGCCAACCCCAGCCTTGAATTATTTTGAGAACATAATCGCGACTCGTTTTATTGTCATCGACTATCAAAATATGTAAATTTCCCATCGCATTTGGCATTCGTTTGGGATCGTTTTGATTGGCGGCGAGTTGGCATTGGATCGTGGCGCAGAACTCGCTGCCTTTACCCAATTCGCTATTTATTTCTATAGTGCCGCCCATCAAATCGATCAACTGTCGGCAAATCGTCAGACCTAGGCCAGTACCTCCAAAACGGCGTGTCATCGAAGAATCTGCTTGGGTAAAGGGCGAGAACAAGCGCGCTTGCTGTTCCGCGTCCATGCCTATGCCTGTGTCCCGTACACGGAAACGCAAGTCAATTCCAGCGGCATTGCGTTGAGCAACCTCTACCAGGACACTGACTTC
>JAZKIX010000113.1:3415-28208 GCA_040384645.1 Pseudomonadota bacterium | reverse complement strand
TTCGCCTTTTTCGGTAAATTTGATCGCATTCCCTGCCAGGTTGACTAATATCTGTTGCAATCGCATCGGGTCGCCGATAAGCATTCTTGGTACGCCAGGCGCGACTCCGATCGCCAATTCGAGATCTTTTTCCCCTGCGTTGACACTCATGATTGTTGCGACAGTATCGAGCACATCGCCGAGGCGAAATTCCGATACAGACAGTTCCATCCGTCCGGCTTCAATTTTTGAAAAATCCAAGATATCGTTGAGTATGTCCAACAGTGATTGTCCTGAAACCCGGATCATTTCCAGATATTTTTTTTGATCCGCGGACAGCCCAGAATTGCCCAGCAGATAGGTCATCCCTAATACCGCATTCATTGGAGTTCGCAATTCGTGGCTCATATTTGCCACGAATTCACTTTTGGCGCGACTTGCCGACTCAGCCTGTTTCATGGCGAGTCGCAATTCTTGCTCAGCATTTTTTTCTTGGGTAATATCACGAACGATCTGGGCAAAACCGATCAAATCATTTTGCTCATCCCGTATCGCGCTGAGCAGGACATCTGCATAAAAGTGTGTGCCATCCTTGCGCTGATGCCAGCCAGTGCTTTCATGTTGCCCGGTGGTTCGGGCCACTGCGAGTGCTTGTTGCGCTTTACCTGCGACGATGTCGTCTGCCAGATAAAAACTTTCCACCGATCGTCCAACAATTTCTTTTTCGGCATATCCATGCAACTGTTGCGCACCTTCGCTCCAGGTCAGAACCAATCCTTGCGGATCAAGTAAAAGTATCGAGTAATCCTTCACACTAGAGGTCAATAATCGGAAGCGCTCTTCCGATTGGCGCAGGGTTCGGTTGGTTTCCTTGAGCGTTGCTGTCATTTCATTGGCAAGCGCCTGCGCTTTTTCGCGGGTCGCAGTCAGGCTCCCTATGACGCCGAAAAATAATAGGCTGATCATCGTTCCCGTTATTAAAACAATGAGTGATTTTTGACGGTCGATGGTCGCTTCAAAAGCGGGTAGTGAGGTGATTCGAAGCGTCCAATTTTGCTCATCATTGACAACTGAAATTGTTTTTTGTACGGAAAAAGCATTAGGGTAATCGGCTCTGACGCGGGCTGATTTAGGTTCACTGGAATACATCAGCGTCGCATCACTTTCTTCATTGCCATCGAAGATTAATAATGCCGCTTCTGAAAGCGATTGCCCCAGTATCCCTTGCATTAAATCGTTCATCCGAAATGGACTGTAGACATATCCTTCCAATGCTGCAATTCGCTCTTCTTTTGTCGCGATCGAAGTGCCATTTCTATAAATCGGAAGATACATCAGAAAGCCGGACTGCACATTTGTACCATTTTCCTGGACTAAGGTGATTTTTTTGGAAATTGCCGCTTCCCCGCTGTCGCGCGCCTGGATCAGGCCGGCACGTCGAATAGGTTCTGAATTGAGATCGTAGCCGAATGCACGCTCGTTCCTGCCGGTGGGCGGCTCCAGATAAGTGATTGGCACGTATTCATTGCGCTCGCCTGGTGGCCAGACATGGAAACTGCTCATACCATCCAACCGCGCCCGTTGTTCAAGTGGAATTTTGTCTGCTTCCGTAATTTTTTTCGCGTAGCCAAGGCCTAAAACGCCGGGAAAATTCTTACCTATTTTTAGGCGATCTGCAAAATTGTGCCACTCGTCTCGTTCGACTGAAATGGATGCGCTGAATAAGCCTTGCCCACCGCGAAGCATACTTTCGTAGGCGTCCATGCGTTCGTCGATTCGTTGTTTCACGATCTCGGTTATGTAATTGAAGCGGTCTTGCGCACGCCGTTCCGTATTGCTTGAAATAAAATGCCACGCAACGATAGTTAGGCCAAGACAAAGAAATAATGTCGCCCAGTGTGCAAGTGGCAAGAGTTGGTTGCTTAACGAGAAATTGCCTTGAATGCGTTTTCTTTCACTAATGTCGGCTGCTAAAACCAGGCCGATCACGCTGCACAGCGCGATAAAAATTTCCAATGCCGCTAATGAGTCTTGTAAAGTGCCTGACGCAAACGGTCCCATACCGCGGGTTGTTCCCCATACTGCGCATCCTGTTACCGCCGCCAATACCAGCGTCACACCTCGCCGCTTGTAGCGGTAGGCAGCCCAACCGATGCATGGCAACAACAGGTAGGCCAGAGTACGGTTCGCGACATTTGCCGAGAAATGTTGCCCAAATATAATTGCCAGCACCAATGCCAGCGCCAATACTGATGCAGTCAGTACCAGCAATGGTCTGATTGACCGTTGGATAGCGAAAGGCGTACTCCAGGCAATGAGCAAGGGCGTTACAACTAGGATCCCGGACGCGTCACCTAGCCACCAAGTACTTGAAATTGCCCATAATGCCGCGGCAGGCGCAATATTTCCGATGATCAGGCTAGCGGCTCCGATACTGGCACTAACGCTACTTGCCAGCGCAGTGATGAGTACGAATTTGTAGATATTGATGGGATGAGTGAAATACCCCCGTGGACCAACGAAACGTCGCAAGAGAAAGATCCCTACAACGCCTTCCAGCGTATTGCCACTGGCGATAGCAAGAGAAACAATGGTTGTAGTAAGGTCGCTAGCGACATTATTTGCTGCAAAAACTGCAAAATTGGCGACAAATGCACCTAGGAATATACCAGGCCACACGCGGTATCCAAAAAGCAATAGTGCGCCGATTGCAATGCCAGAGGGGGGCCAGACAGGTGATGCGTTGGTCGATGCAAAAGCCAATAAAAGCCCGAAGCGGGCGGCTGCATAATAAGCTGTCGCCAGTAGCGCGACGCTGAAAAGCCATTTTCCCGGAATTTTCCAACCGGTTGATCCAGTCATCGGTGCTTCCTTCGTGCTGATACTGCCGCACTCTCTAATCGAGAAAGTGAGAAAGTCAATTTATCGAGGGAAAACTTTGAACTTGATTTTAATGGACTTATTTCAGTTCATGTCAAATCTTTCCTGGTTTTTGCGGCAAATGCGGTGGACCGGCTTGGCTGAGAATATGGCACTTGCAGTAAATATTGCTTTGGCCGATGCCAAAAGCGATTTTGAGCGGTGGTGGGGTGGATAAGCGATCCCCGCAAGCGACGGATTGTAGATAGTGATTATCGCAATCCGGGCTTGTTTTAAGGTTTTTTAAAAGTGGCGGATACAGAAATTAGTTTGAAGCCAAGCTCTGAGATTTTTCCCAACCGCCACCCATCGCTTTGTAAAGCCCAACTAAAGCTGATAGATGTGAACGCTGGACGTCAATCAGACTCGATTCGGTTTGCAGCAGATCGCGTTGTGCACTAAGTACTTCGAGATAACTGCTGTAGCCGTTGTTGTAGCGCAGATTGGCTAGACGCAACGTGTCTTTCAGGGCGGCGGCGCGGCGTTGTGTGGCACGATATATTTGGTCATCTGCGGATAGATTACTCAATGCGTCATGGACATCGCGAAAAGCGTTTTGCACACTGTGCACGTATTCCGCACGCGCTTGGCTTTTGCGCGCTTCGGCGCCAGCGACCACAGCGCCAATCGCACCGGCGCGAAATACCGGTTGCACTAAATTGGCTCCCAAATTCCACAACAGCGAAGCCGGATTGAATAAGTCCTGAAATACCCGTGATTCGTAGCCGATGCTACTTGTGAGCTTAATTGTAGGGAAATATTGTGCCTTGGCCTGCCCGACATCGGCATTGCTGGCGATGAGACTCTGTTCCGCCGCGATGATATCGGGACGACGATTGAGCAAGTCTGATGGCAAGTCAGACGGCACGACAACATGGCTGTACAGGGTGGCAATGGCGGCGCCACGTGCTATCTGTGGCCGTGCGATCGCGCTTGGAGAACGGCCGACTAATAGCGCCAATACGGATTCGGTATTCGCCACTGACCGGCGTGCTTGTGCCAACGTGATCTCAGTAGCAGCCACTTCGGATTCTGCTTGGTGCAGTTCAAGCGTACCAACTGAGCCGGCCGAAAACCGTTTTTGTTGTAGCCTGAGATTTTCTTGGCGAGTTTGAAAGGCGGAATCGGCCAGAGTTACCTGTGCGTCATATGAACGCAGGGCAAAATAACTCTGGGCAATACTGGTGTACAGCGTAGTTTGAACTAAACCACTATTAGCTTCTAGCGCCAGTAATCGGGCGCGTGCGGCTTGGTCCGCATGGTTGAGCTTGCCCCAGAAATCAATTTCATAAGATGTGTTTAGCCCAAGCTGAAAAACTTGGGACGCTGGACTTGCGCCCGCTGGCAGTTTTCCCGAGTTCTCGCTGCTGCGGGTTTTACTTGCCGCGCCAGTAGCATCGACTGTCGGATACCGATTGGAATAGGTGAGCGCTGAGTTGGCGCGCGCTTCTTCGATACGCCCTGCCGCGAGAATCAGATCTTGATTATTCGCTAGCGCTTCGTCAAGCAAGGCGTTTAGCACCGGATCTTGAAATGACTTCCACCACGTCAACCAATCAACTGGCACCGTTGAATTTATGGCAGCCTGGCCATCGCCGATGGAAGCGGGAAGATCGAGTGGCGGGCGTTCATATTTGGAGCCGACGGTAGTGCAGGCAGTGCTGCCAAAGGCCAGCAACAGACTCGCACTTATAAGTGAAACCTTGAATGTATTCATAGTCTTATTCCTTTACTGCGAACGCTGGATCGTTGTGCAGAATATGTACCGGATGCTCAAAATCTTGCGCCGTAGTTTTCAGGCGACGGTCATTGAACAATTTAAAAAACAATGGCACAAAGAAAATGGCGAGAAACGTCGCGGCAAGCATGCCGCCAAGTACACCAGTACCCAGTGATTGGCGCGCCGCTGCGCCGGCTCCCTGCGAGAATGCGAGTGGCATTACACCCAAAATAAAGGCCAGCGAGGTCATCAGAATCGGTCGGAACCGCAGGCGTGCCGCTTCCAGTGCAGCAGCTACTGGCGCATAGCCTTCTTGCATTTTTTGTACGGCAAATTCGACAATCAGGATGGCGTTTTTTGCCGATAAGCCGAGCAGCGTCACCAACCCAATTTGAAAATACACATCGTTATTAAAACTGCGGGACCACACTGCTAGCAAAGCACCGAAAATACCAAACGGCATCGCTAACAAGACGGATAACGGCAAAGACCATTTTTCATATTGTGCCGCCAAGATCAGGAAGATCATCAGGACGCCCGCACCAAGTGCCAGGCCGGCAGCATTACTGCTGCGCTTCTCTTGAAATGACGCACCGCCCCAGTCATAGACCACGTCAGCCGGCAATACATTTTTAGCAGCTCGCTCCATAGCCGCGATAGCTTGCCCCGAGCTGAAACCTGGTTTGGCGTCACCCAATAATTTGATGGCTGGCAGAGCATTAAAGCGCGCGACCGAATCTGGGCCGCTGATAAAACGTACTGTCGTAAAGGCTCGCACTGGAATCATTTTTCCGCTAGAGGAACGCACGTACAAATTACCAAGATCGTCCGGTTTGGCGCGAAACTGTCCTTCTGCCTGTAATTGCACAGTGTAGATACGGCCATTCTTATTGAAGTCATTGACGTAATAACTACCCATTGTCGCGGCCAAGGTATTGTAGATATCGGACAAACCGATTCCCATGGCACGCGCCTTTTCGTTGTCTACATCGACGTAAAGTTGAGGGGAATTGGCTTGCCAAAGGGTTTTAACACCAGCCAGTTCTGGCTGTTTATTTGCCTCTGCAATGAGTGATGGCAAAAGTTGTGCTAATCGTTTCACGCCGCCTTCGCCTTTGTTTTGTAGATAGAATTCGAAGCCTCCGGTTTGGCCCAAACCCTGGATTGCCGGTGGCGTGAAAAAGAGTGGTAGTCCTTCCTTGATACGACCGGTTTTCATATAACTTTCGCCCACCAACTGTTTGGCAGATTGGTCCCGTTCACTCCACGGTTTGAGCGGGAAGAACATAGTGGCAGCCGATGATTTCAAACCGCCACCACCCAGAAAATCCAAACCGACTAGCGAGAATGTGGTGTCGATATTTTTGTTGGTTTGGATCGCTTCAATTTGTTTGACCATTGCGTTGGTGCGGTCTAATGAAGAACCTTCTGGCAATATCGCAGCACCAAGAAAATATCCTTGGTCTTCATCTGGCACCAGTCCGCCTGGCACTGCTTTCCATAAAATCCCAGTTACAGCCACCATACCAGCGAACACAAAGATGCCAAGTAAGGCGCGCTTCATGAAAAAAGTGACGCCATTGGTGTAATGCTTGGTCAGACGTAAAAACGCACCGTTAAACCAAGTGAAGAAACGGTTTTTCTTTTCGGCACCCGGCTTTAGCAAGACGGCGCACAGCGCTGGTGTCAAAGTCAAGGCGACAATACCCGACAAGACGACAGCAATCGATATCGTGACCGAAAACTGGCGATACAACTCGCCAGCCAGCCCGCCAAGGAAGGCGATTGGGCCAAAGGCTGCGACCAGTACCAAGACAATAGCAATCACCGGCCCAGTGACTTCGTGCATTGCTTCAATCGCAGCTTCTTTCGGCGTCATGCCTTCTTCATTCATTAACCGTTCAACGTTCTCCAATACCACAATCGCATCATCGACCACGATACCGATCGCCAGCACCATGCCGAATAAAGTGAGGGTATTGATACTGTATCCAAGCAGATGCAAGCCGGCCATGGTGCCGATCAACGATACCGGTACTGCCAATGTGGGAATGATGGTAGCGCGCCAGCTTTGCAGGAACAGATAGACCACGATGAAAACAAGGATCATCGCTTCAGCCAATGTTTTTAGTACTTCATAGATTGACTCGGTCACGAATGGTGTGGTGTCGTAAGGCGTGCTGTATTCCATGCCCTCAGGGAACTTTGCTTTTAAATCTTGCAATGTTTTCTCTACAGCCTTGCGCGTGTCGAGCGCATTCGCACCGGTTTGCAGGAATACGCCGATGTTGGCCGAAGGGTGTCCGTTGACGCGGCCATACAGGTTGTAATCTTTTGAGCCTAACTCGACGCGTGCCACGTCTTTTATGCGGATGGTGGCACCGTTCGTTGCGGTCTTGACGATGATATTGGCGAATTCTTCCGGCTCCAGCAGTCGGCCTTTAGCCGTCACTGTCATTGTTAGTTCTTCAGTATTGTTGGGTGGCGCGCCGATTTTTCCCGCCGCATATTGCGCATTTTGCTCGGTTACTGCGTTTGAAATATCGCCGACTGTGACGCCCAATTGCGCCATTCGGTCAGGCCGCATCCAGATTCGCATCGCGTAATCTTTGGCTCCAAAAATCTGTACATTGGTCGTGCCCGGAACCCGTTTGAGAGCATCAAGCACATTTTGCGAGGCGTAGTTGGACAAATACAGCGCATCGTACCGGTTGTCGGGCGAAAACAAGGCTGCTACCACTAGGAAGTTGGCCGAGCTTTTTGATACTGTTACGCCTTGACGTCGAACTTCTTGAGGCAGTTTGGCATCGGCTTGGCGCACCCGATTATTGACATTGACGGCTGCAATGTCGAGATTAGTGCCAACTTCAAAAGTAATGTTAATTGAAACTCGGCCGTCGGCGGACGACACCGAATCCATGTACAACATTTTTTCCACACCATTGATCTGCTCTTCAATCGGTGCAGCCACGGTCCGTTCAATTACTTCCGCCGACGCGCCCGGATAAATGGCGGTGACATTGACGACAGGTGGGGAAATTTCAGGATAGCGAGAAATTGGTAAGACGCGTAATGCGGCCAAGCCGGCCAGCACGATAATGAGCGATAGTACAGTCGCAAAAATCGGCCGGTTAATAAAGAATTTTGAAAACATAGGTAGGAGTTCCTTAGCGCGGATGCTTAGTGAGCAGATGCAGCGCTTTTTGTGTCAGCGGCGGGTTTTGTGGAAGCTGCCGCTGGATCGGCCGGCTTTGCTGCTGCCAGCGCCACGGGCGTGACGGTCATGCCTGGATCGTGTGCTTTTATGAAACCGTCTACCAAGACCCGGTCGCCGGCTTGCAGGCCTTTGGTGACAATCCATTCTCCATTGGCCCAGCCATCTAACTCAACCGGGCGCGGCGCCAACTTGTCATCGGGCGTGACGGTAAATACCATTTTTCCCATTGGGCTATCAATCACTGCTCGTTGTGGAATGGCGATCGCATTGGTCCGGCTGGCGCCATTTAACATCACGCGAACGAATTGACCTGGACGCAAAGCACCATCGGGATTGGGAATTTGAGCGCGTGCATCAAATCCGCCTGTTGACGGATTGACCCGTTCACTAACAAAATTCATTTTCCCTGAAGTGGGGAAGATGCTGCCATCGGCTAATTTAATATTGACGTCAAAGGCCATGCTGCCGTTGCTGGCGCGTTTGCCTGGCACAGTGAGTTTGCCGCTATTGACGTCATTATTGAGTTTGAGGAAGTCGGCTTCGGTTACGCTGAAATTGACGTAGATCGGGTCGGTTTGAATCAGCGTCGTGAGCAAGCTGTCACCAGGCGTAACCAAGCTACCGTTCGATTTGCTGGCAATACCGCTGATGCCAGCAATGGGCGCGACGACCTTGGTGTAGCTCAGGTTTAGCCGAGCTTCGTTGACGCCTGCACGAGTTTGTTTTAACGTTGCTTCCGCGGTTTCAAGCGCAGATTTGGCATCATCAAACTCTTTTTGACTGATTGCTTTTTCAGCTGCGAGCGGTTCGAGTCGAGTAAATTCGCGCTTTGCCTGATTCAGTTTAGCCTCGCTAACCGCAGCTGCCGCTTCTGCTGACGCCAGTTGATTTTGATACGTGCCCGGATCTATCTGGAACATCACGGTGCCGGCTTTAACACGGCTGCCTTCTTCGTATAAGCGATTTTCCAAGATGCCTGAAATACGTGCGCGTACTTCGGTTTCGCGCGAACCTGCAGTTTGGCCGACATATTCAAACCCAATCGCCTTATCCTTTGCCTGCACTGTCACGACAGTCACCTCAGGCGGTGGCATAACGTTGCCAGCATGGGCTAGATCTGCTTTCTTATTACATGCTGCCAGAATCAAAAGCGATGCGGCACACGCCAGAACAGCCAGGTTTCTAAATGGGACTTTCTTGGCAACGCTGGCTTGAAGCAGCGTGGACTGGAGCAATGTAGGGTGAATGGGGCGCATGAGTTTTCTCAATTGTTAGGAAGGTGATGTGCTAGTATCGTGTCCGGTATGCATCCATACATACACGGATGTTTGTAAATGTGAATGTACCACATTTCCAAGTTCTGGTTTTCATGCTTGCGGTTTGGCAATTCGGTTGTTGAACCTGTTTTAAGAGGTGATGTTATGGTCAGAAAAACCAAAGAAGACGCGCAAGCAACTATTACAGCGTTACTTGACGCCGCGGAACGGATTTTTTCTGAAAAAGGCGTGGCGCGAACAACACTCAATGATGTCGCCTTGGCCGCTGGGATGACCCGTGGTGCGATTTACTGGCACTTCAAGGATAAAGGAGATTTGTTTCAAGCAATGTGTGATCGTGTTTTTTTACCGATGCAAACGATGCTGAATGAAATCGCAGCAACGTCAGGACAAAATCCGATTGCAGCCTTACGACACGTGATGATGCATATGTTGATCCAGGTTACAAGCAGCGCCCAGCAGCGAATAGTGTTCGACATCTTGTTTCATCATTGTGAAAAAAACGAAGACATGGCGTTTTTTAATCACGAAACGCAAAAATCAAGAGAATGCCTTTCTCGTCTCGACACCATCGTGCGTGAAGCGGTTGTACAAGGCAATCTTAATGTCGAAACAGATACCTGGATCGCGGTGCAAGCCATCAATTCTTACCTGATAGGGTTGATCTATGAGTGGTTGCGCAATCCACAATCTTATGATTTGGCGCAGCATGCGGAAGCAATGATTGATACATTTTTGGCAGGGTTGGTTGCCAAACCGCCGCTCAAGTTGCAAGTCTTCGCGCATTGATTCATTGGACCCAATACGCAATTGCACATCCAGCCCAAGTCGATATTGCTGTTGTGTAATTCGTGCATGGCCTAGCCAGAATTCGCAGGCTTGACTTGAATGCCATCAAGAACTAAGCATTCATTAACTAAGCATTCATTAATCCGGCCCAGGTCTTGTTGGCTATTAGTTTAATCAATTACTTCAAATGCAAACAATTGCACCAGCCGTCCGTTCTCCAAAGTACTGCCGAAGACATCGCTGATGGAATGGAAATGATGCCCCTGATACATGATCAGGCGGTTAAAACGCATCGGTACCTCTAGCAGCAATTTCCAGCTATCGCGCCGGTCCTTCAGTTTGTTGAAGTGAATCACTTCTTTGTTGGACAGCCAGCGTTGCTGGAAGGCTTTAAAGTTTGGAAAACCGGCCGCACGTACATCGGTGTCGTTTGGGCGTCGTTGCCAGCCTGTAGGTACGTGCCGCCAGAACGTGGTGCCGCCTTGGGATTGTTCTGGCAATGTCAGATAAAGCACAGCGGCGTAGTGTTTAAAGTTGTCCCCGCTTTCGTTATCTACATGAATGTCGGTGCGAGCGGCCGAATCGGCAAAGCTGACTCGATAACAGCCATTGTCCGGCGTGCGAAATTTGATTGTCCGCCCCACGGCGCTGGCGATACGATCCATGATTTCTTGGCAGGGTTGTCCTTCTGTTTGAACGCCAGGAAAGTTTTGGCCGGCATAGCGTGATGCATGAAATTGCTTTTGCAATATTTTTGCTCGTAATTCGATCGGGTCGGGCAAAAAATTATCAATGATATGTAAGCCTAATTGAGTTGCAAATTCATGTACTGCGGTGTCATCTGCTAGTGTGCAATTACGCAAGTCGGCCAAACTCAATTTGGTTTCGACTGGTGCAATATCAGGCTTGGCAAAACCGATTTGCCGATCCTGACCGACCTTGGAATTCAATGCCAGGGCTTGTGAAAAACGCAGCAGTGCTGCATCGAGTTGGTTACAGCTGTAGTGCAAATCCGATAAGGTGCATAGGATGTCGATCCTTGCCGGACTAAGGGCGAGCGCTCTTTGTAAGGCCATGATGGCTTCTTGTTGGCAATTCGCTTGCCATAACAGATCGGCGTGGGTCACAGCAAAACCGACATCATTTGGATCGAGAACGGCAGCTTGTTCTACGTGTTGCAATGCCAGCGCCAGATTGTCGGTACGCAAGGCATTGCCCAGATTGAAATGAAACTGCGCATTGTTTGCTGCAACACGAAGCGATAGTTGCATCAAATTTAATCCTAAGGCGTGCTGCCCCATTTGATACAACGCCAGTCCTTGATAATGTTGCGCGTCGGGTAGCGCCGGAGCGTGCCGTGTCGCTATCTGATAGGCATTGATCGCTTCAACCAGATTGCCGCTGCGATGCTCGCGCAATCCGGTTTCCAACCATCGTTGTGCTTGATGATTCGTAACGTCTGCCGCTTTTATCGCTGGTATCTTGGATGCCATTTGTTGCTCGATGGCCAGTCTGCGTTTTCTCTCTCCCATTTACTTCCCTAAAATTGATGTTTCCGTTTAATAGATGTTGTGATGCAGAGGTGCTTTCTGATGCGGTAGGTTTGCTTGCCTAAATTTGAGTTAACACTCTGTGCGGCATAAGACGGATGGATTCACTTTCATGCTCGCCACGATCTGCATTTCTGATATTGATAAACGTCATGGTGATCGCTTCGCCTTGTGTTACAGGTTTCGAAAATTTTGAAAAGGGAAACAACCTGTTTCCAGCTGGAATGCGCTCTGGATAGCTGATAGCGAATATGATTGACTTTGAAAAACTTCAACCCGATAAAAGCACCATTTCGACTGCAGAAAAATTTATGTGCTTCATGTTTTATGCGTAACGATACAAAACGTTTTTAGAGGTAATTACCATGCAAGCTTGTAAAGCGATTCACTAATAAACGTCTATATCTAGCAGTGAAAGTGCTGCCCATTTGCTCTCTTAATCCGCCACTATTGTTGATGGTGGCTTAGCTGCTTACATTGGCTTTTGGGAGAGAAACGGTATGTATAGATCAAAGTTAACATCGAATACATTAAGGTCTGAATTAAACCACATAATGTGTGCAACGAAAACATGGATAGAAAAATATTTTTGTTAAGTGACTATTTGGAAATCAGGGGAGCGGAGATTGGAGATTGAGAAAGGCGGATGTGTATAGGGCGACTTGAATAAACTGAGTGCACGTTTAGTGCATTTCTAAACAACGTAATGCAAGATGACAAAATAATGGCAAGTGCTACCGCCGAGTACAAACATATGCCAGACGCCATGCCCGTGTCTAATTCTTTCGTCAGCAATAAAAAAAATAATGCCAACGGTATAAATCAGGCCACCTAACGCCAATAGGGCAAAGCCAATAAATGATAAGGCCGAGATTAATGGCGCTATAGCAACCAAGGCTAGCCAGCCCATTAATACATAAATCACCATCGAAAGAACTCGCGCACCTTTGGCAAACCAAATTTCTTGCACAATACCGACAAGTGCCAAAGCCCATACTGTCGCGAACAACGACCATCCCCACGCCCCTCGTAAAGTAACTAGGGTGAAGGGGGTATAGCTGCCCGCAATTAATAAATAAATGGCGCAGTGGTCGAACTTGCGGAGCACATTTTTAGCATTGCCGCCAACACTGTGATACAAGGTCGAAACGACATATAGGGTCAGTAGCATGGCGCTATATATACATACACTGACGATTTTCCACGGATCACCTAGCCGTGCGGCGAGTACGATCAAGACGACTGACCCTAGGGCGGCGAGCAGGGCGCCTGCGAGGTGACTGATGCTATTGAACTTTTCGCCGTAAATCATGCGTTCCCTGCAATAGTAAAACTAGATTGTGATTTCGCAAAAAGCAATAGGTAGTTTATTGCCATTCGCAAGGGTTCACCTGATAGTAGGCGCGCAATTGGCCAAACAACTCTGGGTGATGATCAGACAAAGCTTCCGGTGTCTCAAAAAAAGCTTCTGTCGCAACGGCAAAAAATTCCGCCGGATTGGTCGCGCCATAATAGTCGATGACGCTATCAAGCCGGTGCTCAACAGCCGATTGCAAATAACTAAATTCTCTCGATAAGACAGCGGCCCAACGTTCATATTGTGCAGAAGTCATCATTGGCGGAGCGCCATTCGGTTGCCCTGATTCACTGTCGAGCTGGTGCGCAAATTCGTGCAATACAACATTGTGCCCCGGCACATGATCGTCTATATTTTTATTGACATGATCCCATGCCAGAATAACTCTGCCATCGCTCCATGACTCACCCGATAAAGTTTGATTGGCATGCGTGACAACGCCGCCAATCCCCATTTCGGTTCGCGGCACAATGAAAGCGGACGGATAAACTAAGATCAGCCTCAAGTCGGGATACACACGCGATGGGCGATTCAATAACAAGAGGCAGGCGTTGGCGGCAATAGTGACTTTTACTTCATCCGTCACGAGCAACCCATCACAACCGACGAATTTTTTTTGATGAAGAAATTGTTTGATTAAACGCTTGAGCTGTAACTGGAGATCGCTGTGCATCTTGCGGTAAACGGGAATATTTTTCCGCAGGATCTTGGCGTAATTAGGCGGGAACGGACGTTCCAATGCACGCTTTAAATTGTAAGCAGGAAGCCACCAAATTGCCGTGATAGCGACCGCAATAAGCACCAAACTCAACAACGGTATCAGCATCACTGACCTCCCGGGCGGGTTCGAAGCAAATTTGGTAGACGAGAAATTGCTCGTTCTTTAATGTACGTGGTCACGATATATCTTTACTCATTCGTCGAGTAAGATACATGGGACAAAGAGTGGAAAAAGCAATGGATATACCTGATTAATATTTAAGCTCATACCGCTACCTTTTTCCTTCTAATAGTGGTCTCACTTTCGATAGGCTACTTGCGTACTATAGTTTTGAAGCGTTTCCAACGCTTGAGTTTGGATTAAAAATGGGAGTATGATGTCAAACAATGGCATTTCCGCACGTGTTTAAAGGGGGCTTTTAAATACATCCGGTAGTATATATAGTGATATTAATTTGTTGCGATACCGCTTTAATTCACATTTTCTGTTTGCGCTATTGAACAATGCGTCGCGAAATATGACAGTAACCTTAATCAATTTAGCAATGCAAGCTGTATAGCCCGGATGAAATTGGTGGAAGTTAAAATGAAAGTTGACCAAAAATATAGCTTGAAACAAATTAAGCGGTTTGCTATCAAAAAGTAATTTTTCAGGATTGCGTATCGTCACTTCGCTTGTTTTGGGCGATGGCCAATAAAGGACTTGTTATGATTTTCGGAGAAAGTGGTCAATTTGACGACCCAAAAATGGAGGGGAATATGGAATACCAAGGAGATGGATTGCTGCACGATCCTAGCTACGATCCGGATCATTTGTTCGATACATTGATCAAGCAACTGGGCTTGAAAAATGATGCCGTTTTGTCGCGGGTTCTGGAAGTAGCACCGCCAGTGATCAGTAAAATGCGTCATCGCACGCTGCCTATAGGCGCCACGTTACTGATACGGATGCATGAGGAGAGTGGTCTCAGCATTTTAGAATTGCGGCGGTTAATGGGCGACTACCGAGAGAAATTCGGTTCCTCCAGCTCATTTCACGGCACGCATCAGGCTACGGCACAAAGACATAAAAATACCTGAGATTTATATTTTTAATAATGCGGAAATTAGTAAATTTTCGCATCCTAATTTTAATATTTCAGTCTATGAAAGCCAGTCCACTAAAGCCGCTAACACTGCTGAGGCAGCAAGTGTATGTGGTAGTTTTTAGTGGGTAAGTTTTTACGTCCCGATGTCGATCGCAAGACGTTTTTCTGAGTTGAAAACGACAGCATCATCTATGCCAGGATTGGTGCATCCTGGAAAATATTTTGATTTCCCATCTCCCAAATGTGAATTGATTATTTCTACGTCATTAGTAGAATCCAACGCCGCTTACATGAAATTTACCGCAGCACTTTTTGTGAAACCTCCTGCTTTTTTTGTTTGTGAGATAACGCGAATCTCGCCCGACTTAAATCTTCCCTAATTTTAGTGTCCCGCCTTTGTAATACGGCTCGGCTAACGTTCGATATCGGAATTGGTAAATAGTCATTGGCTCAGTATTTTATGGGTACCGTTACCTTTTTTTCCTAAAATTCATTTTTAAAATTTACCCTCTGTAGCTCCAGCTCAAAATACTTTCAACACTTCGTTACATTCCCATCAAATCTCAAAAATGCCTTCATACGTATCAGTATTTGGCGTCTAGGTTCATCACTTAACCTACCTAATTTCGCTTATTGCCACTCGCGGTTTGGAAGTTCAATCGGCTCGTGTATTGGGCGCGAAAATTGGCGTGACTACTTTAGTGCAATTGTCATGATCTTTTCTATGAAATCTTCATATGTGCAAATGTCACAGAGGCGTAACCAAAGGAACTGAATTTACTGATATCTTTCGCCCCGAATTGCAGGTTAGCGTTACCTAATTGAAACTTAGGTAGGCAATCAGCGTACACAGAATTCGATTAGAAGCGCCATTTAAATTAAGAAATTTCTAAATTTCTTAGAGTGTAAAAACACGAATTCGAATGCGTAGTGGCTTAGATGAAAGTTGGAGTAATGAAATTGCTTTGCGTTAAACAAGAACTGCAGTCGGCAGAAGCATCTAGGGTTGAATGCAGTATGCACAGAATCGAGGCAATGCGCTTGCAAAACATGTTGGACAGTCACCCATGGGGCACCATTGCGTTGGATGCCGCGGGTTGTGTGTTAGCAGCCAGTGTTCGCGCTGAAAAACTGCTTGGTTGCGCTCCCGAAATTGGGCAACCCTTACATTGTGCACTGGCACATTTGCCAATCCTGTCAATGGTTGGGGCTGCTGACTTGTTGTTTCAAGGATTGGAAGTGGAGCGTGACGGAATCTGTCTTTGGATCAAATTGAGTCCAGTGCCGGGCGATGACTGCATCAGTGCGACTGTGGCAGTGATCGACATTACACCTTTGCGTCGCGAAATAGATCAGCGCATGGCGTCCCTACGTTTCTTGTCGCACGATTTGCGTTCGCCGCAGAATTCAATCCTGGCGCTAACCGAGTTGCACGACTGCGACCCCTCGGCATTCGAAGCTTGCGGTGGTCTGCAGCAAATTGCACAACTCGCACGGTATTCACTTGCATTGAGTGCCGACTTCATTTTTTCTTCGTTGGTTGGCAATGTTCAGCGGCGCGACTTCACCCGGTTTGACTTGAAAGATACGGTCCGCGAAATAATTTCTCAACACGAGGCGTCGGCGGTCTACAAAGGTTTGTCTCTGCAATTGTCGCTACCCGAAGAAACGCGGATATGGGCGCATGGTATTCGCGTGTTTGTGGCGCGCGCCATTCAGAATTTGTTGGATAACGCGATCTCTGCATCGCGGCCGGGCGGATTAGTCATTGTCTCGCTGAAACGTAATGGAGACCAAGCCGACATCGTGATACGCGACTGGGCCGGCGGTTTGCCTGGCTTGCCAAAGCATGGCCGTTTGACGGAATTCGGTGAAGGTTCTCTTGGCGCCGGACGTGGCTTTGGATTGGGGTTAAAGATCACTTCGCAGATTGTCAGGATGCATGGTGGAGAGTTGTTTGCAGAGTCCAATAGCGATATTGGAACCACATTTGTGTTGCGCCTCCCTTGCCTCGGTCCATCATCAATGCGGGTGGCAAATCCAGCGAGTGGCACCAACGTCAATTCGGTCGAAAGCGGTGCCCATGCGTGACGGATTATGTAGGCTTAACGATCTGCTGCAAATACTTGCAAACGCTTCAAGAAAAATATTTTTAGGGCTGCTTCTTTTGACTTTAGTGTATCGGTCGCAGGCGTTAGCAACTGAGATTCCGTGGCTGAACCAAGATGCAATCAAGGTCACTGTGAAGAACCAGAGTTTGCCGGACTTATTGCGGGTATTGTCGGCGGAAAATCGAATTCCTATTGTCATCAGTGAAGCGGTCAAGGGCAATGTGACAGGGAAATTTTCTCAGACACCTAGCTCTTTATTCAATGCACTGACTGGGTCGTTCGGCTTGGCATGGTTTTATGACGGTCATATTTTGTATGTGTATTCACAAACTGAAGTAAATACCCGTACTTTGCCCCTTGCAGCCGATAAATTTTTGCAGATGCAAAAACTGTTGCGGACATTGGCGATTGACGAGCAACGATTTTCAATCATTTGGCTTCCAGCGGAAAATGCATTGCGGCTATCCGGACCTCCACGCTTTATCGAGCAGGTGGAAGAACTGGTGCAACTTGTTGAAAACGGCGCGATCCGGCCAAATGCGCCTGCGGAGGTTCGCATTTTCCGATTGCAACATGCTTGGGCCAAGGACATTGTCAACCAAGTAGATTCCAGAGAGGTGACGCTGCCGGGTATCGCGACTCTATTGCGTCAATTGTTAATTGAGGCGCCGGGCACAAAAACGCGTGATACAACTGCGCATAGCGCAGCCGCCACAGTTGATCCCATGAAGCCATTCTCCGGTGGCTTGGAAGCCGCAAATCGCAATCCCTATCAAAATGCTCTAGTCCATACACCGGCTAATAAGGTCGAGCGCAATGTTGACCGGACACGTGCTGTGAATGACGTTTCGATAGAAGCCGATCCGAGAATTAACGCAGTTGTCGTTAGAGGCAGTCTCGAAAAAATCGCTTTATGTGAAAAATTGATCAAGGATCTGGATACACCTGCGCAATTGGTCGAGATCGAAGCCAGTGTCATTGATATAGATGTCGACAGCGCAGAGGAATTTGGCGTGTCGGCCAGATTGACCAGCCGCGGTCATTTCGATGCTGGTATTGGCAATGCGATTCCCCTTTCCAACGATGCTGCGGCCAATGCTTTGCAGTCGATCGGTACAGCTAGCGTGGGCGGTATGCTCGGCGCGATCGTGCTTGGCAATAATAGGCATTTCTTTTCTGCGACATTAAATGCCTTTGTGCGCAATGGCCATGCGCGTGTCGTTGCACGTCCCCGTGTTCTTACGCTCGATAACACCGAAGCTGTTTTGCAAAATCAGCAAACATTTTTCGTACGTGTTCCCGGTACCTACAGCACGAACCTGTACCAAATTGCTGCAGGCCTCGTGATGCGTGTTACTCCGCAAATATCAGAGCAAAATGGTATCCAGCGCATCAGATTATTAGTCAATATTGAAGATGGGACAGTGTCGAACGAACGTGTCGATCAGATTCCGGTAATCAACCGTAAAAGTGTCAACACGCAAGCGGTGATCGATAAGGGCGATAGTGTGTTGGTGGGCGGCTATATTGTTGAAGAAACGATGCATGGTGCGCAAAAAGTGCCTTTGCTAGGTGATATCCCCCTCGTCGGCGCGCTCTTTCGACAAAAGTCAGACCATACACGGCGCGCTGAACGCATGTTTCTCATTACGCCGCGACTGGTTGCGCGATCGGCATCATGAGCGATAAATTTCCATCCCCGGATGAAGCCCTCGGCGCACGGCTGCGTCCAGATGCAGTGCAGTCCATATTGGCAGATGCCACAGTCAATGTGCTATTCGATTTGACAATTCAAAGCGGCCCACAGAAGGGCGCGGTCATTGGCATTGGTGCAGGTCGCTTGCTGTTGGGGAATGATCTCGAATGCGACATTGTGCTGCATAGCCAGAGTGGAGCATTGCGCGCAATGCTTAGTGTGCTGGATGAGCGTTTATCCGTGACTGCAATTGCCGGCGCGCTTTTTCTAAATCAACTTGCCGTTCAAATTGGTGAGAGCCAGGCGGTGGCACATGGTGACATCTTGCGCTTGGCCGACATCAGCCTCCTATTGAATACACACGAACCGCATTCTGCGCTGGCATCGCCGGATGACACTGAACAACACGATGTATCTGCACACGAAATAGAGGCAGAATGCGAAGACGTTCCGACGCCAGAATTGGACGCCGAATATGTGAATGCGGTCGCGACCGCCACTTTTGAAGCCTCTCCGTGGCCAGGGCGGCTTTTTGTGGCAGCAGGTGTATGCACCTCAGTGGTGCTGATAGTCGCGATAGCATGGCAGGCGAATGAAGCAGCTTTGCCCACACCTGATAAAGGCATCAAGGCTGGAACGGGGACCGTACAACAAAAGGAAAAAGCTGCAACGGTGAGCCCTGCAACGCCGCAGGCTTTACGTGCAGTTATATTGTCTGAAGCGACGGATATTTTGCAGGCACGCCATTTAAACGCCGGCTTGCGACAAGACGCAAACGGCTTGCTGCACCTTACAGTCCCAGCACCCAATTTACCGCTGGCCAGGGCTGCGGGCGTCGCACTGTTGAACGATATTGGCGGCCTACAGCGGGTCGAAATACGAGCTGCGGATGATTTCGGCACAGATGGGCACGAACTGCCAGCAATTTCCATTAGTCGTTCCAACGACGGCATTCACGTAATTGAGAATTGGTCGTTACCAGCCAGTGCAGTTTTCAATGGCAAAAATCAAATCGTTGTGGTGTCGATGTTGCCGATCCCATCCATATTGACGGTCAGTGGAAGGCGCTTTTTTCAAGGCGCGCAGTTTAACGCCAACACAGTCATCGAACGTATTGATCAGGACAGCGTACTCGTCACTATCAACGGCGAACGCAGGACTGTCGCGCTATGACGGCTAGCTTGAACACAATGAGTTTGAATGCAGCGGACGCTGCGGTAACTCTTCAGCGCTTGCTGTGGAATTGGCTGCCAGCACGTTATTCGCACCCTTCACATCTATGGGGCTTCGATCAATATTGCGTGCCTGGCGAACTCGTACGGATCGCGCGTGATGAACATATTGCGTGCCTGGAAGCCGGGTGGAACGGGCCATGTCAGGTCGATTATTGCGCCAACGGGCTTTGGAAACATGTTGGCTGCGTACCGACTTGCCTTATGCATGGCTGCTGGAATCGGCTGATGCATTAAATACGCGTGCTTATGAAATCGGTTTAGCCAGTCATTCTGCCTATTTCAGCCGGTTGCTGACACGTCAATCACGCCAATATCTGAAACTTCATCTCGGCGATGAGCACTACATGCGGTCGCTTGATTATGCCAACCGTTTTCCGCAACTTGCCGCACTTGGTCGTACCGTCGATCTCGGACAAAACACGCGGGCAGATTTGCTCGCCGCCGGCGCCGGACTGATGGCAACGTTGTTGGGCGAAAGTGATGGTGTCGCGCAGCGCTTTTTACTGAGATTTTCGAATTCAACGTCATTCTGTCCGATTCCGCTCGAGCCATTGGCAAAAGAACAAATGCTTGCATTGCTTGGCGCTTTTACTGTGGTACACGAACCTCGTTTCGATTGGTCTTGGGGGCGGCACGACTTAGTCAATGTCACGCTGGGGGATAAGCTATGAGCGCTGCTGCAACCCGCCTCAAACAGCTGGGGCGTAGTGTCGGCAAGCACAGTGATCTGGCATTGGTAGCGGTGTCTATCATTGTCATCGCTTTGATGGTATTGCCGGTACCTTTTGTGGTACTCGACATTATGGTTGCTGCCAATATTGCGTTCGCTATCGCGATGCTGTTGTATAGCATTTACATGGCTTCGCCGGCATCTTTTTCCACCTTTCCTAGTGTATTGCTTATCACGACGTTGCTTCGGATTGCGCTCAATGTAGCGACCACCAGGCAAATTCTATTGAATGAAAACGCGGGCGAAATTATTGCCACTTTCGGGCGACTGGTGGTCGGAGGCAATCTAGTGGTGGGTCTGGTGGTATTTATTATCATCACTGTAATTCAATTCATCGTCATCGCCAAAGGTGCGGAACGTGTCGCCGAGGTGATTGCACGCTTTACGCTTGATGCGATCCCTGGCAAGCAGATGAGTATCGATACCGACTTGCGATCGGGCTTGATATCTGAAGAAGTAGCGCGCCGCCGCCGCCATGATGTTGAACAAGAAAGTACTTTTTTCGGCGCGATGGATGGCGCAATGAAATTTGTCAAAGGTGACGCGATCGCAGGCATTATTACGGTCATGGTCAACCTGCTAGGCGGCATCGCCATCGGCGTGATTGTCAAAGGCTATGACATCGGCTTGGCTGCACAACGATATTCCATCCTGTCGATTGGCGAAGGACTGGCGTCACAAATTCCTGCACTTTTTATTGCACTGTCAGCTGGCTTGATCGTGACCCGTAGTTCGTCCAGCAATAGCGGCCCGCTGGCCAAAGCGATGACATCGCAAATTTTGTCGCAGCCGCGCGCCTTGTTGATGACCGGTACTGTGGTATCCCTATTTGCGCTGGTTCCTGGCTTTCCTGTCGTCACCTTCCTGGTACTTGGCGTCGCGATTGCGGGCTTGGGCGCAATGATATTAATTCACCGCCGCAGTGCGATTGACGGCGCCAGTGTCGGCATGGAATCGATGGCGCGCGAGGGCACAGCGGATCTGTATCCGATTATTGACGAAGCAACACCACCCAGTTTTGCCGCCTTACTGATCGAAGTGCCGACCGCATCGCTGCCGCTGCTGTCCAGAGAAGAACTAGATATTGCCCTGCTGCGACTGAGACGTGACCTTAGCTTGAGTTTCGGTTTGCCATTTCCCGGTATTCGCATCCGTGTCAATGACAAGCTGGAACCACTGAGTTACGTCATTAGTGTGTTGGAAGTTAATGCGGTACGTGGTCAGTTGCGCGAAGGAAGTGTGCTCGCATTCGCCTCAGCAGAGCGTCTGGCATCACTGCAAATACAGGTGCCAGATGGTCCACCAGTATTCATGGGAGCCGGGGTTCACTGGATTGCTTTGACGGCACGAAAAATCGCGCGGCAACAGGGAATTGCGTGTTGGTCGGTCACTCAGCTATTGGTAGCTCATCTGGAGACCGTAATCGAATTGCATGCGCATCGACTACTGGGCGTACAAGACGTGCAGGCACTGGTCACAGCCTGCGCCAAGGAATATCCAGATCTGGTACGAGAAGCAATGAAGATAGCGCCATTGCCGCGTCTCACCAAGGTACTCAAGGGTCTGAGTGCCGAAGGTGTATCGCTGCGCAATATGCGCGACATTTTGCAAGTCTCGTTGGAAGTGGCAGGTACAGAGAAAAGCGATGAAGCGGTCATTGAACGCATCCGTATTGTGCTCGGCCGCGCCATCACCTATCGCTTTTTGCAAGGCCAAAGCAAGCTCAGTGCTTATCTGATCGAACCATCGACCGAAGACCTGGTGCGTCGCTCAATTACCATGTCTGGCCAGGGAGTGGTGGCAGCACTGTCACCAGCCAACGCCAGGGCATTGCTTGATGCTATCAAGCGCGCCGTGTTGCACAGTCGACAAAACGGACGCCACGAAGTTATCCCATTGTTGGCTGCAGCTGATATCCGGCGCCCTCTACGCAAGCTGATCGAGGCTGAGTTGCCTTGGATGGCCGTCATTTCGCATGAAGAGATCGGATCGGGTATCGACGTCGGTTCAGTCGCCATGATTCGAATCAGCTAGACCTTACTACGTCCTCAAAAATTGTATTCTCAAAAAATAAATCACATGAAATTGACACGCATTATTTGCTGGCTATGCATGGTTTGTGTTCTCGCTGGCTGCAAAGAGCAACTTTACTCAAATTTGTCGGAAAAAGAAGCCAATGAAATCGTCGGCGCCTTGCTCGATAAAGGG
The DNA here is from genome assembly GCA_040384645.1 of Pseudomonadota bacterium. Taxonomy (GTDB): domain Bacteria; phylum Pseudomonadota; class Gammaproteobacteria; order Burkholderiales; family Burkholderiaceae_D; genus JAZKIX01. Next base: position 5,612 of record JAZKIX010000113.1, on the reverse strand, counting down.
ATCGAAGCAGATAAGGCTGCCGGTGAAGAAAAGACTTGGACCGTCATGATCGAACATGTCGATTTTGCGCGTGCGGCGGCAGTCTTGCGCCAGTCAAACTTTCCGCGTGAACCTACTTCCGGGCTGGGTGATGTATTTAAAAAGCAGGGCTTGATTTCTTCACCAACCGAAGAGCGGGCGCGCCTGATCTATGCATTGTCCGAAGAAATGGCAGCAACCTTATCGCGCATCGATGGCGTGGTCCTGGCGCGTGTCCACGTTGCCTTGCTGTCGCCGGATTCCATCACCGGCCAACAACGGCCAGCCTCGGTGTCGGTATTTATCAAACATCGTATCGATATCGATATGCAGCGATTCGTGCCGCGCATCAAGACACTGGTCGTCAACGGTATTGAAGGCGCGAACTACGATAACGTAAGCGTGGGCCTGTTCCCGACCGACCCTCGCTTCGAAGAACACAGCATGGGCATGCCCAAGCAAGAGAGCGCGGCCCTCAAGCACCTTTTGGTAGCACCAGTGATTGCGCCATTAGCAGCCTTGCTACTGCTTACGGTGTTGTTGCTCCTTCTAGGGCGCGAGCGATTGCTGGCATTGCTCAGAGGTGCTCGTACGTTGACGCGCAAAAACCCAAAACAATAGCGAGTCAATCATGAGCGAGCGCATACAGATTTTGCTGGTGGAAGATGATATGGCGCAGCGGCTATTACTCACGGCCTGGCTCAAAGGCGCCGGATACCATGTTGATGCGTTCGACAATGGCATCGATGCCAGAAATTTTCTGATGGAGGGATGGGCCGACCTCATCATTCTCGATTGGGATATTCCGGGAATGGCAGGCGACAAGCTGTTGTCGTTAGTGCGCGGGCGTTCGCGCAGTAATGTTCCTGTGTTGTTTCAAACGATTCATTCCGCCGAAGAAGATATTGTGCGCATCCTGGACCTCGGCGCAGATGATTTCTTGGTAAAACCTTTTGATCGAGCCGTCTTGTTGGCGCGGATCCGCACACTATTGCGCCGCTTCCAGGTCACGAGTGTCCACGCCCGGACACGTGTGCTTGGCCGTTGCGTGTTAGATCAGTCGAACCTGGTGATCACCTGCGACGAGCATGAAATACGCCTTGGCAATAAAGAATTTGCCATTCTCTGGCATATGGCATCGGTTCCCGGCACGTTGGTGCCGCGACAAAAGCTGCAAATGGCTGTATGGGGTTTGAACGCGGAAATTGAAACTCGCCTGGTCGATATGTATGTTAGTCGCCTGCGCTCGAAACTGAAACCGATCTGCTCGCTCGGATGGGAAATTCAATCCGTGTATGGGCAAGGATATCGGCTCAATCTGCAGTCTAGCGCAGGCGGTTGCGCGGACACGATCTTGAACAATATGGAAAAATGATGGAGCAAACTAATTCAGCATCGACGCGGCCGCTGACGACTATCGTCCGTCGTCCGCATATTATTCGTGCCGCCGAGTATTTGGCAATGCTCAATGCGCAGCAGGCAAGCAAAGCCTTGCGCGAAGAACAGGACGACATCATCGCTGCAGCCCAGTTGCATGCGGAGACCTTGCGCCAGGCTGCGACGGCTGCTGGTAATGCTGCCGGACGCAATGCCTATGCCTCGCAATTGGCCTCGCTGGCACTGGAGCACAACCGTTGCTGGCAGAAAATTGAAAGCAGCATCGGCGTCACGGTTCTCTCCTGTGTACGCCGTCTGTTAGGCGAAATGGGTACGAACGATGCCTTGTTGACGCGGGTGCGGGCGATTTTGCAACAGTTACGGCCGAAACAAGTCATTACTTTGCGTGTCTCTGCGGCTGCATTGCCAGAGTTGCGTGCTGCGCTCGAACAGTTGGAGCGAGAGTTTGGCGCTATCGATGCGTTTCAGATCGCGCTCGATCCACATTTGTCTGATAGTGATTGTGTTATCGAGACTTTGCATGGTGTCGTCGATGCCAGGCTTGAATCTCAATTAGCCGCGATCCGCGTTGGCGTTGAACAGGCGTTGGCAGCAGATATCAACGATGCCGCTGCGATTCCAGCATGAAAGCAGCAATAGCCCGTACCAAAGCCCGTCTGGAGCAGATCGACAACATTCCGTCGGCGGCCCAAGTGCAGTTGCATGGCCGTGTGGTGGAAGCGGTCGGTACCCTGATCAAGGTACGCGGCATGGCGGCGCGTATTGGCGACATTTGCGAGCT
>JAZKIX010000113.1:346-3405 GCA_040384645.1 Pseudomonadota bacterium | reverse complement strand
GGCGGAAGTGGTGGGTCTGGGTCCAGACTACGCGCTACTGGCACCGATGGGCCAAATGCAAGGATTATCAACTAGTGTGGCAGCAATCTCGTTGGGTCGGCCGCAACAGGTCGCGGTCGACGACCAGTTGCTAGGCCGCGTGCTTGATGGCATGGGCAATCCATTAGATGGCTTGCCGCCGCTACTCGATGTGGCGCAACGCGGCGTCTATGCAGAGCCGCCCAATCCGCTGGCACGACCCATTATCGAACATGCATTGCCGGTCGGCGTGCGTGCCATTGACGGTTTGCTGTGTTGCGGTGTCGGTCAGCGCATGGGTATTTTTGCACCGGCCGGTTGTGGCAAAAGTACGCTGCTCGGCATGATTGCACGCAACGCCAATGCCGACATCAACGTGGTCGCATTGATCGGCGAACGCGGACGGGAAGTACAAGAATTCATCCACGACAGTCTGGGAACAGAAGGCTTGAAGCGCAGCGTGATGGTGGTCGCCACTTCCGACCGTCCGGCCTTGGAGCGGGCGCGGGCTGCGCTGGTGGCAACTGCGATTGCAGAGCACTTTCGCGATCAGGGCAAGTCGGTGATGCTGCTGGTCGATTCGGTCACCCGTTATGCACGGGCTTTGCGCGAAATCGGCTTGGCAGCCGGTGAGCCGCCAACCAGGCGCGCATTTCCACCTTCGGTGTTTTCGGCGTTGCCACTCCTGTTTGAGCGTGCCGGCATGTCGGAGCGCGGCTCCATTACTGCTTTCTACACCGTGCTGGAAGAAGGCGAAGACAGCGATGACCCTATTGCGGAAGAAGTGCGTTCGCTACTTGACGGTCATATCGTTTTGTCGCGCAAACTCGCTGCACGCAATCATTTTCCGGCCATCGATGTGTTGGCCAGTGTCAGCCGCGTCATGTCACGGGTGGCTCAAGCAGATCATCGCCAAACCGCTGCCGAAGCGCGTGCATCGCTGGCGCGTTACCAAGAACTTGAAATGTTGATTCGCATGGGCGAATACAAGCCCGGTAGCGATGCCGACGCCGACGCAGCGATCCAACGCAATCCGGGACTCAATGCATTTTTGCGCCAGGATGTTTGGGAGCATGCAGCCTTCAACGACACCATCGCGCGCCTGAGCACCGCAGGACAAGTCAGATGATTGGCAATTTGAGAGGCTTGCGTAACGCGCGCGAGCGGCTAGAGCAGAAATCGCTGCAGGAACTACAAGAAAAGCGCCATTTGCATCTGCTGGTGCTTGCGCAGCAAGAGCAATTGCGGGTGCAACGGGCCGAGATCGCGCTGCAACAACAGCAAACATTGGCCGCACTCGACCAGTTGGCCAACCGCCAGACTATCGACAGCGTAGCCTTGACCGCGACCGGCCCATACCTTGGACGGTTACGCCTGCAAGATCAAAAACTCCATTTGCTTTGCTTGAAAAATCAAGTCTTGATCGCACTGGCCGAAAAAGCCGTCGAGCGTGCGCAGACTGCGGCGTATCAAGCCTTGGCTAAACGGCTGCGAATCGAAGAAATTATTGCCGACTGGCTCAGGCAACGAGATCTTCGACGCGCAGCAAAAGAAGAAGAGGGCGTGGAAGAGTTTGTCTTGTCTAAGTACGTGCCACTCCGTCCGCAGCGTGCAGACGTGCCTGCTGCAATTGGGTGCAAAAAGAAGGAAGTACATGCCACACAGTGAGATACGGAAATTTGCTTTGGGATCGATTTCGCCAGCCTCAATACATTCGTCACTTATGCAATCCTTGCCACACCTCTCCGCAACCAGCATGGCGTGGGCTAACAGGGCGTACGCAAGCGGCATGCGTTCCTGTGGCGAGGATCGATTGCAATGGACGCGGTGGAGCGGCGGCGATTGGAGCCCAGCCGTGCGATTGCGTCTGATGGCGGGGCCGGCACGCTTGTCGCTCCAACTGGAATCGTTGACTGCATTCGCCCCATTTTTTTCGGGGCCGTTCGACGATTGGCCGCAAGAAGAATGGTGCATGCTGGTCGAGATCTCAACCGCGCCCTTGCTAAATGCGTTGGCGCTGGTGCTTGGCACACCATTGCGCGTGGCACAGGTCGAAATATTGGCGCCAAGCAAGCTCGACCGCGCAACGCCTGCCGAGACTGATCTTGATTTTCGCTATTTTTCTGCCAGTACTGGGCAACATCTTTCCGGTCGCCTCAGTTGCAATCAATTCACAGCATTGGCCATGCTGCCCGCTAGCAGCAACATCAAGGCCTGGGACGATTTGCACTTACCCATGATGATTTGCGCCGGACAGCTGACACTCAATCGCGATGAATTTAATTCATTGCGCGTGGGCGACGTGCTGCGCAGTGAATTGGCACTAAACGCTGCGCCGATGACCTTCACTGTGCATTATGCTGGTCGCAGACTAGCCACAGCGACTGCCAGCGCAAACCAACTACAACTACATCATATGGAGTCTGCACTCATGACATTTAATTCCGACACGCAAAGTCAGATTGGCACTAATTCGGATGGCACTACAGCGACCATTGGAAGCATGGACGATATCAGCATCGCCTTGCGTTTCGACCTTGGTCAGCATCACTTGCCCCTGCGCGAACTGGCCAGCCTGCAGCCCGGGTATGTGATCCCACTCGGCTTTCATCCGGAACAGCAGGCCATCACGATCTGTGCCAATGGCGCGCCAGTCGGGCAGGGCGAGCTGGTCGTCGTAGATGAAGAGTTGGCAGTCCGCATCGTGCGCTGGACGGCAGGTGCCAATGCTTAATACCAGTGATCCGCTCGTTATGATCGGGCTCATCATCGGCCTTTCGGCATTGCCGTTTGCAGCGATGATGACGACCTCCTTTACCAAGATCATCGTCGTGCTCAGTCTGCTACGCAATGCGCTGGGTATCCAACAGGTGCCGCCTGGCATCGTCCTTAACGGCTTGGCGATGGTGCTCAGTATTTATGTCATGTATCCGGTCGGATTGGCGGCTTATCAGGCTGGCGGCGAACAACTGGTCAATCAGGAAGGCCCGCTGACATTTAAGGGATTGATTGGCGCTGCCTCCGATGCCAAAGCTCCACTC
>JAZKIX010000113.1:0-336 GCA_040384645.1 Pseudomonadota bacterium | reverse complement strand
TTTTTGATCAAACATTCGAAGCCAGCCGAACGGGATTTTTTCTATTCAACGTCGCACAAGATGATGGGCGACGACAATCCAAGCGCGCTCGCTGCCGACGATATGCTGGTGTTGGTGCCGGCTTTTGTGACGGCAGAAATTACGCAGGCGTTTGAAATCGGCTTCTTGCTGTTTCTGCCGTTTCTGGTGATCGACTTTATCGTTGCCAGCACTTTGATGGCACTGGGCATGCAGATGATGTCGCCTACCACTATTTCACTGCCATTCAAGTTGCTCTTGATCGTCATGCTTGATGGCTGGTCGCGCCTGTTACATGCGCTCGTCCTTACTTACCAA
>JAZKIX010000112.1:0-3278 GCA_040384645.1 Pseudomonadota bacterium | reverse complement strand
GTGTGGCGTGAGGGGCGAGAATGGGCTGTCACGGTGCAATCCGATGTGGCTGACGGAATCCAGGGGCCGACCGTTTCAAGTCAAATCAATCCGATGCTGGCTAAATTGAGAGCGAGCTTGCCAGCCGGCTACAAAATTGAATTGGCAGGTGCGGCGGCTGATAGCGGTAAGGCGCAAGAGTCGATTGCAGCCAATGTACCTTTGGTTATTTTCATTATTTTTACCTTACTCATGCTGCAATTGCATAGCTTCTCGCGTTCTCTATTGGTATTTTTGACCGGGCCTTTAGGCGTGGCTGGCGCGGCGATGGCGTTGTTGATATTACAGCGACCTTTCGGTTTCGTCGCGCAGCTGGGCGTGATTGCCTTGTTCGGCATGATCATTCGAAACTCGGTCATTTTGATCGACCAAATCGAACAGGACATTGCTGACGGCGCTGCGCCTTGGGACGCCATCGTAGAAGCCGCGGTGCGGCGCTGCCGGCCGATTATATTGACGGCGGCCGCTGCAGTGTTAGCCATGATTCCTTTATCGCGCTCAGTGTTCTGGGGGCCAATGGCCGTTGCCATCATGGGCGGACTGATCATTGCAACGGCTTTGACCTTACTGTTTTTGCCCGCGTTGTATGCGGCATGGTTCCGGGTGAAGAAACCGGCGTAGGCTGTAGAATCTGGCGAAATTGACGATCAATAGCGCCAGATTCTGCGTTGATTGGACTGCTGCAGCAAAAAACGCCGCAAGTTCTGGAGAATTCCAGTAAAATATCTGGCTGAAGTTGAATTGCCAATAACAAACGCAAGATAGGGCGACCGTATTACTTCTGGGTCGCCCTTTGTTTTTGTGTACTTTCTGTCGCAAGTCGGCAAAAGTGCAAATTCCCGCGAGGATGGCGAAATTGGTAGACGCACCAGGTTTAGGTCCTGACGCCAGTAATGGTGTGGGGGTTCGAGTCCCCCTCCTCGCACCACAGAATTTTTTATTTTTTGGATGATTTTCATGGCAACTGCAGTCGAAACCTTGGGCACACTCGCGCGCCGTCTTACTATCTCATTCCCGCTGTCTGACTTGCAAACGGAAGTCGAAAAGCGCCTCAAAGCTCGTGCTCGCACCGCAAAAGCGCCTGGCTTCCGCCCAGGAAAAGTGCCCATGAAGATGGTCGCAGCACAATACGGTTATCAAGTTGAAACCGAAGTGTTGAATGACAAAGTCGGACGCGCTTTTAGCGACGCCGCGAATGAAAACAATTTGCGCGTTGCCGGTTATCCAAAGATTGAGCCAAGAACTGGCGATGCGGCGGTTGATGGCGCTTTGTCATTCGATGCCACCTTCGAGGTATATCCTGAGGTTAAAATCGGCGATTTGGCTCCCGTCGAAATCGAAAAAATTAAAGCGGAAGTATCCGACGCTGAAATCGATAAAACCATCAATATCTTGCGTAAACAACGTGCACATTTCCATGTCAAGGGTGAGCAGAGTGAACACGGCGACGGCGGCTCTGTAACAACAGCGCAAAACGGCGACCGCGTTACTGTTGATTTCGTTGGAGAAATCGACGGTCTTGAGTTTCAAGGCGGCAAAGCGGAAAACTACGCTTTCATCCTTGGCGAAGGCCGTATGTTGCCAGAATTTGAGGCTGCAACGATCGGTTTGGCAGTAGGTGAGTCAAAAACCTTTGAGTTGGCTTTTCCAGCGGATTATCATGGCAAAGACGTTGCAGGAAAAACCGCAGTATTCAAGATTTCTGTTAGTAAGATTGAATGGGCACATTTACCCGAAATTGATGCCAATTTTGCTGTTTCCCTAGGTGTGCCAGATGGCGACCTCACAAAAATGCGGGAAGACATCAAGAGTAATCTGGAACGTGAAGTTGGCGGCCGGGTCAAATCAAAAAACAAAGACGTCGTAATGGACGCGCTGATCAAAGTGGCTGAACTTGAAGTGCCTAAGGCATTGGTCGATCAGGACGTTGTACGTTTGGCCGAAATGGCGCGCCAGGATATGACGCAGCGTGGTTTGGATGTGAAAGACATGCCATTTCCACCGGAATTGTTTACAGCGCAAGCTGAACGTCGCGTACGGTTGGGCTTGATCTTGGCTGAAGTGGTCAAAACAAATAGTTTGCAAGCGACTATTGAGCAAGTTAAAGCACAAGTTGAAGATTTCGCACAAAGTTATGAAGATCCTCGCGAAGTCATCAAATATTATTTGAGTGATCGTACACGTGTTGCCGAAGTCGAAGCACTTGTATTGGAAGAAAACGTCGTAAACTACGTCTTGGGTAAAACAAAGGTAACCGAAAAATTGGTTGCGTTCGATGAACTGATGGGAAATGGCGCACAGGCTTAAACGCTTTTGAGTCTTTCGCTAAAGGAATATTCATGACAGGGTTGACTCGAAGTTCAGCGCTAGACACAGAGATGCTCGGCTTGATTCCTATGGTGGTCGAGCAGAGTGGTCGTGGTGAGCGGTCGTATGATATTTATTCGAGGCTATTAAAAGAGCGCGTGATTTTTATGGTTGGGCCAGTCAATGACCAAATGGCCAACTTGATTGTTGCGCAATTGTTATTTTTGGAAAGCGAAAATCCAGATAAAGATATTTCGCTGTACATAAATTCTCCAGGTGGCTCAGTCTCCGCTGGGATGGCGATTTTTGACACGATGCAGTTTATTAAACCCGATGTGTCAACGCTTTGCACAGGAATGGCAGCATCAATGGGAGCATTCCTACTGGCTGCTGGAGCAAAGGGCAAACGCTTTTCATTGCCGAACTCACGCATAATGATTCATCAGCCATCAGGTGGATCGCAAGGTCAGGCATCGGATATTGAGATTCAGGCACGTGAAATCTTGTACTTGCGTGAACGTCTCAATGCAATTCTTGCAACTCAGACTGGTAGATCGGTAGAGCAGATTGCTAAAGATACAGATCGAGATAACTTTATGTCTGCCGACGCGGCAGCCGAATATGGTTTGATCGATAAAGTATTGACCAGTCGCGCTTGACGGATCGCATTCTTAGTTGATGCGAAAAACGCCCGGCGCTGTATGTTCGGGCGTTTTTGTTTTTGAAGCTATGATTTTCGTCCGTTCGCTTGTGTTATCGTTGTTTAGTAACTAAGTTCGGTTGTATTAAGCCTCACCAAACCAGTAGATATCATATCAAGTCCCATGTCAGATAAAAAAATTTCCAGCGGTGAAAAACTTCTATATTGCTCATTTTGCGGCAAGAGTCAGCATGAGGTTAAAAAGCTCATCGCGGGTCCGTCCGTATTTATA
>JAZKIX010000111.1:0-7188 GCA_040384645.1 Pseudomonadota bacterium | reverse complement strand
AATGCCGCCGGTGTCGAAGGTAATACCTTTGCCGACCAGCACGATCGGCGCGTCCTTGGCTTTGCCGCCCATGTGCTTGAGCACGATGAATTTTGGCGGCTCGTCGCTGCCGCGGCTGACCGACAGGAAACTGCCCATCTTGAGCGCTTCGAGTTGCTTGCGGTCGAGGACGTCGACGCTCAGCTTATGGTTTTCGGCGATTTTCTTCGCGGTATTCGCCAGATAGGTCGGGGTGCAGATATTGGCTGGCAGATCGCCCAATTGTTTGGCCAAATCGACGCCTTTGGCGATGGCAAGACTTTGCTCGAGCGCTTGTTTGGCGTTGCTGACGGCATCGCCCGGCACGGCAATGACGACTTTTTTGACGCCTGATGGCGCTGGATCTTTTTTACTCTTCAAGGAATCGCAGCGATAGGCATTTTGGTGCGCCGCCAGCACAATGGTTTGCACCGCCCAATCGGCCGCACGGTCTTTTACAGCATCGACCGGCAATGCGATAATGGCGTCTGCCGCGCCGATGGAAGTCAGGCTGCGGATCAGGGCTTGGGTCGCGGTGGCAAAGTTTTTATCGCTGATCGCGTCGTCATTGCCCAAGCCGAGCAGCAAGACGCGTTCTGCATTAATGTCTGCTACATTGCGCAACAGCAAGGTGGCGCCGGGCTTGCCGCTGATGTCGCCCGATTGCAATGCGGCGTTCAGTTGACCTTTGCTATCGAGTGCGATAGCGGCGCTCGATAATTTCTTGTTTTCAAATACGCCGACCACGATACAAGCTGTTTTTGCATTGTTGAGGGTGTTTTTTAGGTCAAAACTTTTTATGCTAAAGTCCATTTTCTTTTCCTTGCCTGTTGGCGAATTATTTAGTGCCGTCGAATGATCTTTCAACGCGCAATCCGACGTGAATTGATGAGTACCGCGGGTGCTGTTTTTACCGCTCTTTTTACCATCATTATCACTGTAATGTTAATCAAGATTCTTGGCAAAGCGGCCGGCGGCAAAATCGCATCGGCCGATGTGATTGCCCTGATCGGTTTTGCTGCCCTGCAGTATCTTCCAATTCTATTGATTCTTACCAGTTTTATTTCTGTCTTGATGGTGGTCAGCCGTAGTTATCAGGATTCTGAAATGGTGGTCTGGTTTGCTTCCGGCGTGAGCCTGGTGCAATGGATCCGCCCGGTGGTCGCATTCGGCTGGCCGATTGTGCTGATGACCGGTTTGCTCAGTTTTATGTTGACGCCGCTGGCAAACCGGCTTAGTGCGGAATCGGCCGAGCGCTTTGAAAAGCGGGAAGATATTTTGAAAATCTCACCCGGCAAATTTCAAGAATCGGCATCATCGAACCGGATGTTTTTTGTCGAAGGCATTTCTGGCGACGCCAGCAAGGTTGAAAATATTTTTGTCAACACCGTCGAGAATGGCAAAACCAGCATCATCGTCGCCAAGGAAGGCACTACCGAAGTCGACAGCAGTGGCGATAAATTTGTCATTATGCGCAAAGGCCGGCGTTACGACGGCGCGCCGAATCAATCGGATTTCCAGATGATGGAATTCGAGCGATACGGCATGCTGGTATCGAACGGTTCGCAAGCGTTGGTCGGCGATAAATCAGCCCATTCCATGTCCACCATGACCTTGCTGGAAAAAATGGATGACGCATACCATATGAGCGAATTATTATGGCGTATTGCCTTGCCCCTGATGTGCCTGTTATTGATGCTGTTGGCGATTCCACTCGGCTTTGTCAATCCCCGGGTTGGGCGCTCGGTTAATTTGATGATTGCCTTGCTCTTGTATGTGACTTATACCAATGTGATCAGTATTTTTCAGGCAGCGGTGGCGCAGCAGAAAATCTCATTTCTGATGGCGTGGTGGCCGGTACACGCCTTCAGTTTTATTCTGATCGTGCTGGCGTTTTCCTGGCGTTTGAACGTGAATAGCGCGATCCATCCGCTGGTGCTGTGGAGCAAACTCAGGCGCGCTTGCCTCTCGAAACGGACGGTGGCGCCATGAAGGTATTGCAGCGTTATCTCGCCTCGGAAATATTACGCGCAGTGGTCTTTGTTCTCGCCGCATTCCTGGCCTTGTTCGCCTTTTTTGATTTGACTGGCGAATTGAAATCGGTTGGGCAGGGCGGCTATGGCTTGCAGCATGTCTTTTTATACGTCTTGCTGGGCATGCCAAGTTACGCCTATATGTTGATGCCGATTTCAGCCTTGATTGGTACCATTTACGCGCTGTCGCAATTGGCATCGCGCTCCGAATTTACCATCATGCGCGTGTCCAGCATGTCAACCCTGATGGTGGCCGGCATGCTGGCCAAGATTGGCCTGCTGATCGCCTTTGTGACCTTTATCTTTGGCGAATTTATCTCTCCCTTCAGTACCCAATTGGCCGATCAAATGAAGTTGCAGGCGCAGGGCGCATCGATTTCGCAAGAATTCCGTTCCGGCGTCTGGACCAAGGATACGATCAAGGAAAGTGGCTTGACCGGCGCCGTGGTGGGATCGCGCTTTTTAAACGTGCGCGAAATCCGGGTCGATGGACAACTGTTGGACGTCAAACTGTATGAGTTCGACCGCGAGTTCCACCTGTCGGCATTAATTACGGCGGCACGCGGCGATTATCAAGGCGGCAAAACCTGGCGTTTGTCTGATGTGTCGGAAACCTTGTTCGACGGTACCGTGTCGGGAACCAACAAACAATCTCCAGTCAAGTCCAGTCGGCTGGCAAGCAAGGATTTCGTATCTGAAATTACGCCGGATATTTTGTCCGTCCTCAGAGCTGACCCGGATCGCATGTCGGCGAACGAGCTTGCTGTCTATACCAAACATTTGTCCGAGAATAAGCAAGAAACCGAGCGCTACGAAATTGCCTTCTGGAAAAAAATTATTTATCCCTTTGCCGTATTTGTGATGATGGCTTTGGCGCTGCCTTTTGCCTATCTCCATTTCCGTACCGGCGGTGTCAGTTTGAAGATTTTTACCGGCATCATGATTGGTGTCAGTTTTGAATTGCTCAATGCCCTGTTTTCGCACTTGGGCATATTGAACACTTGGCCAGCCTTGGCTACCGCGATTGCGCCCAGCGCTTTATTCTTTTTGGCAGCAATTTCCGCCTTGTGGTGGGTTGAAAGACATTGATGAGCAAACGCGCCCTGATTTTATTCGCCCATGGCGCCCGCGATCCGCGCTGGGCAGAGCCATTCCAGCGCTTGCAGCAATTGGTGCAAAGCCAATCGTCCGAGGTGATCGTGGCACTGTCATTCTTGGAATTGATGCGGCCAAAGTTGCCGGAACTGGTCGCACAATTGGCTGCCGACGACTGTATTGATGTGACGGTGGTGCCGATATTTTTCGGGCAGGGCGGACATCTGTTGCGCGATTTGCCGCTGATTGTCGATCAGCTACGCATGGATTATCCGGCAATCAATTTACGGGTTGCCGGTGCTGTCGGGGAAGATGCTACCGTGCTAGCGGCGATTGCGGCGTATTGCATGAGCACGCTACATGCCCAGTGACAGGCGTTAAAATATATTTCGTTCGCGCCGCTGCGGCTACAGGTTGCCATCAAAAGGCCTCGCAAGTGAAAAAATATACTGGGTGGGGTATATTTCAAGACGCAATAAAGTTGTGCGGACAATGGCATAATTTGCCATATACCCCTATGTTTTAGCTCAAATAAAGGCTGGAGCTCACCCTCGCAGGGCATTCTTTCCGCAAAGTATTGGGCACGCTTACCGATACATCAACCAGAGCCCTTGGGCGTCGGAGTTGAATATTGAGTTAAGCCTATGGGAACCATATTCCTTGGCTGTAAGCGACTTGAAGTAGCCGCAATCAACGATTTCAATGCGATTAGGCTTCACGCCTGGGATCATTTCAACAAACTGGCAATGGTCGTGTTTTTTTTTAAAGTGCTTTGACAGAAGCCGATTATTTCACTACTCGCCAGCATTCTTCCACTGTTAAATCCAATATGCCGTCACTTGTCCCTGACGTGATGGTATGCAACAACGAGGCAACTTGCGACTGCAATTGCTCCACCCAGCGCCATGAAAGCAATACCTTTAAATATATGGCGCATCCATCTTAAGGTTTGACTTCACGGAGCGCCGTAGCCAGTCCCGTGGAATGAAATGCTGGGCATCCCCAACGGGAAAAGTTACGGCGATCATGCGCTCGCAATTCCAACAGTTGATTTGACGTGTTGACGCCGTTCCACCGCGCTGAGTAAATTATTGTGTTTTACGCAATGAATTGGCACTCTTCAATCGTGGCTCCTCTTCATTTACACTCCAACTTCTTTTGCTCAATTTCAAATGCGCTTATTTCTTTTCGATTATCGAAGGCATCCTTCAATAATTTAGCGTTTTTATGAGGATCTAATAGGGAAGTATCAATTTCGAAATCGTAAGGCCCCCAAGTATGGACGCCATCTTCAAGGTGGGAACGTCCTTCACCAATTTTTCTGTCTCCGCGCGATCGCTCTCGTCTTTCCAATTCTTTCAACGGACAATGAACGCCCACAAAAAAGGTGTCGTATGGGGCGAGCAATTTCACGCAGTCTTCATACCAAGAACGGTACTCCAAAACATGCTCGATGATGAGATTGTTACCAGCTTGAGCTAAGGCTCCTATGCAAAGATGGAAGCCTTGGAAAAAACGAGGGCGGACATTTTTCCATTGCCAGAGCTCGCCGCGACCTTCTTGATCCAATTCCGGCAGTACTTTTGCCGATACCATTTGATCGGATGAAAAATATAGGAATGGAGAATCCATGATCGCTTGCAAATCCCGTCCGACCGTAGATTTTCCAGAGCTTGATGGTCCATTTAATAAAATAATGCTGGGGCTTTTTTTAATCATTTTTAGCAGTGCCTTCCTTTAAACCAGAAACATCGTCTGTATAACTTAGAGCTAACCGGCGCTGCGCAGCTTTATCGCGTAGCGTCCAAGGACCAAAGGGGACAAGGTTGCGCGCCGGGTTAGCGTAGTAATCGGGCCGGTGCCGCAAATCACGCCGAAAAAACACAAATAAGGGCCCCTTCGGCGTCGAATTTGAATATTGAGTTAAGCCTATAGAACCTTAATGCTCGGTCGTCATAAGCTACTTGAAGGAGCCGCAATCAACGATTTCAATTCGATCGGGCTTTGCACCTGCGACCACTTCAATAATCTTACAATCGCTGTGCTTGTCTGTAAAGTGCTTTGACAAAATCCGATAGATGCCACTATTCGCCCGAACTCATCCACTGTTAAATCCAATATCCCGCCACTTGTCTCTGACGTGAGGGTAGACAACAACGAGGCAAATTGCGGCTGCAATTGCTCCACCGAGCACCATGAAAGCAATAGTTCAGATAAGCGGCGCATTCGTCTTAACGTTAGAAATGAGAGAGATGATTTGGTAGAGCATGTCCTTTCGATCGAATAATTAGTCACAATCCCTAGGCAAACAGCAGCGCCGCAACTAGCAAGGCGAAGCCACCTATAACCAAGCCCCAGCCGGGTTTTTCACTAGCAAACACGAGGGTGCTAGGGTCGTTCTGCAGGTAGTAGATCTGCACTGGCTTTCCGGCCTTGAAGTCCACAAGCGCTTCCTCTGGAAACGAATGTTTCTGCACGATGTCGCGACCATCCTCTGTCTTGAAACGCAACTCGGCGGTGTAAACCGAGGAGCCTCCTTGCTTGAACTCGGTGTACTCTGTGACCGGTTCGACTATTGCGAGCTTCCCGCGCTTCTGGATGCTTGTGATTTCCGAACGGTCCTTAAATCCATAGCCAATGAAGGCAAGTGCTGCGAGTGCGCCAAGGAGCTTGAAGAGGATTTTGCCGTGAGATTTGGAATACATGGCGTTTAGGCTTAAGGAAGCTAAAAGTAGAAGGCCCAGCTAGCTCTAGCCACAAGCTGGGCCATACATAATGTATATCCCGTCCCATTTCAATTGGAACATACAGGGAATATAAAAATGATCAATCCAACCGAATCATCCCCGCCGCCACCGTTTGATGGGTCACTTCATCAATCAAGATAAACGCGCCGGTAGAACGGATATCGGTATAGGCATCAGCTGCCAGCGGCTGCTGCACGTTGAGAGAAATGCGTGCGATGTCGTTGAGTTTGATCGCATCGGCCGGACGCTGCTGCTGGGTGTTGATGTCGAGCAGGGTGTCGATCTTGGTGATGCGCGCCGCCACTTGTTTGGTCGTGTGCTTCATCCAATATTTACGACGCATGTCGAGCGGCTCTTCCGACAGCCAGCAGATATCGGCGTTGACGGTTTTCAGCAAGGTCGCAGGCCGTTCTGCCGAAGACAAGGTGTCACCGCGTGAAATATCAAGATACTCGTCCAGCAAGATCGTCACCGATTGGCCGACCACGGCCGATTCCAGCGAGCCGTCCAGAGTCAAAATCTCTTTAACGGTGGCGTTTTGGCCGCTCGGCTGCACCACTAGTTTGTCGCCTTTATGGACTTTGCCGGCTTCGATCCGACCCATATAGCCACGGAAATCGTTGGCTTCGTGGCCGTTATGACGCGCCACCAGTTGCACCGGAAAGCGGAATGGCTCGTCATGCGATTCATCGTGAACACTTAACGATTCCAGCATCTCGATCAAGGTCGGGCCCTGATACCAAGGCATATTGTCACCAGCCGATACCACATTGTCGCCAGTCAGTGCCGACAGCGGAATAGGATGAATGTCTTTTAAGCCAAGTTGCACTGCAAAGGCTTGATACGCGCCGACGATGCGGTCGTAGACGGTCTGGTCGTAATTGACCAGATCCATCTTGTTGACGGCAACCACGACGTGTTCGATCTGCAGCAGATGGGCGATGGTCGAGTGGCGTTTGGTCTGGATCAGCAGCTCTACGCTGCCATCGTCGCCCAGCTTCACTTTGGATACATCGATCAAGATAATGACGGCGTCCGCAGTCGATGCACCGGTCACCATATTGCGGGTGTATTGCTCGTGACCGGGGGTGTCGGCGATGATAAATTTACGTTTCGGCGTGGCGAAATAACGGTAGGCCACGTCGATCGTAATGCCTTGTTCGCGCTCGGCTTCCAGGCCATCGGTCAGGAGCGATAGGTCGATGGTATCGCCGACGGTGCGCTTGTGTTTGGCGCGTGACATGGCGTCGAGCTGGTCGGCAAAAATGCCTTTGCTATCGAATAGCAAACGGCCG
>JAZKIX010000110.1:2784-5450 GCA_040384645.1 Pseudomonadota bacterium | reverse complement strand
AGCCAGCAGATATTCCCGCGTCAGCAGACGGGCGCGGTGCAGGCGGCTCTTGACTGCGGCAGTACCGAGATCGAGTTGGAGCGCGATTTCGCCGATGGTGAGTTCGTCGAAATCGCGCATCAAGACAATCTCGCGGTAATGCGCCGGCAGCGCTTCCAAGGCGGCCGCCAGTTCTAGCCGCAGGGAGTCGCTGGTATGGCTGACCAGCCAGTTTTCCAGCTTTTCTTCATCGTAGGGATCAAAGCGCAAAGCCTTGCGCCCCAGCCGGCGGCATTCGTTCTGCACCACCTTGAATAACCAGCCCGATAACGCAGCCAAGGCACGCAAGGAGCCGAGCCGGCGCGACATCAGCAACAGGGCTTCTTGCACCGCATCATCAACATCGCTGATCATGCAGTGTTTTTGTGCATACCGCCGGATGTCAGGCTGGCATACCCGCAACAAGCTGTCCAGCGCTACCGCATCGCCGTTGCGGGCCGCTTCCAGCAGCGGGATATGATGCGCAGCCAAGGCCATCTGGATTAGTCCTTTAAACGACGGCCAACCATGGCGCACGCTGGGCAAAAACCAAACAGGCCAGTCAAGCTAATGCCGATGGCCGACGCTGCGGCCATCCAGCTCAAGGGCGCAGCCAGAAATAGCATCGCCAGCACGGCCGCCGCAATACCGGCCGCCACCCGCAAGACACGTTCAAACCCAGGGACATTTTTGACATACAACATGTGATTCTCCTTTTTCAGTGATTGAGGAAGCCCTCGCTCACTAAGATGCAGGATCGGACCAAACGGATTCGCGGCCATAAAAATATATTTTCCGGCGCTATCGGATAGCAACGCCGTCCAGTCCACAGAGGGCAAATATGCAAAAATATACTCCATGCAGTATTAATTTTTGCCCAATATAACCGTGCGGGTAAGCCACTATTTTGCCATATACCCCCTGCAAAACGAGTGATATGATAAGTATTAAATACACGCGCAAAAGCATACGATTGACCATTGTGCGTCAACACCTATTTATCCATCCTTATCGTTGACGAATCATCCATGAACCCACCCGCCGCTCCCGACGCCTTGCACGGCATCACACTTGAAGCGATATTGAACCATCTGGTGAACCGGCTCGGCTGGCAGGCAATGGGCGATCTGATCGAGATCAAATGTTTCACTACTGACCCGAGTATCAAGTCGAGCCTGAAATTTCTCAGAAAAACACCGTGGGCCAGAAAAAAGGTGGAAGATCTGTATCTGAACACCCTATCGACCCCTGAAAACTTCATAGAATGACAGCAGTCCAGTCACAGTAGTGCCAACCGGAGACGACATCATGAATACGGAACATTTGAAACGTTCGCTGCAAGCCCTGCACAACAATCTGGAAGCCACCGGCGAAGTCGATGCCGAATTGCGGCAATTGCTGCAAACGTTGGATGACGATATTCAGACGCTGTTAAAAAAGGCTGGGCCGGCGACATCCGATGCCGACGATCTGGCGGAGCGGGCGCAAGAATTGTCGGCCAAGTTCGCCGCGCAACATCCGCGCATCGAGCCGGCCTTGCGCGAGCTGGGCACCATGCTGGCCAATATGGGTATTTGACGCTCGCCGCAAGCATTTCCGCCGATAAAAGGACGCAATGGCCGGACAAACTGAAATTACCAATATGGCCTTGTTTTGCGACTTTGAAAACGTCGCGCTCGGGGTGCGCGATGCCAAATATGCGCCTTTTGACATCAAGAAAGTGCTGGAGCGCCTCTTGCTCAAAGGCAGCATCGTGGTCAAAAAAGCCTATTGCGACTGGGATCGCTACAAAGACTTTAAATCGACCATGCATGAAGCGGCGTTCGAGCTGATCGAAATCCCGCACGTGCGCCAATCGGGCAAAAATTCGGCCGATATCCGCATGGTGGTCGATGCGCTCGACCTTTGCTATACCAAGGCCCATGTCGATGCGTTTGTAATTATCAGCGGCGATTCGGATTTCTCGCCGCTGGTGTCGAAATTACGCGAAAACAATAAATATGTAATCGGCATCGGGGTCAAGGATTCGACCTCCGACTTGCTCAGCGCCAACTGCGACGAATTCATTTTTTACGACGATCTGGTGCGCGAGCAAAAGCCGAAAAAGAAAGCGGCTGAAAAGAAAACCCCGCTTAAATCGATACCGGACGACACGCAAAAAAATGCGCCGTCGCGCAAGGATGACGACAAGCGCCAGGTCGCGCTCGACTTCATCGTCGAAACCATCGAAGCACTGCTGGCCGAACGCGGCGAGGAAGAAAAAATGTGGGGTTCGATGGTCAAGCAAACCATGAAGCGGCGCCGTCCCGGCTTTACCGAATCGGCTTACGGTTATCGCTCCTTCAAAGAGTTGGTCGAAGATGCACAGCGGCATCATTTGCTATTGATGGTGCGCGATGAAAAATCGGGACAGTACACGATTCGCCTGCCTGCGAACGAGGATTAAATCCGAACCAAGCAACACCTGGCTTGCCAGCTGGCAACTATGCTTTTTGCATGCCCCCACTACATGGGCATCAAGCTCGGGCGCAATCGATACCAGCACCCATCCCGGCAACAATCCCCTTGTCGCATGCCGATCGGGCCGATCTATCCTATATCGGACGCTTGCGATAGGCTCATTGAGCGGACTTATCGACTGCCTAATA
>JAZKIX010000110.1:0-2774 GCA_040384645.1 Pseudomonadota bacterium | reverse complement strand
GCAGACGGTGAGTTCGCTGGCCGCAATTCCGGTACAATTCGGCCGATATGAACACGCCAAAAAACTTATTCGCCGCCGTCGAGAAACGCTCCGCCCGCGCCAAGACTGCCCCTTTCCTACCCATGTCACGCGCCGAGATGGATATCCTGGGCTGGGATTCCTGCGATGTGATCCTGGTTACCGGAGACGCCTATATTGACCACCCCAGCTTCGGCATGGCACTGGTTGGGCGGCTATTGGAAGCGCATGGCTACCGGGTCGGCATCATCAGCCAGCCGGACTGGCTATCGGCCGATGCCTTTCGCGTATTAGGACGGCCAAACCTGTATTTTGGCGTCACCGCCGGCAATATGGATTCGATGGTCAATCGCTACACGGCCGACCGCAAAATCCGCTCCGACGATGCCTACACCCCCAATGGCGAACCCAACAAGCGCCCGGATCGCACCGTCGTGGTCTATGCCCAGCGTGTGCGCGAAGCCTTCCCTGAAGTCAATGTTGTGATCGGCAGTATCGAGGCCAGCTTGCGCCGCATTGCGCATTACGATTATTGGTCGGATAAAGTAAAACGCTCAGTACTGCCGGATTCCAAGGCCGACATCCTGATTTTCGGCAATGCCGAACGCGCACTGGTCGACCTGACCCATCGCTTAGCTGCCGGCGAACCGATCAAAGCCATCCGCGACTTGCGTGGCACCGCCTTCATGGTGTCGCGCGGCTGGCTGCCGGCGGAAGATTGGAGCGAAGTCAATTCGACCCGCATCGACACCCCCGGCAAAATCGAAAAGCACGTCGATCCCTACCAGATGGCGCCGGAAAAAACTTCCAGCTGCGCCACTGAAGTAGCCGCTGCAGTCGAGGCCGCGGCCGCACCTGCGCCCGTCATCAAACCAATCAAGATCATGAGCCGCGAAGAACGCCAACTCTCGCTGCGCGAACAGCATCACAAGAGCGTGGTGCGACTGCCGTCTTACGAGCAAGTCTCGGCTGATCCAGTGATTTATGCCCATGCCTCGCGTGTATTCCACGTGGAATCCAATCCCGGCAATGCCCGCGCCTTGGTGCAAGCGCACGGTGAGCGCGATGTCTGGCTCAATCCACCGCCTTTGCCGCTGGCAATGGATGAAATGGATGGCGTCTACGACATGGCGTATGCACGCGCGCCACATCCCAGTTACGGCAAGGCGCGCATTCCGGCGTGGGAAATGATCCGTTTCTCGGTCAATATCATGCGCGGCTGTTTTGGCGGTTGCACCTTTTGCTCAATCACCGAACATGAAGGCCGCATCATCCAGAGCCGTTCCGAGCCATCGATCCTGCGCGAGATCGAAGCGATACGCGACAAGACCAAAGGCTTTACCGGCACCATTTCCGACCTTGGCGGCCCGACGGCGAATATGTACCGACTAGCCTGCAAGGAAAAGAAAATCGAGGAAAGCTGCCGTCGCCTGTCATGCGTCTACCCCAGCATTTGCAGCAACCTCGGCACCGATCACAGCAAGCTCATTTCGGTCTACCGCAAGGCGCGCGCCATTCCCGGCGTCAAGAAAATCCTGATCAGCTCCGGCCTGCGTTACGACCTCGCGGTGCGTTCGCCCGAATACGTCAAGGAACTGGTCACGCACCACGTCGGTGGCTTGCTAAAGATCGCGCCCGAACATACCGAAGAAAACACGCTGTCGAAGATGATGAAGCCTGGCATCGGCAGCTATGACCAGTTCAAGGAAATGTTCGACCGCTATTCCAAGGAAGCCGGCAAGAAGCAATACCTGATACCGTATTTCATCGCAGCCCATCCCGGCACCACCGATGAAGACATGATGAACCTGGCGCTATGGCTCAAGAAAAACGATTTCAAGCTCGATCAGGTACAAACCTTCATGCCCACCCCGATGGCGATGGCGACCACCATGTACCACACCCGCAAGAATCCCTTGCGCAAGGTGACCGAGGATTCGGAAGTGGTGGAAACCGCCCGTAGCGGCCAGGTCCGGCGCCTGCACAAGGCTTTCCTGCGTTACCACGACCCCGCCAACTGGCCGATCCTGCGCGATGGCTTGCAACGCATGGGACGCAGCGATTTGATCGGCAATGGCGCCAAGCATTTGATTCCGGCCTGGAATGCGTCGGAAGCCAGCGTATTGGCAGCCAGCGGTAAAGGCAAAGCTCCCAGTAGCAAGGAGCAGCCGTTTGCCAAGCCGGTGCCGTCCTTGATGGCAACCATCAAATCGGCCAAGAAACCCGCCAGCGCTCCAGCGACTAGCAAACCTGTAGCGCCGCGTACACGCGGCGGTAAAGAAACTTTGGCAGGATCACGGAACGGGCGGCGATAACAACGAGGCTCACAAAAAGGCGAACTTCGGTTCGTCTTTTTGTACTGTCGGCATCGGTGGGTGCTTGTCACGATATATTGTGGAATACATCCCGGAAATGCAAAAAGCCTGCTTACGCAGGCTTTTTAATGTTGGCGGAGTGGACGGGACTCGCCTACATGCCGCAGGCCGCGCAATCCCTTGCAAGGGATTGCCTTCGAGTCCCGCCGCGAGCGCCATTAGGCGCTCACTCCACTCTAAAAATGAAAAAAGCCTGCTTGCGCAGGCTTTTAATGTTGGCGGAGTGGACGGGACTCGAACCCGCGACCCCCGGCGTGACAGGCCGGTATTCTAACCAACTGAACTACCACTCCAGTACTGCTTGATCTGTTTCCATTGCATGCTTCTTGGTGGGTGCTGAGAGGCTCGAACTCCCGACCTACGCCTTGTAAGGGCGCCGCT
>JAZKIX010000109.1:0-7047 GCA_040384645.1 Pseudomonadota bacterium | reverse complement strand
TTCTATTTAAATATAAAAATGGAGGAAGCGGGGGCTTATGGAAAATAACTACATCATTAAAAATGAAAGTGAACTTGAGTCTGTCATCGGTGTGCCGATGGATATCAGGGCAAAAATATTAACCAAGCTTGACGACGTGATGAAGGAGTTTATTAGCAAATCTCCTTTGGTTTTTATTTCGACCATTGACGCTCAAGGGCAGGTTGACGTTTCACCTAAGGGAGATCCATGTGGATTCGTCAAAATTGACATTAACGGGAACCTTCTGATTCCTGACCGTCCGGGAAACAGACTGACGTTCGGCTTTAGAAACATACTGCGCAATGGCGAAATAGGGTTGATATTTCTTGTGCCAAACCAGCGCGAAACATTACGCATCAAAGGTGTCGCAACGCTGCACAATGACCCTGGTGTACTTGCCCAATTGCAAGCAAATGGCAAGCCCGCGCTGCTGTGTACTGATGTCGAAGTGAAAGAATGTTTCATGCATTGTGGCAAGGCTCTTATTCGGTCTAAGCTATGGCAGCCTGAGTATTGGGATACATCAATGGATTCCATCGGCGCAAGGCAAATGGCAACCGTATTTGCTGGCGATGCCAGTGAAGACTCGGTTCAAAAGACACAGAAATTTTTGGACAAAGCCTATATTGACGAGCTGTATTGAGACTTATGTATTGCGATATATAGGTTTAAAGGACGCCCTGCTTCGCTTCACTAGATAGCATTTAAGTCGCGCTTTTGTGGTTTTGCCAAGCAAAGCTATTTCACAGAATCATCACATTCTTACAAAAATGGAGTTACTGGCAATGGAAGTGTCAACCCCAAAAAACGGAACTTTGCAGACGCAGCGATTCATTCCGTATGCCGCTGAGGCAATCTACGCTGCGTTTTCTGATCCCGCCCGATTGGCGAAGTGGTGGGGGCCAAAAGACTTTACGAACACGTTCCAAACTTTTGAGTTCAAAGACGGTGGCGCCTGGAACCACCTCATGCATGGGCCGGACGGAAAGGAATACCCAAACAAAAGCGTGTTCCGCGAGCTTGTCGCTGGCAAAAAAATCGTCATTGAGCACATTTGCGCACCGCGTTTTACGCTTTCAGTACTCCTGCATCCTCTAGAGAATGGGACTGAAATCTTGTGGATTCAGGAATTTGAAGACCCAGAAGTTGCAGCAGCGGTGCGTCATATTTGTGAGTCTGGCAACGAGCAAAACCTTGATCGCCTTCAAATGCTTTTGCGCGACGAACGCTAGTGAGGTTTATTCCGTCCCTGATGCCAAACCTTAGACTTCCCTCGAGAACCGATAAAGCGTTCTAATTATTACGGCAAACGACTACAACGCCAATCAGAAATTGAATCAAGACAGCAAAGTGGTCGCTGCGCTGTGCGAATTAGCGGGCGATTGCTCGACCGGCAGCAGATAGCCTTTGAGCGCTTGCGCGATGCCGGTTGCTACCTGCGACAACGCTAGTCCCGGTGGCGGGTTCAGGATTGCCGCGTGCACCAAGGCTTCGCCCATGAACATCAGCATCGCCGTCGCCTGATCCAGCGCAACATCCGCCAGATCAGGCCGGTGAATTCGCAACAGTGCATGCAGGCAAAACGCTGGTTCAGCCATTCCTCGGTCCTTTGCATCGGCGTTCTTATAAAACGGCAGTTCCGTGTGCAGAACCTGTTGCAGCCTAGGGTGCTTTTGGTGGGCTTGTAACATGACTAGTACGAGATGTTCAATGAGTTCGTCCAGACTCTGGCCGCGATATTTGTCGAACGCGGCACTGATCGACTGCCCAACCTCACGGATGTGGCGGTCGTGCAATGCAGTAATCAAGGCTTTTTTGTTCGGGAAGTATTGATACAGCGAGCCAACGCTGACGCCGGCCAGGGTAGCAATGCAATTGGTGTTGCCCTTGGCGTATCCCTGCGCGTCGAAAACGCGAGTTGCAGCCTCTAGAATAGCTTCCACCAAGTGCTTCGAGCGCGCTTGCCGTGGCGACTTCCTAGGCGCATGAGGACGCCGCTCGAGGTCTGACGAATGCGAGTTGTCGATGGTGCCGGACGAGTCTAAAGTCGCTCGTTCCAATTCACTTTCCGGACTGTTTATCATGAGAAAAATCCTCCCGCCGATATTGTTGCTGATCACTGCAATTTTGATGGTGGCGGCAGATTATTGCTTTCCAATGCGCGAAATACTAGCCCCCGACGTTGGCCGATGGGGCTTTCTGTTGATTGTTTCCGGCATCGCTATGGCAATGATTGCGCGCTTGCAGTTTGCCCGGGCCAACACTAACATCTACACTTTTGACGAACCTGGAACTTTGCTCACCAACGGCATTTTTGCCGTGAGCCGCAATCCTATGTATCTCGGTTTTTCATTGACTCTTCTGGGGGGCGCATTATGGCTGGGTTCCTTGTCCGCATTGTTGTTGTGGGCCGGGTTTGTTGTGATTACAGACCGTTGGTACATTGCTTTTGAAGAACGCGCGATGCGGCAGAAATTCGGCGATGATTTTGACCATTATGTCGCTAAAACTCGTCGCTGGTTTTGAGGGAATCGGAGCGTGAGGCTATCGGGAATTTGTGGCCATCAGGCAATTCCTGACGCGGTCGATTAAATCGCCCTATTTGTTCAACCCACTATCTATCAAACTTCTATTCTTATGACTGTTTGCTTTTGCACCCTTGCTATCCATGCGCCCTATCGTGAACGGGCGCGACGACTTTTTGCTGATGCGCCAACAGTGCCTTGGATTGTTTTCACTGACGCGCCGGACGATTTTGCGGGCTTGCCGGTACGCGCAATCCAACACGCGCCGACTGGTCCGATGGCGGTCGATTATCTGGCGCGGCTTGCGCCAACCGGGCAGGGGCGAGGCGCGGCAGCGTATCACGATAAGCGCTTTGCGCTGATTGCCGGACTGGAAGAATTTGATACCGCGATTTATGTCGACGCCGACTCGCGCATCACGGCGCTGCCGATGCTGGGCAGCTTTCCGCCCGGGATCGCGGTACTGCCGCTGGTGAATAAAAGCGTGGCGGAACATTTGGCCACTTGCGGTACTTGGCGGCTGCCTTTTTTTACGGAGCTGGCGCGCCATTTGACCGGTAACGCCGACATCTTGCACCGTGCCCGCTGGTGTCACGAGACGCCGGTTGCGATTACCAAGGATGGACGCGAGTCGCGTTTCTTTGAGGCGTGGTCGATTGCGGCGGATTTCTTGCAAAGCCGTGAAGTGTTTTCCGGCGAGGGCGGTGTGATCGGCCTCGCTGCCGCCTGCGCCGGGTGGACAGTGGATTACGAGGCAGTCACCAAAATCGGCGCAGCCATCCATCACGAAGGCGGCGGACCAAAGGGTGCTTGACCTGGTCTTTGGCCGGGCTAGCCTCCGGCGCGACGATCCAGCGCCATTGCTGGGTTGACCACGGCGTGGCACCGGGTAGGTGGTCGCCGACGACTTGCACGACTTCAGGCCATTTCTGTGGGTCGTAATCGTCACCAGACAGCCAGCCGCCGGGCTGGACTTTGGGCAGCCAGGCTTCGATGTCGGCCTTGAGGCCGTGGTAGTCGTGACGTGCATCCAGATGCACCCATGCCAGTGATGCGTCGCTAAATAGCCGGGACGCGCTGACCGAATCGGCCACGATCAGGGACACCAGCTCGCTGACGCCGCAGTCGATGATGTTTTTGTGCAGGACGCCGGCAAAAGTGCCGCCATTTTGCGCTACAGCGGCGCCGTGGTAATCCTTTTGTTTCGGCCCCTCGGGGCCGCTGCCACGGCAGGTATCGACGCCAATAATGGTGAAGCTTTTGCCGCTTTGCTGACTAACTTCCCCGAGGGAACATAGGCTGCGGCCAAGGTAGGTTCCCACTTCGACGAACCGACTGTTATCAGGGAAAGTTTGCACGGCTTCTTCTTGTCCTGATCGCCATTGAAACCAGCCTTCTATTTCACGCCAATCCATGTGTGTCCCAAGTTGTCAACATACGAATAAATTGCTGATGGGTATTGTTGTGCCGACGTTTTTTATTCATGGAGATATTTGGGAATGTGAGATGAAGTGAAATATTTTGATCATAGATGTATTTCCTTCGTCTCGATGAAAGCACGTCAGCACTTGATAGTGCTATGTGAGGTTGAATTGCTTTTTAGTTGCGTTGCCGTGTTGTCTGGAAAAAAGCGGCGCCACCTAGCAGCAACAGCAGCATAGCGACGCCTATCGGCGAGAGAGTCGGGATAGCCGTCGGCGCGGTAACCGATGCAGGGACAGGGACAATTTCGCCGCTCGCTGCAAGCCAGAGCGCGCCGACCGGATAGCCGTTGAACTGAATGTGATCAAGGATGCCGCTGGCAGTTGGATCGGCAGTGAAAATGAGACGGTCATAGTTGACGCCGCCCGCCGCACCATCCCAGCCATTGATGTTGAGTGTGCCGCTGACATAGGGCGCGGCCGATGCGAAGACGATATCTTGCCTGGCAGTCGCGGTACCCAATTGCAAGGCGGCGTTACCTGCCAGCGACAGTGGGCCGATGGACGCGGTCTGGTCGTTGGCAGCCAGAACGCCACCACTAAAGTCGAAGTTGCCGGTCGACGGCAGCGCATTGGCGGCGCCCAGTTGCAGGGTGCCCGCCATTAAACTGGTGCCGCCGGAATAGGTGTTGGCGCCCGATACGATAGTGGTGCCGCTGCCGATGAAGCGCACCGTGCCCGGGCCTGCAATCACATTGGCGAATGTGTAAGCCGGGTCGGTGTGATTGAAGTTGAGTACGCCGGTGCCGACATGCCCATTGCTGTCGCCAAAGGTGACGGCGCCAGTCAGCGTCCCAGCCGCGCCGCCAGCGCCGATATTGACGGTGCCGCCGGAGCCGGTGTTCCGCGCAATCGTGACCCGCACTGCGGTCACACTGGCGCCGTCGCGCACCGTCAACACATTGCCGATGCCGGACATGCCGACCCGGATTTCATCACTGTTATTCCATGCAGAGCCACTGCCGGCCACCGTCACGATATTGTTGTCCGACCCAACCTGGCGCCCGATTCTGCCGTTTTTGTCCGTAACGACAGCGCCGTTAGTGATGTCGAGCGTATTGTTAGCGCCGAAACCGCCGACGATCAGTGTGAAAGGGCTTGGGATCTGAAACTTTGAACCTGCATCCTTCACCGCCAAGGCATTGCCGTCGGAGGTGACCAGTTCGCCAATTACGGTATCCACGCTGGAATTGGCGACCGCGCCACTTTCGACGCGGAAGGTATTGGTACCGCCGCCATAACCGATATAGAGCGGTTGCCCCGTATTGCCCCATAACGAATTGGCGCCAGTAATGAGCACCAGATTGCCGGTCGATGTGGTTTGCAAGCCGAGTACGCCTTTGGCGGTGCTGACTACCCCGCCTGCGCTCACGGTCAGACTGTTCAAACCACCCGCATAGCCGATGGTTAGATCGCCCGAATTTGTCCAAGCCGCGCCAGAACCGGTGACCGTGGCAAAATTATTTTGTGACAGCGCTTCGACGCCCAAATTGCCATTGGCAGAGGTCACCACGCCACTGTTTGCGAGCGCAAGCGAATTGGTGCTGCCGCTGTAGCCAACGTTGACGCTACCGCTATTGTTCCAGGCGGCAGCTGCGCCCGAGACCGTGACGTTATTGCTTGCGGCTGCGGCAGCGACCCCGATGTTGCCATCGGCATTGCCGGCAACGCCGTTAATTAATAGACTCACGCCAGAATTTTGATAGCCCACATAGGTATGGGCCGAAGTATTGATCGAACCGACCAGCTGCAGTGTGCCGCCTTCGACTACGGTTTCGCCGCTGTAGGTATTGGCCGCGTTCAGAACCAAGGTGCCCGGGCCCGTCTTAGTCACGCCAGCCGATCCGGCCAGCACTGCATTGATATTTGCCGTGGACGCTGCCGCAACGTCAATCGGATTGGCCGCCGAGGATGCGCCGGTGAGGCTTAAACTGCCGCCGCTCAAAATAAACTGATCGCTTTCAAAGCGTAAGCCGCTCTGCGCATTGATATTTGGATCGCTGATGTTGACGGTGCCGGCGCTGCCAAAGAAAACGGCGGTCTCGGTTTCATTCCAAACCGTCAGCGCGACGGGGCCGGGCGAGGCTGCGGTACTCCAGTTATTTGCCACAGAAGACCAGTTGCCGTTGCCACCATACGCAATGCCATTGCCGACCCAGAACAAATCGGCCGCTGCGACCTCGACCGCTAGAGTGCTTCCGGCAAGCATTAATAACGAACGTATTGTCAATGGAGATCTTGATTTAAGCTTTGCCGAACTGAGGTTGACTGAATGGATTGGGTAAGGCCGGGCTTTTTGTGGGGTTTTCAAAGCGTGTCCGATCAAAAACATCTTATGGAATGCCATCCAGGTCAGGTATTTTCAGTCCGCACAGATGACGGATGCAGACTGCATTAGCTCAAGCCAAGTTTCATAAAGTCATTGCTGTGGGCAGTTGCCTGCACCACAAAAAAGAAGCGTATAAAAGGCAGTGCGGTTGCTATTTTTTCTAACTCACCTTGCAGCCAACCCGCTTTTTTGCAATCACGAAATCGTCGTAGTAGATGGTTTGCGCTTCCGGTGCGTTGGCGTTGGTGGTGGTATCCCTTTGGTAATAGGCATCGACCGAAACATGTGAAAATTTGACGTTGCTAGCGGTTCTGAAATTAAATCCCTCGAAAGGATAATTGCCATACACCGCAGGGTTATACCATTGGCCGTACGTCAAAAATGCGGCTCTGCGCCAATGCCCAATCGGGGCGCCGGTTTTATATTCGCCAACCAGTTGATTGTTTTTCCATAACACCAATTCGCCGTCGTTCATCCCAACGGTATTGGCTTTTGCCATGTACTCGATACAAAACCACTGGTCGCGAGGAAAAGCGGTTTGGTTCTTAGGGTTAAAAACATTGCCGTAATAATAGTTGAAGCCTTGATCGCCAGGACAACCGGGCACAACCGTTCCATTTTCGCAGCGCCCTGATCGCATTTGATGCCAGTAGGCATAAAACGAAAATTGACCGCTGTCGTCGGGATCCAG
>JAZKIX010000108.1:40184-50217 GCA_040384645.1 Pseudomonadota bacterium | reverse complement strand
TTCCTGAACCGCTTACTGATGTGTGATCGTTCAAGCGGAAGGCAATATGCCGAAATCCGGTTTTCGCGAGGGTAATACTGGTGCTGAACATCTTGTTGACGCTGACGTCGATGGCAGCCTTGAGTTTCTACGCCAGAAAACACTGCTAAAGACTGGCGCCTTACAAGACGCTATTTTTAATAGCGCTTATTTTTCCAGCATCGCCACCGATGAAAAAGGTGTCATTCAAATTTTCAATGTCGGTGCAGAGCGCATGCTCGGATACGCGGCGGCGGATGTTCTCAACAAGATTACGCCTGCCGATATTTCAGATCCCACGGAATTGATTGCACGCGCCGGCGCGCTTAGTCTTGAACTCGATATTGCGATTACGCCGGGATTTGAGGCGCTAGTGTTCAAGTCCTCGCGCGGCATTGAAGATATCTACGAGCTGACCTATATCCGCAAAGACGGCAGCCGTTTTCCCGCCATCGTTTCGGTCACGGCACTGCGCGATGCGCAAGAAAATATCATTGGCTATCTATTGATCGGTACCGACAATACCGCCCGCAAAGAGGTCGAAGCGGCGCAGGCACTGCTGGATCAACGCTTGCGCGACCAGCAGTTTTATACCCGCTCCCTGATCGAATCGAATATCGACGCTTTGATGATGACCGATCCGCAGGGCATCATTTCCGATGTAAACCAGCAAATGATTACGCTCACCGGCTATTCTCGCGGTGAGTTGATCGGAGCGCCTTGTCGCAATTTTTTTACCGATCCGTTGCGGGCCGACGCCGCGATCAAGCGCGTACTCGTTGAGAACAAAGTGAGCAATTATGAATTAACGGTACGTGCCCGCGGCGGCGAAGAAACCGTGGTGTCCTACAATGCCGCCACTTTTCATGACCGCGACCGCAAGCTTCAGGGCGTATTTGCGGCGGCACGCGATGTGACCGAGCGCAAACGCTTCGAGCGTACCTTGCAAGAAAAAAATAACGAGCTGGAACATGCCAGCCGTATGAAATCCGAATTCCTGGCCACCATGTCACATGAACTGCGCACACCACTGAACGCCATCATCGGCTTTTCAGAGGCGCTCAAGGATGGTCTCATGGGACCGACCAGCGAAAGCCAGCACGAATATATCGGCGATATCTTTACCAGCGGGCAGCACTTGCTGTCGCTGATCAATGACATCCTGGATTTATCCAAGGTTGAAGCAGGCATGATGGTGCTCGAACTGGACGAGGTTGATCTCGGCAGTTTGCTGTTGCACAGCCTGACTATCGTGCGCGAAAAAGCCGCAGCACAGCACATCAAACTTAAACTGGACATAGGCGACAATCTGGGACAGCCGCAGCTAGATATGCGCAAGACCAAACAAATCGTCTACAACTTACTGTCCAATGCCGTCAAATTTAGCGCCAATGGCGGACAAGTCACCTTGTGCGCGCGTCGCGTCGGGCGCAGCAGCGTTGGCTCACTTTCGGGCAACTGGCCGGGTCACAGATTTGCTCTTGCCGGCAACGATTACGAAGAGTTCGTGGAAATATCTGTGATCGACCGCGGCATCGGCATTTCGCTTGAAAACATGGGCAAGTTATTCCAAGCATTTACGCAAATCGACAGCAGTTTGGCACGTCGATTCGAAGGTACCGGGCTCGGCTTGGCGATGGTGAAACAATTGGCGCAATTGCATGGCGGGACAGTGGCTATGGCCAGTGCGTTAGGTGAAGGCGCTCAGTTTGCCGTGTGGCTACCCTTGCGTGTGTCTGACCAAAACGTGACGCCGACGACGTTAGCAGCCAGCGCCGGTGTGTTTCATGCTACTCAATAATGTAGGTAACGTCCGTCTTAATGTCGGGAAAAGTAAAGTTGTCGTGCTTCTGGCATGCCTGTTTTTATCTCGATAAAAGTGCACTGCCGCTCCAATAAAAAGGAAGTTTATATGGCCCGAATACTCGTCATTGAAGATAACCCGGCCAATATGAAGCTGGCTACTCTGTTGCTGCAAACGGCTGGCCACACAGTCTTGTGTGCGATTGACGCCGAGACCGGCCTGACGCTGGCGCGTCTGGATCAACCCGACCTTATTCTGATGGATTTGCAACTGCCAGGTATGGATGGCTTGACCGCGACGGCCTTGCTGAAAAATGACTTCGTTACCCGTTCCATTCCCGTGATTGCGCTGACTGCAATGGTGATGAAAAACGATCAGGAAAAGAGCAAAGCCGCAGGCTGCAACGCATACATCGCTAAGCCCTTACGTTACAAGGACTTATATGCAGCCATTGATTTGCTATTGGTCAAAGACATGGCGCATGTTGCCGGCACTATCAATCTGCGCCCAGAGTCGCCGAGAGACGCGCCATGAGTAGCGCTGTGGCCACTATCCTTATCGTCGATGACGAAAGCCAGAATCGCAAGCTGCTGGAAACCCTGCTGCGGCCGGAAGGCTATCGCACCCAGAATGCTGCCAATGGCGAAGATGCGCTCAATTTGATTGAACAGACCGCGCCGGACTTGATTTTGCTCGATGTCATGATGCCGGGCATTGATGGTTACGAAGTCGCTAGCAAGCTCAAAGCCAATCCGGCGACAGCCAATATCCCGATTATCATGGTGACTGCACTGATCGACCGCAGTGCGCGCCTTGCCGGGCTGGAAGCCGGTGCGGAAGAGTTTTTGACCAAGCCGGTAGACCGGGTCGAGTTGTGGTTAAGGATACGTAATCTATTACGTTTGAAAGCGATTGCCGACCTGCAAAGCGCCAATTGGGAACTGGAGCAACAAGTGCAGGCGCGTACCGCCGACTTGCAACGTTTCCGTACTGCAATGGATGCGACTGCCGATGCAATTTTTCTCATGCACCGAAGTAGTATGTGTTTTTTTGAAGTCAATTTGACCGCTTGCAACATGCTCGGTTACACCCGCAGCGAGCTATTGCAAATCGGCCCGGCACAGATCAGCGTCATGTCACAGCTTCAGGTGGAAAATACCTGCGACGACCTCATCGCGGCTCGACCTTCTAATGCATTGACAGAGGCCAGCATACGGCGCAAGGATGGCTCTGAGTTGGCGGTCGAGGTCAATCAACAGGTTTTGCACGCCGATGCTGACTGGATCATTGTCACGGTATTGCGCGACATTACCGAGCGCAAGAATGCAGAACAACGGCTGCATCATCTCGCGCATTACGATGCGCTCACGGGCATGCCTAATCGCACCCTGTTTTATGAAACCTTGTCAAAGGCGCTAAGCCAGGCCGATGACAACGGCTGGCAAGTGGCTTTGTTGTTTATCGACATCGATCACTTTAAAAATGTCAACGATACGCTCGGTCACGCAGTCGGCGACGATTTGTTACGCCAGTTCAGCGCCCGTCTGGTTCAATGCGTGCGCATCCGGGATACGGTGGGCCGTCTCGGCGGCGATGAGTTTGCCGTTTTACTTGTAATGGAAGACGGTCAGCAAGGCGCAGCCCTGGTAGCCAAAAAAATACGCGACATATTGCGGGCGCCTTTTTATATGGATGGCCATGAAGTCGCGGTGACCGCCAGTATCGGCGTTACGGTCCATCCCGACGATGCAAGTGATTCTGAAACCCTGCTTAAATATGCCGACACGGCGATGTATGAAGCCAAGCATGCAGGACGCAACACCTTCCGGTTTTTTACCGCTCAAATGAATGCGGACGTATTGGCGCGGCTCGACCTGGAAACGGCCTTGCGCAAAGCGTTCGACAATAACGAATTCGTTTTACATTACCAGCCCAAAGTACAACTCGATACAGGCCGCATTGTCGGCCTGGAAGCATTGCTGCGCTGGGAGCGGCCGGGACATGGCTTGGTATCGCCACAAGAATTTATCCCGGTATTGGAAGAGTCTGGACTGATTGTGGGGGTGGGCAGTTGGGTCATCGCCGCCGCCTGCAAACAAATCGCCGCATGGCAATCTGCCGGGATCGATCCGGTACAGATATCGGTCAATGTATCGGGCCGCCAATTTATTGAAGGCAATCTGGAAGACGATGTCGTTGTGGCGCTTCGCGAGAACGGTATTACGGCTGATTTTCTCGAATTGGAACTGACCGAGAGTTCGCTGATGGCCAATACCGAACGCACCGTCAGCAGTTTGCAGAATTTAAAAGATCAGGGTGTGCAAATTTCAGTCGACGATTTCGGCACCGGCTATTCTAGCCTGGCTTATCTGCGCCGTTTTCCTATCGATAAATTAAAGATCGACATTGCTTTTATACGCGATATCACCAGCAATCCCGACGACGCTGCCATCGCGCTGGCCATTATCGGCATGGCGCATAGCCTGAAACTGACGGTGATCGCGGAAGGGGTAGAAACAGCGGCGCAACTGGCTTATTTACGACGCCATCACTGCGATCAAATACAGGGATATTATTTCAGCCGCCCCTTGCCGGTAGCACAACTGGAGCAATTGCTGCGGGAAGACAAGCGCTTGCCGCAGCCCAGCCTCGAGCTCAGTGCACCGGTCAGGACAGTGCTGCTGGTAGACGACGATCCACTCATATTGTCGATACTAAAACGCCTGCTGCTGCCCGATGGTTATCGGGTGCTGACGGCGCTGTCGGCTGCCCAGGGTTTCGAATTGCTGGCACTGCATCAGGTACATGTGATCTTGTGCGACCAGCAGATGCCAATCATGAGCGGCACCGATTTTCTCGACCGGGTCAAAGAACTCTATCCCAAGACGTTCCGCATGGTTCTTTCCAGTTATACCGATCCAGATTCCATCCTGCACGCCGTCAATAGTGGCGCTGTATACCGTTTTTATACCAAGAGATGGGATAACAAAGGCTTGCGTGACAATATACGGGCAGCTTTTGAGCAATATTCCTTATCGCATCAGATTGGATTTGAATAGAGAAGGCAGCAGTTATTCAGCCCCCAATATATTGATAAAAATGGGGAGTACTAGTAAAAAGATAGCGTCATCCGCAAGCCTTCTGCGCGCACAAAAAAATACCCCTGTGAGTATATTTTTGTGTGCTGTTGCTGTCATGCGAAAAAATAGCCAAAAATTCAATTAAGCTATCATCGCAATGAGCCTTCCCATCACGGCGGCGTCACAAGTCCATCCATCCGTATCACTTCAAAATTGCTGCCCTTGATCTGACCTAGATCGCCGACCAGCGCATCGTTATCCCACCTGTTGTCGGGCGCGCCGCTGACATACCAGTTCGACCCATTGTCGGCCACTAGCATGCCGTAGGTTTTCATGGCTTGGGCGATGGCTTTGGTTTCTTTGCTGAAGCTGGCCGGAATGACATAACTTGCCTTGAGCCGCACCCGCATCCCCATCGGCGGCCGATTGGCACTGGTATTGGACGAGGCCTGGTGGTTGGCCGGCGGGACATAGGCGCGCCGGCTGATATTGACGGTAAAGCGGAAGGCGTGGCGGATCACGCCGCTGGCGGCTTCTTCATAGCGCACCAGACCGGGGAAAATCGGCAAGCCGGCGGCATCGGCGCTGGTCCAGCCGGGCTGTCCACCGGGGCGCACCGTATTCGAATCGAGATGAAACACGGCGCCGCCACTGGCAGTCCAACTGCCATTGCTATTGGGGTAGGCGTTGCCCAGTTCATACAGCCGGTTGGCGTCACGGTCGATCACCAGTACGTGGCGGTCGCCACCGAAAGGCGATAGATCCTGGGTCTGGCCTTCGATCGGCGCATTGGCAGGTACGGGATAGGGGCCGGGGTCGCTTTCATCCTCATAGTCGCCAAACAGCATCGGCACTTTGGGCTGGCTGCTGCCGACCACGATATAAGGGATGCCGATGGTCTGGCCTTCGTAATAACCGGCGCCAAAATCCGGGTGCAAGCCGGTGTTGAGGCCAATGCTGGCGATCAAATTGGCGGAATTAGGATCGACTGGTGCGTTGGAGATATCGGTATTCCAGGCGTTATTGGCAGGGAAAGGGATAGCGCCGTTGAGGTTGGCGCCGATGCCAAGACTGGCTTTTTTCAAGGAACCGTAAGGCGATTTCGGCGCCGCTTTGACAAAGACCGGTAATTCGCCATCGACAAAGACCGGGACGCTAGCAGCCAGTGCGCCGTGGCCAGCGGTTAGCAGCAAGGGGACAATCAAGATTGCAGGGGAGAGGTGCCATTTCATGATGGGGCCTTTGCGAATGGATTGGGCTGAACTGCCGTGGGTGCCAACGTGGGGATTAATAAGCGCTAACTGCATGCAATTTATTATAGAAGGCATTAAAACCAAAACGGATTTTTTTGAAGATCAGGGGCCTGTTCGGCGGCGCTGGCGCGGCAACTGTTTCTAACGCTTGCTGCCATTCGTAAAATGGCATGATGTATGAGCAGTAAGCGGCGCCATAAGCGCGGGTTAAATTAGCGGTATAGGCGGGGTATAGGCAATAACATGCCATTATCCGCACGTTTTCATTGGGCTAAATTTAATACTTCCACCAGTATATTTTGATGGCGATAGCCTGTTGTAGCGTTATTGCCAGTAACGAATCAGGCATAAAACGCACTTTGTACCATTTTAAAAAGTTGTTGAAAGGGACGGTTTTTGGCATGGCATCAGGTAGAATCGGCGCATGAGAATCCTAATTAGCAACGATGACGGTTACCTGGCTCCGGGGCTGATTGCTCTGGCAGAAGTGCTGGCGCCCATCGCTGAAATTGTGGTGGTCGCGCCCGATAGCAATCGTTCCGGGTCGTCCAATTCCCTCACGCTGGATCGGCCGCTGTCGGTGCAGCGCGCCAGCAACGGTTTCTATTTCATCAACGGCACACCGTCCGATTGCGTCCACGTGGCGCTGACCGGTTTGCTGTCTTACAAGCCGGATCTGGTCGTGTCTGGCATCAATCAGGGCCAGAACATGGGCGACGACACGCTCTATTCCGGCACGGTAGCGGCGGCGACCGAAGGCTTTTTATTCGGCATTCCGGCGATTGCATTTTCCCAGGTGGAACATGGCTGGGCCCATATCGATGCTGCCGCCCGCACCGCACGTGATCTGGTCGAGCGCCGTTTCGACGCCTTGCAAAAGCCGTATTTGCTCAATGTGAATATCCCGAACCGGCCTTATCCAGACATCAAGACGCCATTAGCAACCCGCCTCGGCAAACGGCACCAGTCCGAACCTGTCATCAAGACCCGCGACCCGCATGGCCGTGAAATTTTCTGGATCGGCCCCGCAGGCGCAGCGCGCGATGCCGGCGAAGGTACCGATTTTCATGCCACTGCCAGCGGCCATGTCTCGGTCACGCCGCTGCAAATCGACTTGACGCATGCGACGCAATTGGCTGTCCTTAAAGCGGGATTGGCATGACAGGCAAGGGTAAAAATTTCCCTTTGACCTTGTCGGCGGTGGTCGATAAATCGGCTAGCAGTTCCGCCCACAACCCGGCCAAAAAAAATTACAGCAGCGCTTTCGATAAGCTGGTCGCCACGCCGCAAACCGCGACCCGCAATGCTGCCAATAACGCCGCCAACAAGGTCGGCGTCCCCCAGTTTTCAGCCGCCCGCAATGCCTCGCCTTCCAAGACTTTCACCAATGCCGCCGCACGCGAGGCGCAGCGTGAGAACCAGGCCGCGCGCGTACTCGACGCCGAGCGTGCCAACCCGTTGGTGTCGGATGCGATCCGGCGCGCCATGGTCGGACGCATCGCCAAACAGGGCGTAAAAGATGCCACCGTGCTGGCCGCGATGGATGCGGTGCCGCGCCACCTTTTCATGGAGCCGGCCTTGGCAAGTCAGGCCTATATCGACGCCTCGCTGCCGATTGGGCATCATCAGACCATTTCGCAGCCATACATCGTGGCGCGCATGATCGAGCTGTTGCGCAACGGTGCAGCAATGAATAATGTGCTCGAAATCGGTACTGGCTGCGGCTATCAGGCCGCTGTTTTATCCTGCCTGGCGCAGCAGGTGTATTCGATTGAACGCATCAAGGCCTTGCATGAACTGGCCAAGAATAACTTGCGCCCGATGCGCATTCCAAACATCCGTTTGCATTATGGTGATGGTATGCTTGGCTTGCCGCAGGCTGCGCCTTTTGACGGCATCATACTGGCCGCAGCCGGCCTGGATGTCCCCGCAGCATTGCTGCAACAATTAACGATAGGTGGCAGATTGGTTGCCCCGGTTGGGACAGGGCAGCAAGTGCTGCAACTGATCGAACGTGCCGGTCAATCGAGTTGGTCCCGCGTGACCTTGGAAAATTGCCATTTTGTGCCTTTGCGCAATGGCGTGGTTTGAATTCCGCGTTTGGATTTTGCGGATATACTGCGCGCGCTTTGGCCAACCCATATTTGATGTGAACGAGATGAATAACAAACGAATCTTATTTTTGACATTGCTGGCCGGCACCTTGGCCGCCTGCGGCAGCACGCAGACGCTGGCACCAATGGTCGACCGTTCGCCGCACGGCAAATCGGGCGACGCTTCACGCAGTAGCACTAATCACAGCGTGACCGCCGGCAAACTGGCCGACAAGGGCGACAGCGCCGATGGCCGGGCGAATTACACCGTCAAAAAGGGCGATACCCTGATCCATATCGCCCTGGAAAATGGACAAAATTATCGCGACCTGGTGATCTGGAATAATCTAGTCAACCCCAACGATATCAAGGTCGATCAAGTGCTGCGCGTGCAGCCGCCCGATGCTGGCACTGTGACCACTGGCGCGGCGCAGACCGCCAGCGTCAGCAGTAGTTCCGGTGTCGAGACACGGCCGTTGACGACGCCAAGTGTGACTACTACAGCGATCGCACCGGTAGCAACGCCGCCGGCAGTCCCGCCATCGGCCACCATGTCCACCCCCGGTATCGTTACCAAAAGCACGCCGCGTGGCGACAAGCGGCCATTCTCTGAAACTGCGTTGGCAGAATTACAGAAAGGCGATGCGACTAGCAATTCTGCCAATACAACCGTAACACCGGCACAAGCAGCAATGACGGCGCCGCCGCTAGCTTTGCCGCCGAGTGTGAAAGCCGAGCCGTCTAAAACCGTAGAAAAGCCGACGACGCCCGTCGTGGTCAATAACGGCGACGAAGAAGCCCTGTCCTGGATCTGGCCCACCGATGGCAAGATCATTGCCAATTTCGACGAAGGCAAAAGCAAGGGTATCGACATCGCCGGCAAATTGGGGCAACAAGTATTGGCCGCCGGTTCCGGCAAAGTCATGTACGCCGGCAGCGGCATCCGTGGCTATGGCAATCTGGTGATTGTGAAACATACCAATAATCTATTGTCGGCCTATGCCCACAATAAAACCATCGTCGTAAAAGAAGGTCAGAGCGTCAATAAAGGCCAATTGATTGCCGAAATGGGCAATTCCGACGCCGACGCGATTAAATTGCATTTTGAAATACGCCAGCAAGGCAAACCCGTTGACCCGACCCGATTCCTGCCGAATCGTTGACGAATCATTGATATCTGCTGAAACAATCACGCTGAGACGAGAGTGACACATATGCCACAGGACAAGCTGGATGAAGAGCTGGAACCCGATGACTATGCCGAAGACTCGTCCGATATGGCCGAATTGGGTGAAGAGGATAGCGATCATGGCCGCGCCGCCAGCACCGCTAGCACCGCCACGATTGTGGTGGTCGATACCGTCGATGAACTGAAGAAAGTATTGGCGGCCGAGCTGTCGACCGATACCACCCAACATTACCTCAATCAAATTGGCATGCGTCCGTTGCTGACGGTGCCGGAAGAAGTCCATTTCGCCACGCTAGCCAAGGCCGGCAACTTTAGCGCCCGGCAAAAGATGATCGAGCATAACCTGAGGCTGGTGGTATCGATCGCCAAACATTACATCAACCGCGGTGTGGTCTTGCTCGACATGATTGAGGAAGGCAATCTGGGCCTGATGCGTGCTATCGATAAATTCGAGCCGGAACGGGGTTTCCGCTTCTCGACCTACGCCACCTGGTGGATTCGCCAAAGCATCGAACGCGCCATCATGAATCAAGCCCGTACCGTGCGTCTGCCGGTACATATGGTGCGCGAATTGAACCAGATCTTGCGCGCCAAAT
>JAZKIX010000108.1:22747-40174 GCA_040384645.1 Pseudomonadota bacterium | reverse complement strand
TACCATCTGGAAGCGCAACAACACAACGGCCACGACGCCGCTGCCGAAGATATCGCCCACCTGGTTGGCCGCCCGGTGGAAGAAGTGCTCGATATCCTCAGCCTGTCGGACCACGCCACCTCGCTCGACGCGCCGCTGGACAACGATCCGCAATCGAGCTTGATGGATTTGCTGCCGGGCGACAGTGCCGATGGTCCCGATTCTCGGGCCGAACATCATGAAATGACAATCCTGGTGCGCGACTGGCTCGGCACGCTGCCGGACAAACAGCGCATTGTTATCATGCGTCGTTTTGGCCTCGACAATGACGATCCTGCCACATTGGAAACGTTGGCCGATGAGATGGGCGTCACCCGCGAGCGGGTACGCCAGATCCAGCAAGAAGCGCTGTTAAAACTCAAGCGTGCGATGGCAGCACGCGGTGTCGGGCGCGATGCTTTGTTATAGCTGGATCGCGTTTGCCCGACTATTGCCAGACTGATTTCACCTTTTATTCAACGTATGTTTACCTAAGTTCTGGACGGGTGTGAACCCGTGCCGGATGTTTTTCATTTACCGATCCCCTATGTACGAAAATTCAATCGAAATAAAATCCCTCGACATGGACGCGCGCGG
Organism: Pseudomonadota bacterium; assembly: GCA_040384645.1. Lineage (GTDB taxonomy): Bacteria > Pseudomonadota > Gammaproteobacteria > Burkholderiales > Burkholderiaceae_D > JAZKIX01. The sequence continues at coordinate 39,559 of JAZKIX010000108.1, read as the reverse complement.
CGTTGGCCATATCGATAACGAAGATGGCAGCCCCGGCAAAGTCATTTTTGTCGAAGGCGCCTTGCCCGGCGAACGTGTCAGCTACAGCACTTTCAAGAAAAAGAAAAATTGGGAAGCCGCCTACATGACGGTCTTGCATCGCGAGTCATCCTTGCGCACCAAGCCCAAATGCGAATATTTTGGCACCTGCGGCGGTTGTGCCATGCAGCATCTGGAGCCATCGGCCCAAGTCGCCACTAAGCAACGCGTGCTGGAAGACAACCTTTGGCACATCGGCAAAGTCCACGCTGACAACATCATGCGCCCGATTTACGGCCCGACCTGGGGCTATCGCTATCGCGCCCGTTTATCGGTACGCCACGTCAAGAAAAAGAACGCGGTGCTGGTCGGTTTCCATGAAAAAAAATCAGCTTTCGTGGCCGACATGAAAAGCTGCGAAGTGATTCCGCCGCATGTTTCCGCTATGTTATTGCCGCTGCGCGAATTAATCGGCTCGCTCTCTATCATCGAGCACATGCCGCAGATCGAACTGGCTGTCGGCGAAGACGTGACCGCCATGGTTTTGCGCATCATGGCACCCTTGACTGAGGACGATGAGGTCAAACTCAAAGCCTTCGCCGATCACTACAAAATCCAATGGTGGCTACAAACCAAGGGGCCGGAAACGGCCGTGCCGTATTACCCTGAAGGTAACAACCTGCATTATTTGCTGCCCGAATTCGGCGTTAAGATGCCCTTCAAGCCGACCGACTTTACCCAAGTCAACCACCACATCAACCGCATCATGGTGGCCCGCGCATTGCAACTGCTCGACGCCCAGCCGGACGAACGCATCGCCGACCTGTTCTGTGGCCTAGGCAACTTCACCCTGCCGATAGCGACCATGGCGCGCGAAGTGGTCGGCATCGAAGGCAGCGCCATCCTGACCGAACGCGCACAAGAAAACGCGGTCGCCAACGGCCTGTCTGCCAAGACATCGTTTAGCACCCGTAACTTGTTTGAAGTCACTGCGGAAGATTTGGTCGCGCTCGGCAAATTCGACCGTATGTTGATCGACCCGCCGCGCGACGGCGCCATGGCGCTGTGCGAGGCGATCGTCAAACTCGGTGCAAGTCACCCGGAATTCAAGCCGAAACGGATCGTCTATGTGTCTTGCAGCCCGTCGACCCTGGCACGCGATGCTGCTTTGCTGGTGCATGAAGGTGGCTATGTTTTGAAAAAAGCGGGCGTCATCAATATGTTTCCACATACTTCGCATGTGGAATCGATGGCGGTGTTTGAGTTGGTTTGAGTATTGCGGCAACGATTCATTTTGTCGACGCCACTGGTTTTAGTCCCCTCCCTTTCAAGGGGAGGGCTAGGGTGGGGATGGGTTTCTTATGCTATGCATCGAAGCCACCGAAACCCATCCCCCTCCCAACCTCCCCCTTGAAAGGGGAGGAGACCACCAGTGGCGTCGACAAAATGAATCGCTGCCTCAGATGACAGAGAAACCCATAGTGGAGACAACATGCCAATCCGTTTGAATCTATTTTCTCTTTCGTTAGCCTGTCTGCTCCTGTTAGCAAGTTGCAGCGCACCGCCAACAATCCCGACAGTCGCGCCCGCTCTCGAAGCCACCGCCACCTTCCCCGAAGACTATTACCGCCAAGCCCAGACCCAAGGCCGCAAAGTCTTGCAAATCGACACCACCGATTCCATCGTCGTGATCGAAGTGCATCGCGGCGGCCGCCTAGCCCATTTAGGCCACAATCACGTCGTCGCTGCACACGATATCCGCGGCTTCATCGACCCCGAGGCTGGCCGTGCTGACCTGATTATCCAGCTCGACCAGCTCGTCGTCGATGAACCCGCCCTGCGCGCCGAAGCCGGTTTCGATACCCAGCCATCGCTAGACGCCATCGAAGGCACGCGCCAGAACATGCTCAATAAAGTGTTGGAGGCGGCGCGTTTCCCCACTGTCCTGATCGGCATTACACGCGCCGATCCGGTGCAGCCCAATCTGCAAGTAGCGATCAACTTGCATGGCGTCAAGCGCATATTTGAAGTGCCGGCACAGATTGAAAATAATGCAGGCCGGATGGTGATAACGGGACGCCTGTCGTTCAATCAGACAGATTTTGGGATAGTGCCGTTCTCCGTATTGGGCGGGGCGATGCGGGTGGAAGATGGGCTGGATTTGCGGTTTCGGCTAGTGGCCAGGTAACCACCGGCCCCGATCTGAGTTAGATCGCGGCTACAAATCCAATCTCAGTTTCCTCTGCAAAAACACCGCCGTCCCCATCTTCGGATCAAGCGCATACCCGGCAAATCCGCACGATTTATACAGCGCCTGCGCGGCATGATTGCCCTGTAAAACTTCCAACGTGATCTTGCAGCAATCGAGCGATAGTGCAATCTGCGCGACGCGTTCGATCAAGCGTTTGCCGATTCCCATGCCGCGAAATTGTTCACTCACTGCCAGGTCGTGAATATTGAGCAGCGGCTTGCAGGCGAAAGTAGAAAATCCTTCGATGCAAATCGCTAGTCCTGCCGGTGCTTCATCGACAAAAGCTAGCACTGCGCGGACGTTGCGGCGTTGGCGCAGTTGGTCGATCAGGTTGGCTTGGGCGTAGTCCGATAACTGTGCGCTGCCGCCCATCGGATCGCAGGCATATTGATTAAGCAGGAGCAGCAAGGCGCTGGCATGAACCGGGTTGTGAAGGTCAGCATCGAGGATGTTAATCATGTGTGATTACACTTGTTTACATTGAAATTGAGGGGGTATAGGCATAAACAATGCCGATCCCGCACATCTTTAAAGCACCTTTAAAAATACACTAGGGAGTATATTTTTACCCCAAAAGCGCCAAAATGCCATCCAGCCCAACAAAATTCAAAGCCACATCGGCTTGCGCCCGTACCACCGGCTTGGCGCGGAAAGCGACCGACAGACCGGCGATGCTCATCATTTTCAAGTCATTGGCGCCATCGCCCATGACGATGGTTTCTTGCGGCGTGATGCCCAGTTCCAGGCAAACGCGTTCGACTGTGCGTCTCTTTTCTTCGGCATCGACGATGCCGCCGACTACGCGGCCGGTCAATTTGCCGTCGATGATTTCGAGCTGGTTGGAATGGGTGTAATCGAGGCCCAAGCGTGCCTTCATACGGTCGGTAAAGAAGGTAAAGCCGCCCGATACCAGCAGTGTTTTGATGCCGGCAGCTTTAATCGCGGCCAGCATCGGTTCGGCGCCCATCGACAGCTGCAGGCGCTCGTCGTAGACGCGCTGTAGGGCGCTGGCATCCAGGCCGGCCAGCAGGGACACGCGCCGGGTCAGGCTTTCCTTGAATTCGATTTCGCCGCGCATGGCCGCTTCGGTAATCGCCGCCACTTGCGGTTTCAGCCCTTGCATGTCGGCGATTTCATCGATGCATTCGATGGTGATCAGGGTCGAATCCATGTCCATCGCCAGCAGCTTGAATTCCGACAACTTGCGCTCGGATTCAACGAATGTCGCGTCGAGCTGCGCCCGCAACGCGCGTTTCTCGACCAATGTCTTGATGTCGTCGGAAAACGTCACATCTTCGCAGCGAAATACGCTAGTGCCAATAGTGGTGTGGGATTTGGCTAAGACGATGTTTGATATGGCGGCGACGTGTTCGATGGTGGCGACGTCGGTGTGCAAGCCTTGCAGGATCAAATTGAGCATAAGAAATAAGGTAAATAGTACGAAGTGAATTGTTCTAGGTGCTCAGGGCGCGGATCGTGGTCTTGATCTGAGCCACGCGGGCGGCCAGATCGGGCATATTGGCGGTGATGCGCAACTTGTCTTGACCATTCAGTTTGATATGGCGATTTTTCTGGATCAGCTCGATGATACGGATCGCCTCGAACGGTGGCTTGGGCATGAATTGCAACACTGCCGCTTCGCCGTGGGCATCGATCTTGATGATACCGACCGTCTTGGCCGATACCCGCAGGCGGTGCGTTTCGACCAATGCCTTGACCGGATCGGGCAGTTTGCCGAAACGGTCGATCATTTCTTCTTGCAAGTCGTCGATCTTGCCTTGCGTCTCACAATTGGCCAGACGTTTGTAGATCGACAGCCGCTCATGCACGTCGCCGCAAAAGTCGCTTGGCAACAGCGCCGGCACATGCAGATTGATTTCCGTAGTGGTCGAGAGCGGCGCGGCGAGGTCGGGTTCCTTGCCATTCTTGAGCGAACGCACCGCTTCATTAAGCATGTCGGAATAGAGCTGGAAGCCGATCTCGTGCATTTCACCGGATTGGTTGTCGCCCAATACTTCGCCGGCGCCGCGGATTTCCAGATCGTGCATGGCGAGGTAAAAGCCGCTGCCCAATTCTTCCATCTGTTGAATCGCATCCAACCGGCGCTGCGCCAGCTTGGTCAAACCTTGCACGTCGGTCACCAGCAGATAGGCATAGGCCTGATGATGCGAGCGGCCGACCCGGCCACGCAGTTGATGCAGTTGCGCCAGGCCGAATTTATCGGCGCGATGCATGATGATGGTGTTGGCGGTCGGGACATCGATCCCGGTTTCGATGATGGTGGTGCAAAGCAGGATATTGAAACGTTGCGCAACGAAATCGCGCATCACTTTTTCCAGGTCACGCTCGTGCATTTGGCCGTGGCCGACCGCGATACGCGCTTCCGGCAATAGTTCTTGCAGCATGGCGAAACGGTTCTGGATGGTTTCAACTTCATTGTGCAGAAAGTACACCTGACCGCCGCGTTTCAGTTCGCGCAGGCAGGCTTCGCGGATGATCGATTCGTTTTCGCTACGCACGAAGGTCTTGATCGCCAGCCGTTTTTGTGGCGCGGTCGCGATGATGGAAAAGTCGCGCAAGCCTTCCAGCGCCATGCCGAGCGTGCGCGGGATTGGCGTCGCGGTCAGGGTCAAGACATCGACTTCAGCGCGCAAGGCTTTCAGGGTTTCTTTCTGGCGCACGCCGAAACGATGTTCTTCATCGATGATGACCAGACCGAGGCGCGAAAATTTGACATCGTCAGACAGCAGCTTGTGGGTGCCGATCACGATATCGATGGTGCCGTCGGCCATGCCTTTGATGGCGGCGGTGATTTCCTTGCCACTACGAAAGCGCGACAGTTCGGCAATGCGCACTGGCCAATCAGAGAAGCGGTCGGCAAAAGTCTGCGCATGTTGCTCGGCCAGCAGCGTGGTCGGCGCCAGAATCGCCACTTGCTTGCCTCCCATGACCGCAATGAACGCGGCGCGCAGGGCGACTTCGGTCTTGCCAAAACCGACATCGCCGCACACCAGCCGATCCATCGGTTTGCCGCCGGTCATGTCCTTGATCACGGCGCTGATGGCGGCGTCCTGGTCCGGGGTTTCTTCAAAGCCGAAGCTGTCGGCAAAACGCTCGTAATCGTGCGCCGAATATTCGAAAGAATGGCCCTGGCGCAAGGCGCGGCGGGCGTACAGGTTGAGCAATTCGGCGGCGGTGTCGCGCACTTGCTGCGCGGCCTTGCGTTTGGCTTTTTCCCAATGGCCGGAACCGAGTGCATGCAAGGGCGCGTCTTCCGGCGAGGCGCCGGAATATCGCGAGATGACGTGCAGTTGCGATACCGGCACATATAGCTTGGTTTCCTTGGCGTATTCCAGATGCAGGAATTCGGTCTCGCCATCGCCCAAGTCCATGCTGGTGAGACCCATGTAACGACCGATGCCATGATTGATGTGAACTACCGGATCGCCGATTTTCAACTCCGACAGATCGCGCACCATCGACTCGACCTGGGTCGCGCCTTCTTGCTTTTTCTTGCCGGCACGCCGCCCGGAACCGGCATACAACTCGGTTTCAGTGATGAAAACCAGGTTGCCATCGGGCGTGAATAACTCGAAACCGGCGTGCAGCGGCGCCACGCCCAGCATCAGTTTGGCATCCGAATATTGAAAGCCCTCGAAGCCTTCGCACGGCGTCAGCTTGAGATCGTATTCGTTGAAGTATTGCTGCAGTGTTTCGCGCCGGCCATTCGATTCGGCGCAAATCATCACACGCTTCTTGCTCTGCAATAAATACGAGCGCAGATTGGTGAGTGGATCGTCGATGCGGCGATTGACCGCGATATTCGGAATCGGGCTCGACAGTTCCGAAGCGGCGTCGCTATGCGTGACGATCCAGCGCCCATACGGCTTGGCCAGCGTGAAAAAATCTTCATCGGTGAGAAACAGAGCTTCCGGCGCCAGCAGCGGGCGCTCGCGGTCGGACTTTAAAAACTTGTAGCGCGATTGGGTGTCGCTCCAGAAACGCTTGATCGCGCCATCGATATCGCCGACCAGCGTGAACGTGACGTCCGCCGGCAAGTATTCAAACAGCGTGGCGGTTTGCTCGAAAAACAACGGTAGATAATATTCAATTCCGGCCGAGGCGATGCCGCTGCTAATGTCTTTGTAGACAATCGAGCGCGACGGATCGCCCTCGAAGGTTTCGCGCCAGCGGTTGCGAAAAGCGGTGCGGCCTTTTTCATCCATCGGGAATTCACGCCCCGGCAGCAAGCGCACTTCCTTGACCGGATACAGCGAGCGCTGGGTATCGGCATCAAAAGTGCGGATGGTTTCAATCGTATCGCCAAACAGGTCGAGCCGGTACGGCAAGCTCGATCCCATCGGGAACAGGTCGATCAAGCCGCCACGCACCGAGTACTCGCCGGGCGACATCACTTGTGAGACATGGGTATAACCGGCCAGCGTCAATTGCGTCTTGAGCCGTGTTTCATCGAGCTTTTCACCTTGCTTGAAGAAGAAAGTATATGCGGCGAGGAAAGAGGGCGGCGCGATTCGCACCAGCGCCGTGGTGGCGGGCACGATCAAGACATCGCATTGACCGTTTTGAATTTCATATAAAGTTGCCAGCCGTTCCGACACCAGGTCTTGATGCGGGGAAAAGGCATCGTAGGGCAGGGTTTCCCAATCGGGCAGCAAATGGCAGCGCAAGGGATTCTTTGCATCGGTGCCAAACCACGGGATTTCATCCAGCAAGCGCTGGGCGTCGCTGGCATTGGCGACGACCACCGCCAGCATGCGTTTTTCGGATTTCAGCGTGGCAGCCGCTTGCGCGATCACATAGGCATCGGCAGAGCCGTGCAAGGCGGGCAGGGCGAAGCGGGTGCCGGATTTTGGTAAAGATTTTTTCAGGTCGAAAGACATGCAGCGATGATCCGGTGACGACAGCGGGGTACGAATAGGTACAAGATAAGAACGCAAAAACAGGAGCAAAAACGGCTGCGCCGTGGAAGGAAACGGTGCAGCTAACAGGTACAAATTTCAGACAGGAAGATCGGGTAGGTAAAAATTACAAACCGCCTGAAAGCCGGCATGAAAACGGGCGATGGCGGTTAAAATCACAGCCGCAATTATAAACGATGCCTTGTTGCGCTCATGTTGGCAAAGCACGCCGCTGCTAGAGCGAATGCCACCGGCAAACTTAGTCATAACCGTTCGTCATAAACGCAAGCAAACGCACCCACAAACCACACAAATCACTTTTGGCGCCCAACTTGTAATGTCCCACTCCCGTTACTTTGCCCTGATTCCCGCCGCCGGCGTCGGCGCCCGCATGGGGGCATATTGCCCCAAGCAATATTTGCACATCGCCGGCAAAGCCATCCTGCGCTATGCGGTCGATGCTTTTCTGGCCAATGCTGCGATTAATCATACCTACGTCGTGGTCAGCGCGGACGATGCTTTTATCGATGAGGTGGTGCCGGCCGGGCTGGCACGGGTTACCGTGCTGCGTTGCGGCGGTGCGACCCGCAAGGACTCAGTGATGAACGGCCTGGACGCGATCCAGGCTACTCTAGCCGATGACGACTGGGTGCTGGTACACGATGCAGCGCGTCCCGGATTGACGCCGATGCTGATCCACAAATTGATCGATGCCATTGGCGAGCACGCAGTCGGTGGCTTATTGGCCTTGCCGGTGGTCGATACGGTCAAACGACAAGATGCGAGTCGGGTGCAAACCATCGCCCGCGAAGGTTTGTGGCTGGCGCAAACGCCGCAAATGTTCCGCTACCCATTGCTGCGACGCGCCTTGCAAGAGGTGGAACATGTCACCGATGAAGCCAGCGCAATCGAGGCTTTAGGTTTGACGCCCTCGCTGGTGGAAGGGCATTTGTGCAATCTGAAAGTCACGTTGCCTAGCGATCTGGAGATTGCCAAGTGCTTGCTGGGACTGGTTTGAAGGCTGTCGAAGCGGAAAAAATACTGGTGGGGGTATTTTTAAAGGCGCAATGAATACGTGCGGGAGAAGCGGTGTTATTGCCTATACCCCCCCCTAATATGCCATTCCGGCCAATCACATCAATGCATCTTCTTATACCGTGCCTGTTCCACCAATTCTAAGGACAAAGACGTATCGTCAGCCTTGCCGATCAATTGCAGATAACGCGCCAATTCCGGATTTTTAACGAAGCTGGCGCCTGATTTGGCTGCCAGGATGGCGCTAGGTGTTTGTGGACGGGCGATGGCATAGCCCTGCACATAATCGACGCCGATTTCGACCAGGGTTTGTACGGTGGCATTGTCTTCGGCCCACTCTGCGATGGTTTTCATGCCGAGATTGCGCGCAAGGCTGATGATGGCTTCGACGATGGCGATATTGGCGGGATGGGCATTCATATTGACGATGAAATTACCATCGATTTTTAGCAAATCGGCTGGCAATTCTTTCAGGTAGGAGAACGAGGTATAACCGGCGCCAAAATCGTCGAGCGCCACTTTGACCCCATAACTGCGCACTTTGTCGATGAAGCGGCGGGTGTTTTCCAGGTCATGCAGGGCGACGCTTTCGGTGATTTCCATGCATAGACGTTGGGCGACGCGGCTGTGATTGGCCAGCATGGCGTAGGCATCCTGAACAAAACGCTCGTCATTGAGCGAGGCGCCGCTCAGGTTCATGCAAACAAAACGGGTATTGGGCAATTCGTCAAAATTGGCGTCGAGCCAGTTCAAGGTGGTCGATAACACCCAGCGGTCGATCATGCCGATCAAGCCACTATTTTCGGCGGCACCGATGATGCGGCCAGCCGGGATCACGCTGCCGTCGAGGTCGCGCATGCGCAGCAAGACTTCAAAATTGAGCGATTCATGCGGGGCGCTCAGTGACATGATCGGTTGCATGTCGAGGAACAGGCTGTCGGTCGCAGTGCTGGACGACAAGCGCGTCACAAGGTCGAGTTCTGCCTCGCGCTCGCAAAACACGCTGGCATTTTTTTCATAGACCACCAATCCCTCATTCTTGCCAGCCTTGGCCTCACGACAGGCGCGGTCGGCGGCCGACACGGCGTTTTTGATCAGCGTGCCGGGATTGACCTCGATCAGGCCGATGGAAGAGCGGACTTGTAACGCCTTGTCGCCCACCCGGTACGGCAAGGTACCGATACAGTTGATCACTTGGCGGCAAATGGCTGTGGCTTCGGCCACGGCAGTGTCGGGTAGCAAGATAAGAAATTCATCGCCGCCGACCCGGCCCATCTGCTGGGCGCCGGAAAGCTGGCTTGAAATACGCTGGCACACTTGCTTTAACACTTCATCGCCGGCGCTATGGCCGAATAAGTCATTGATCAGCTTGAAGCGATCTAGATCGAGGAAGGCCATCGTCAGCGGCTTGCCTTCGGCCAGCGCCAGCATGGCGTTGGCAAATACTTTTTCGATGCCGCGCCGGTTGAAAACCTTGGTCAGGGGATCGTTATTGGCCATGAAATGCAAATCTTCTGTCGCCTTTGACTGTTCGGTCACGTCTTGCAACGACCCTTCGATCTTGCCGCGGGCCAGTGTTGCCTTGACCATATAGCGCCGGGCTTCTCCGTTAGCGTCTTCCTTACCTTTCAGTTCGATCATGCCATCGGCTTGGGTTGTGACTTGATGATGCAATTGCGCCCATGCCTCGACGCCAAAATATTCGATCCAGAAGGTGGCGTTGTCCGGTTCTAACCGGGTGCCGAGCATCGCTTGCAGAGCTGGGTTGGCGCTGATGAATTGGCCGTGGGTATCGAGCGTGAACAAGCCAATTGGCATTGCTTCATAGGTATGTTCCACCTCAGCTTGTGCTTCCAGCCGTTGGTCGTGTTCGAGCCGCATTCTTTCTGCAATTGCCAATGCCGCCAATAAGGTAGACGACAAGGCGGCTGTGACGCTGTTGATCGAGCCGATCATACCCCTTACGCCAAGCGCGGCGGACAGCACTTCGTACAAACTGGCATACAAGGTAATGCCTAGCGATGCGGCATACCACATAGCGACTCGGGAACGTCTCTTTATCAGGATTCTTATTAAATAGAAGGTCAATACCACGATATTGACAGCGGAAACTACCCACACTAGCGGCAGAAATAGTTGGTACGGGAGCAAAATCGACATGCATAAAATAGGCAGGCAGGTTGATTGCGCAAAATTAAGTAGAAATGGGTATCCAATCTCCTTTAAATCATCACGAAACAGCGTTTTAAACCATATGATCGTCAGCACGTAATAAGCTGCAATCGTAATTGGACGCGCGACAAACAGAAATTTTTGCGGAACTTCAAAACCAAGCCATTCGGTGTCCCAGCCAGCTGAAAGAGCCGCCATGCGTAAATTCAAGATCAGCCAAGTGGCAAATAAAACGTAGGTAACGTCGCGATTAATAAATGCAGTGATCAGGACGAACATCGCTAAAACGATTAGTCCGCCTTCAACCAGTCCAGCCTTGCGTTGAAACACTTGCGAATTAATCTGTATGTCCTCCGCATTCCATTGCACAAGTGATAATCGTGCCGGCCCGATAAATGTAGCCGAACATAATATTTGTTTTTCCGACTCGGCTTTGGTAAGTGTTAAGGCATACCCCGCCTTTACTTGAGACACATTTTTGCTTTTGGTAGCGCGATCAGCCCTACCTAATAATTGAAATGTTGTGCCATCCCAGCAACTCAATTCATTTGCATGGCGCGAAGGCAGTTCAATAATTGATGTGGTTTCGGGGGCTATGGCTGGTGCAAGGAAGGCGAACCAAAATGGTGCCTCGGAAAGATGTGTGTCGATAAAAACAGTGCTTTGAGATTGTTTTAGCAACTTCAAAGCATTTTCAGGCGCCAGCGACCCAGTACCGGTACCGGGTACCAATACCTGAAATCGCGTTTGTTGTGCGTTAGTTGGGGGGGCGCTGGCAGGCCAGTTAAAGAGTGCGTAAACCGAGATGCATCCTATGATGATCGGAAATGCATATGTAGAAATAATGGATAAGAACGACTCTGTTCTATTGTGTATAAGTTCACCCCACGCTTTACAAAATGCAAAAGCTTTCAGCATAAGATTTTTACTTTGACAGGAAATTAACTTAGTTTGACATGCAATGTACTAATCTCAAAAAATACATTGCATGATTGAGACGGAGTTTAAACCTGCCAAAAGCAATGCAGGTTCGAATTTATATTTGATTAGCGGTATTTTTGTTAAATTCTATAGGGCGCGACACGTGTTTATTCATTTTGTCCGGGGCGTTTCCCACATCGGAGCCGACGTCAATATCAGGATGGTGAGTACGAAATATGAAGTCAAACATTGGATGTTGGGCTGCTGCCCAGTTTGATTCGGCAGAGTTGACGGAAAATGACATGATCCGGTGCAGCATATTGCCTACGTGTGGCAAGGGAATATAGCCTAGCTCAGGATAAACATCCTTGAACATTAAGCGCTCGTATTGGCGGTCGATCGGCGCCCGCCCAGTGACCACCATCCATTCAATGTCGTTTTGGACGCAATACAAATAGAAAGCCTTGAACAAGACGGTTTTCACCAAGCGTCCCGTCTTTTCATCGGTTACCCCTAAACGCGTGGCCTCAGCCAGCGAGCGGTCTTGCAACCAGTGCGGCAGGGTGACGGATTGTTCCAAGGCCAGTGGTTTGTATTGATTGCTTTGAATCCGCATGGTGCCTAGCGGCGAACCATCCAATTTCGATTCCGCCAGCAAGATGACTACGCCGGTTTCGCCGTCCTTCTGTTCTGCCTGCTTGAGCGATTGTGCGAACTCAGGCACATGGCGCGCGTAGGCAGCGTGACGAATATGCACCGCTTTGTCCAAATCATCCTGGCTGCGCACCAGACGTACTGTGAAGGGCAGCCGTTCTTGCTTGGTCGCTTTGACGGGCAGGGAAAAAAGACCGGGAAGTTGTGCATCTGGGCGATAGGCCAATTCAGATTTAGCTGCCAATTGCGTGTTCATGGTGATACTCCAAAGGATGGGGGGAAGTATTCATGCGAACAAGCCAGCTAGTGATTCAGACCTGATCGCGCTTAAAATTTTTGTCGGACTTTGGTGAAACTTGTTTTCCAGAAAAAGCTGCATTGTCGAAAACTTGGGAATTGCCATAGAAAGTTTGTCATCTTGATCCTTGTTACATTACTACCTTGGTCTTGAGCAACATTTGCCGCCTGGAAACTTTCTGACTGGATTATGTCAATTCCGTGCCGCGTCGTTCTTGAAAGCAGGGGTACAAAGCCCCATCTGTTTATCTAATTGAATCATTCGGAGGCTCCCATGCGCCAAGACAAACTCACTACCAAACTCCAAGAAGCCCTCGCCGATGCGCAAAGCCTGTCGGTTGGCAATGACAATCCGTATATCGAACCAGTCCATTTATTGCTGGCATTGCTTAACCAAGACGACGCCAGCGCGCGGTCGATTTTGCAAAGGGCTGGCACCAATGTCGCTGCGCTCAGCACAGCGCTGAAAGCATCGTTGGAGCGGTTGCCCAAAGTGTCCGGCACCGGTGGCGAAGTGCAGGTCAGCCGCGATCTGGTATCGCTATTGAATCTGGCCGACAAGGAATCACAAAAACGCGGCGACCAGTTCATCGCCAGCGAAATGGTGCTGCTGGCGATGGCAGAAGACAAATCCGACGCCGGCAAACTGGCGCGGGAAAACGGCCTCACGCGCAAGGCATTGGAAGCGGCGATTACTGCCGTGCGTGGCGACGCCAATGTCAATTCGGCCGAAGCCGAAGGCCAGCGCGAAGCCCTCAAAAAATACACGCTCGACCTGACTGAACGCGCCCGCAAGGGCAAGCTCGATCCGGTGATCGGGCGCGATGACGAAATCCGGCGCGCGATCCAGGTCTTGCAGCGCCGCACCAAAAATAATCCAGTCCTAATCGGCGAACCCGGCGTCGGCAAGACCGCGATTGTGGAAGGTCTGGCGCAACGCATCGTCAATGGCGAAGTGCCTGAATCGCTCAAGGGAAAACGCGTGCTGTCGCTCGATATGGCGGCGTTGCTGGCCGGTGCCAAATACCGCGGCGAGTTTGAGGAGCGTCTGAAAGCGGTGTTGAAAGAATTGGCGCTGGATGAAGGCCAGACCATCGTCTTTATCGATGAAATGCACACCATGGTCGGCGCCGGCAAGGCCGAAGGCGCAATGGATGCCGGCAATATGCTCAAACCCGCGCTGGCACGCGGAGAGTTGCATTGCGTCGGCGCCACCACGCTTGATGAATACCGCAAATACATTGAAAAAGACGCCGCGCTGGAACGGCGTTTCCAGAAAATTCTAGTCGATGAACCCTCGGTCGAAGCCACCGTGGCGATCCTGCGCGGGTTACAGGATAAATACGAATTGCATCACAAGGTCGAAATCACCGACGCCGCCATCATTGCGGCCGCCGAGCTGTCGCACCGCTATATCACCGACCGCTTTTTGCCTGACAAAGCCATCGACCTGATCGATGAAGCAGCATCCAAAATCAAGATTGAAATCGACTCCAAGCCAGAAGTGATGGACAAGCTGGAGCGGCGCCTGATCCAGCTGAAAATCGAACGCGAAGCGGTCAAGAAAGAAAAGGACGATGCCTCACACCGCCGCCTCGGTTTAATCGAGGAAGAAATCGTTAAATTGCAACGTGAATACAACGATCTGGAAGAAATCCTGAAGGCCGAAAAAGCCGTGGTGCAGGGCAGTACCCACATCAAGGAAGAGATCGAAAACATTCGGCAGCAAATGGAAGAAGCGACCCGCGCCAGCGATTGGCAAAAGGTGTCCGAGCTGCAATACGGCAAGTTGCCGGAGCTGGAAGCGCAGCTCAAGCAAGCCGATACCGGCGCCGCCACCGCAGGCAAACCGAAGCTGCTCCGCACCCAGGTTGGTGCGGAAGAAATCGCCGAAGTGGTATCGCGTGCCACTGGCATCCCAGTCTCGCGCATGATGCAGGGCGAGCGTGAAAAGCTGTTGCATATGGAAGACGAATTGCACCGGCGCGTGGTGGGCCAGCACGAAGCGATTGTCGCCGTGTCGGATGCGATCCGGCGCTCGCGTTCCGGCTTGGGCGATCCGGACCGGCCGTATGGTTCCTTTATGTTCCTCGGGCCGACCGGGGTCGGTAAAACCGAGTTGTGCAAGGCGCTGGCCTCGTTCTTATTCGATACCGAAGAATCCCTGATCCGTATCGACATGAGCGAATTCATGGAGAAGCATTCAGTCGCGCGATTGATCGGCGCGCCGCCCGGTTATGTCGGTTATGACGAAGGCGGTTACCTGACCGAGGCAGTGCGGCGCAAACCGTATAGCGTGATCTTGTTCGATGAAATCGAAAAGGCGCATAGCGATGTCTTCAATGTCTTGCTGCAAGTGCTGGACGATGGCCGCATGACCGATGGCCAGGGCCGCACGGTGGATTTTAAAAATACCGTGATCGTGATGACGTCTAACCTCGGCTCACACAAGATCCAGGCGATGGAAGGCAGTGAACCGGCGGTCATCAAGATGGCTGTCATGGCAGAAGTGCGCGAGCATTTCCGTCCCGAATTCATCAACCGTATCGACGAGATCGTGGTGTTCCATGCGCTCGATGAAAAAAATATCGGCGCAATTGCTAAAGTGCAGCTGGCCATTCTGGAGCGGCGTCTGGCCAAGATGGATATGGGGCTCGACATGTCGGAAGTGGCGTTGCAAAAAATCGCCGAAGCCGGTTTCGATCCGGTGTATGGCGCACGGCCATTGAAAAGGGCGATCCAGCAATTGATTGAAAATCCGATTTCCAAGCTGATCTTGCAAGGTAAGTTTGGGCCGAACGACGTGATTCCGATCAATGTGCGTAATGGGGCGCTGGTGTTTGAGGCTTTGTAGAGTTGGGGCCGTTGTTATGGCCTGTAGCTAATCAAGCTGCGGAAACTTCGTTTCGTCCGTCAGTGGACTAGGCGAAATTTTCGCAGCAAATTTACCCGTAATATTTGTTATTTATAGGGGGTATATGCCAAATTCATGCCAATCCCGCACGGATATTAAGCATCAAATTTAATACTGCTGGCAGTATATTTTCTTGTTTAAAGCCTTGTTCCAGGCAGTTCATCGCCCTTCTTTGCATCGCAGCGTCCATTTTCTTATTGACCTATTAAGAATCATCTGCCGCAATGCAGCACATCTTGATACTATCTGGGCTCCAGATTTGTACAGCATGCATGCTGCCCGCGCTATTTCACATTTTTCGCGTTGTAAATTATGAAAACCCCAAAAAGAATCCAGCCGCTTGTTGACGAGGGACTGATCGACGAAGTGATGCGCCAATTGATGAGCGGCAAGGAAGCCACCGTCTACGTGGTGCGCTGCGGCGAAGAAATCCGTTGCGCCAAGGTCTACAAAGAAGCCAATCAGCGCAGTTTTCGCCAGGCCGTCTCGTATCAGGAAGGCCGCAAAGTCAAAAACAGCCGGCAAGCGCGCGCCATGGAAAAAGGCACCGCTTACGGCCGCAAGATGCAGGAAGAAGTCTGGCAAAACGCCGAAGTCGATGCGCTGTACCGCTTGGCCGCTGCTGGCGTGCGGGTACCGAAGCCATACATTTGCTTCGAAGGCGTGTTGTTGATGGACCTGATCACCGATGCCGCCGGCAATTCCGCGCCGCGCCTGGCTGAAGTGGCTTTGACTGAAAAACTGGCGTTGGAATACCACGCAGTGTTGATACATCAAGTGGTCTTGATGCTATGCGCCGGCTTGATCCATGGCGATTTATCTGAGTACAACATTCTGGTGGATGAATTTGGCCCGGTCATCATCGACCTGCCGCAAGCCATCGACGCCGCCAGCAGTTCCGGCGCGGAAGTCATGCTGGAGCGCGATGTGGAAAATCTGGCGAACTTCTTCGGCACCTTTGCCCCGAAGTTATTGCATAGCCAGTACGGCAAGGAAATCTGGAAGCTGTATCAAGCCGGCGCCCTGACGCCAGACACGCCTTTGAGTGGCCGTGTGGCGCAGGATCGCCGGCCCGCCGATGTCGGCGCGGTATTGCGCGAGATGCGACTGGCGCGCGATGAAGAAGCAGAACGCAGGCGCTTTCAGCACGAGGAATAAGGCGTTTTCCGTGAACGCTAACTTAACTTAACTTAGCTTAGCTAGCTGAAACGCAGACCCAGGCCTGTAGGTCGGTTTTAACCCGACTTGCGGCGATGCAGTAGAAGAAGACTTTGTCGGGCCGAAGCCCAACCCATGAAGCACCCTCCCTATAAACCAGGCTACAGCCGGTCTAGGGATATGCGTAAGATTATTACTTGACCGCCAAACGCCACAACGATGTCACCTCAGCCGCCCGCGCCGCATGCAGCGTATCGCTGGCATCGCTGGCCTTTGGATGATGCGGCTTGACATTCAGCCGTCCAATCACTTTCAAACCAGCCGCTTCGATCCAAGCCAGCAATTCGGCGCGTGAGCGCAATCCCAAGTGTTCGGCCAAATCGGACAAAATCAGCCAGCCTTCGCCCTTGGGTGTCAAATGCGCTGCCAGACCGGCCAGAAAGCCGCGCAACATGCGGCTGTCAGGATCGTAG
>JAZKIX010000108.1:19225-22737 GCA_040384645.1 Pseudomonadota bacterium | reverse complement strand
GCGCGTCGCGGATCGACCGATCAGGCGTTGACGACGACCGCCGGCCCGGCGTGGAAGCCCCTGCCCGTGCTCGTGACGTCGGCGCTGTCGCCGTTCGGAGACGACGCGCCGGCGCTGTGGCTGGTCCTCGCGCGCGCAGGCGGCCTCTTCGCGGTCGTAGATGGCGTGCTCGATGGGGGAGTTGGCGCGCGCCGGTAGCCACGGCGGATTGCAGACGATTAAAGGCGCACGTCCTTCGGGGAATAAGTCGGTGGCCTGGATGTTTACCTGCGCTTGCAAATCCAGTCGGTGCAGATTTTCCCGGGCGCAAGCCAGCGCCCGTGGGTCTTGGTCGGTGGCGACAATGCGTGCCACGCCGCGTTTTGCCAGCAGGGCGGCAATCACACCGGTGCCGGTGCCGATATCGAAAGCCAGTTCTTGCGACGGCAGTGGCGCCTCGGCAATCAGGCCCAGATATTCGCCACGGATCGGCGAAAACACGCCGTAGTGCGGATGAATCTTCTGACCCAAGGCGGCGATCTCGACCCCATTCTTGCGCCATTCGTGCGCACCCACCACGCCCAGTAATTCACGTAGCGACGCAACGAAAGGCTCAGTGCCTTTGCCGTAGGCTTCATTGCAAGCCAGTTTGACGTCCGGTGCGCGGCGCAGCGGGATGCTGTAGTCGGCATCGAACGGAATGAGCAACATGGCCAGCGTGCGCGCCCGTTGCGATTGTGCCTGCCGGTGCAGGTTGAAGGCGTGCGAGGGCGACGTTATGGTGATCGATTCTTCAGTCTTGGTTTTGGCGCGCTTGGCTTTTTTGACTGGCGTGCTATCGACGCGGCGCGCCAGTGCTTGTAGCAATTGCCGTGCATTTTGAAAGTCGCCGCGCCAGAGCAGGGCAGTGCCTTCGCACGCCAGCCGGTAAGCGCTGTCGGCATTGAGGCGGTCATCGGCGATTACCACGCGTTTTGGTGGCGCTGCGCCGCTTTCGGAGCGCCAGTGCGCGCTATGGTCTTGACCGGCTTCTTGCCAATGGATGATGGGGCTGGGTGTGCTCATAAAGTGTCTGTCTGAATCGAATGTTTGCGGGAGTATAGTGCAAAACATTCCTTCTCCCGCAGGTAAAATAAGGCGGACTTAAAATACTCGGCCTAGTATATTCGAACCTAAAAAATGCTTTTTGGGGTGAAATGGCGCTGTGAAATTGGGCAGAACTTAAAAGTCAACTTCAAGGCCAACTTCACGCCTCGAATTCTGCCACCCGATAGGTATTGCGCCCGGCCTGTTTGGCTTGATACAGCATGACATCGGCTTGTTTGATCAAGGCATCGGCGCTGATTTCGCGGCCTTGGTAAAACGCCATGCCGATGCTGACCGATACCGAGACCACGATGCCGTCCAATTCGAACGGCGCTTGCATGACGCCAACCACTTTTTCTGCGATGGCGGCGGCATCGTCGAGCTTGCCGATTTTATCCATGATGATGGTGAACTCGTCGCCGCCGAGGCGGGCGATGGTGTCGCTGGCGCGCAGGGTCTGTTCCAGCCTTTGCGAAAACGCCTTGAGCAAGGCATCGCCGACATCGTGGCCGTAGGTGTCGTTGACCGGTTTGAAATGGTCGATATCGAGGTACATCAGCGCCATCGGCACATGGGCATTGCGCGACAGGTTCATCGCCTCGTTCAGTTTTTGCTGGAAGCCGGCGCGGTTGGCCAGCCCGGTCAAGGGATCGAGTTGCGTCAATTGCAGCAGCCGACGCTCCTCCAGTCTTTGCGTTGTCACATCTTGCCGCATGACGTGGAATCCGACTACGCGCTGGCTGTTTTCGGCGAACTGCGGGATGTACAGCACTTCGCGACAGTAATAGACGCCTTCCTTGATTTGCTCGTCTTCGAAGCTGAGCGCTTCGCCCTTCAAGACCCGCCGGATATAGGGTTCGAGGAAGGTATAACGTTCCGGCGTAATAGTTTCGCGCACGGTCTTGCCGCGCTCTTGCCGGATATCGATACCATAGTCGCGCTCGTAAGCCAGGTTATGGAAGCGGTAGCGCTCGTCGGCGTCGATATAGGCCACCATCGCCGGCAAGGTGTCGGCCACGGTGCGCAGCCGCGCCTCGCTCTCGCGCAAGGCCATTTCAGATTCGCGGCGGGCGGTCACATCGTCAACGCTACCGGCATAACCTTCGATCTCGGCGCCGATCAGGATCGGGGCGATTTTGATCGACGCCCAGACCAGTTTATTGCCATGGCGGGTCAGCCGGAATACGTCTTGATACGGTTGCCGGCTGCGACGCAATAAATTCCGTGCGTCTTGCAATTTCTGGTGATCCTCGGGGTGGATGGCTTTCAGCCAGCCTTCGCTCCCGACTTGGTGCAGCGACAGCCCGGTGATTTCTTCAAAGGTGCGATTGACATAGGTGATATTGCCTTTGGCGTCGGTACGGAACAGGCCGAGCGGCGAAGCGTCATTGGCCGCGGCCAGTTCGGCCTGGTTTTTGTGTAGCTCCAGTTCTTGCTGACGCCGCCCCGTGACATCGTCGGAAATACTGAGGATATATTCCGTATGGTCCTTGTCGTCAAACAACGGTACCGAGATGGTGTGCAGGAAATGCACCGCGCCATCCGGCCGGCGGAAGGGTTCGTCGTCCAGATTGATCACCATCGGGTTACTCAACATCTTTTGGTCTTGTTCCTTATGCCGCGCCACAACGTCGGGCGGGAAGATGTCGCCACATTTCTTGCCAATCACTTGATCGGCCGGATAGCCGGTAATGACTTCGGCGGCTTTATTCCACACGATCATTTGGCCGAAGTTTTCAGGACGCACGCTCTTGACAGAAATCAGTACCGGCAAATAGTCAATCATCGATTGCAAAAATATCCGGTTGCTGCGGGTTTCCAATTCGGCTTTTTTGCGGGCACTGATATCACGGGTGGTGATCGCAACGCCATCGGGGATGGCAACGATTTGATGATGCAACCATTGCGCTTCGCCATTGATGCCGGGGATTTCAAATTCTTCTTCCAGTGGCGTGCCGGTTTCGGCCACCTTGACGTATTTATCGAAAAAACCGGCGCTGCGATTGAGTGGACGCAACTCGCACAAACGCTGGCCGATGATTTTTTCTCGTGGCAAGCCGAGGTGTTTGGCGCCCCGTTGATTGATGTCGGCAAACACAAAATCTTCAATGTTGCGTTGTGCATTGCGGCAGCTTTTGAGGATGAAAAAGCTATCGAGACTACCATCCGCCGCCGCCCTCAACGTGGCTTGCGCTTCCCTGGCAACCAACACGCTTTTGCGCAAGCGATAACTTTGTCGCGTCAACATGACCGCTACGCCCAGGATCAATAAGGACGCAATCGTGCAAGACCAAAAATATATGCGCCGATGGTCATAATATTTACCCAGGGCTTCTTGTTCAGTGATGCCCACCACCGTCATCAGCGAATACTCAACCAAGGCGCGAGAGCTGAAAATTCGCGGAATCTGGTCGAACGGGTATTGCAGTCGAACTTGATCCATCGCT
>JAZKIX010000108.1:16062-19215 GCA_040384645.1 Pseudomonadota bacterium | reverse complement strand
AGGCAAGGGCAAAAAATCGGTCAGCGAACTAAACACGATTTGGTCGCTAACCCGTGTGATACTCAATTTTTCTTCGGGGCTAAAGAAGCTGACGGCGCCATTGGCACCCAGTTCTGCGGTGTCGAAATCCTCGATGAAATAGGTCGGCTCGATACTGAATAAGACAATGCCGGCAAAACTGCCGTCGCGCGCATTGAAGCGCCGCGAAAGCTGGATTACCCAACGATGCAATTCAGGATCGGTTACCAGTGTGTTTACGAACAAGCTATCGGTGGTGCGCGCCGCCAGCACTTTAAAAAACTCCTGGGTCGAAAAATTGACGGGTTTAAACGGCTGGGTACTGTCAATGACCGTACCGTGGCGATCGATGACCGAGATCACCATATTCAGTTCCGGTGGCAAGACATGGTTGAGTACGCCGTCCTTGCGGGTGAAGTCGCGCAAGCTCAGTTGATTGTCGAGCGCCTCCGACGTCAGTTTGAATAATTGGGACGCATGATCGACCTGATGCAGCATGTGGATGCTGTGTTCGGCAAAGGTACGAGTCAGGAATTGGCTTTTAGCTAAAGTTTCTTTGATGCCGGCGTTTCGCTCTTGCGACAGCTGGTAGAGTGCCGCAGACCACAGTGCGGCCAGCAAAACTAGCGCAAAAAATGGCAATAGAATCAGCAGGAATCTGGCTGCAAAACGATCAGCTGTACTTATCGGGTTCGTCAATTGTATGCCCGCATTGATCACATCGAAATGGCCGCTTGATGAAGTCCTGAAGCCAAAGTCAATGCTGTAAGTAAAGGATGCCTGACGCCGTCTTGACCCTTCTGTGCACTATCCGACCGGGCATCGCTCATCTTCACTATTCGAATGACTTCGCCGTTTTACTTTCCCGAAGCCGGATGCTTGCGCCTGTAGGGCGAAATCATTGAAATGTGTAAAGTATATTCTGCACGCAAATAAGGCAATTGAGTGAAGCAAAGCCAAATATAGTGTGATCGTCTATGTAATTTTAAGCATGTTTTGCGACGTTTTTAATATGTCGGCCATGACAAGGTCATGCATGTGCGAACCGGTATGGGTGTTGCGTTGCGGCATCGCGCTGCCCGATTGCATTTCTGCTCCCGCTACAAATACGTATTTCTATTTCACTGGTAAGTCACGTTGATGCTTGTGTCGAATGTCTCCGCCCATTGGTACCCAGCGAATTTGCAAGTCGTTGCAAGGAGTGACTACACTGGGCCAGCCGTTGATTTTATTGCGGCGATTGCCCCAATCAATCGTATTTCATGACGTGATTGTTGACTCGCTCGTTTATCATGGCGGCAATGGTAGGCACTGCTTTTAACCATTCCCTGAACGCTACGCTGGCGCATATACTGCATGCGCAATTGGTTTGTTGCTTCGCACAAAATTGATACTTTAGACGGAATAAAAATATGTACGCTGCGGTAGATTTAGGTTCCAACAGTTTTCGCCTGCATATCGGATCGCATGACGGCGATGCGATTCGTGTCGTTAAGAGTGCACGTGACCAGATTAGACTGGCTGCCGGCCTCGATAGCGATGGCAATCTGACCGACGCTGCGATGCAGGCTGCGTTGGAATCGCTCAGAGGCTTCAAGCAAATCATCAAGAGTTATGAACTGGAAGCGGTGCGGGTAGTGGCGACCAATACCATGCGAATTGCGCGCAATGCGGCGGCTTTTTTGCCGTTGGCCGAGCAGGCGGTCGGCTATCCGATAGAAATCATATCGGGCGAAGAAGAAGGGCGCTTAATTTATATGGGTGTTGCCAGTTCACTCGCTGCGCCGGGCGAACGCCGTTTGGTAATGGATATCGGCGGCGGCTCGACCGAACTTATTTTAGGACGAGGTCAGGAAATAGAGCGGGTTGAATCCTTTTCCATCGGTACGGTCAAACAAAGCGTTTCTTTTTTCCCCGATGGGCGGATCGATGATGCTTCTTTCGAAGCTGCGATTTTATCTGCGCGTAGTCATTTTGAAGATGCCGCGCCGCCATATTCCCCGAGTCATTGGAAGTTTGCTTATGGCTCGTCGGGCACCATCCGTGCTATTGCCGACGTAATCGCGCGTAATGGCATCGGCGCGGGCGATTTGTCGAGTAAAAGCCTGGACGCGCTTAAACGACGTTTCATTGAAATCGGCCATGTCAGCAAGATCGATCTGGCTGGCCTGCGGCCTGACCGAGTTTCTACTATCGTCGGCGGTTTGGCGATTCTGATCGGTTTGACCAAGGAATTGGGTATCGAGTCGATAGCACCGATTGATGCCGGTTTGCGCATGGGCGTGATGTGGGATTTGCACTTGCGCGCCACGCAACGCGACCGCCGAGAGCAGTCCGCCAATGAATTTTTAACACGCTTTCATGCCGATCGATCACGTGCCGAACGGGTCGCCGATGCCGCTGCTGCCATGTATGCACAACTTAAACCCAGCAGCGATGGCCACGCCCGCCATCTGTACTGGAGCGCTTTGCTGCACGAAGTAGGCATGGTCTTGTCGCAGACTGACTATCACAAGCACGGTGCTTATATGATTGAAAATGCTGATTTGCCTGGTTTTACTACCCGTGAGCAACGCAGCATGAGCAAGCTAATCCTGAGCCAGCGCGGCAATTTACGCAAACTCGGCGATTTGCTGTTGGATGCGGATTTCGCCAAGGCGGTGTTATCGCTGCGGCTTGCCGTCATGTTCATGCATTCACGCTTGGAAATTGATTTTGATGATTTGCGTTTGCGTATGAAAAACAAGATTGAACTCGACATCACCCGACGCTGGGTGACAGAGCATCCAACCTTGAGTTATTGGATGCAAAAAGAGCAGGAATGGTGGAATGAAGTCGGTGTCGATTTTAATATCAAACTCATCGGGGCTTGATCAAATCAACGGCTGTTTCAACATGGAATGACTGACGCGTACCAGGTTCCCACCCAGAATCTTGTGCGTCAACCAATGCGAACCTCGCCGCACTGCGTTGTCCGCGCCTTGACCAATTTCGGCCCATTTTCCGACCATGCCCACATTCAGTTCGCAGCCTGTTGTGCGTGGGCAAAATAAATTTTTCTTCGTTGCGACTCTAGAGCGGAGACCAATTGAGGCGGTTGCCGCTCGCATCCGTCACCTTGGTCAATTCACGGAA
>JAZKIX010000108.1:12778-16020 GCA_040384645.1 Pseudomonadota bacterium | reverse complement strand
CTTGGTCGGATTCTTAGCCCTCTGTGGCAGTATTGCAAAGGTGCCGACTGTGATTGGCCAAGTATCAGCACCAGGTTTGTTGGTCAGCATTTCTTCAAAAGCACCATTGGATTTCCAGCCGCTATTATTGAGGGCCGAGCGAAATGAATCGCCATTGGGCGCCACAAATTTGCCATCGCGATTGCGTAGTTGGACGTAGCTCAGGCGCTCCTGCACCACATAGTTGTAGTCGAGGTAACCGATAGCCCCGCTAGTGGCCTTGACCATATCAACGACGCCACTACTACCTTTGACTTGGGAAATTGCAGCAGGCCAGCTGATTGTAAAATTTTTGCCGTATGTCGTATTCCAATCTGTGCTGACGCGACTCAGGTAATCGCTAAGGTTATATGTGGTACCCGATCCGTCTTGACGGGCTACCGCGATAATGGCGATTTTGGGCAAATTCAGGCCAGGATTTAGTGCCGCAATCGCCGGATCATTCCACCTCAGGACTTTGTTCGAATAAATATTTGCCAGCACCTCGCCCGTCAGTTGCAAGTCGCCGGCTTTGATGCCTGGAAGATTAACAACAGGCACCACACCCGAAATCGCAGTAGGGAAATTAATGAGCTTAAATTTGTTTAAATCTTCTTGCGACATTGCTACATCGCTGGCACCAAAATCAACTGAGTCCGCCTTGATTTTCTTAATGCCGCCGGAAGATCCAATCGCCTCATAACTGACCTTGATCCCAACTGTCTTGATATGCGCATCGGCCCATTTGGAATACAAAGGATTAGCGGCGGACGAACCTGCGCCGGTTATTTCAATAGCGCTCGCCGACAACGACAGGCATATCAAAAAAGACGATAAAAGAGTTTTTGTTCGCGCAGTCATGGCAATTCCATATATTTCCCAATGCCATTATCTTGAAGAATGTTTGTGACAGAGTGATGAAATGTGACATTAATTCGCGACATGAATTTACTCGCTGCTGCTCGGCGAAATAGATGAATCGTCCGTATTTATTGGACTTGCAGCCAACTTTATTGGTTTCCCTGAATTAAGCGAACTGCGGGAGTAATTTAATTTACATGAAGAAATTGTTAAATTTTTAGTGATTCAATTTTTCCGATTTGTAAAAAATATTGCATTAATAGATAAATCATTTATATTGTTTATACTATTTATTGAAAAGGATCCTTATGAACCAGAATAAACCCGCCCTTGATAACAAGCCAGCACAGGCCGACATCGCAGAAGTAGTAGCAAAAGTTGCTGCAACGCCTGTCGCTAAAGCGCCAGCAAGCGCCTCGCTTAAAGCCCAGCCAGCGCGGGCCAAGGCATCACTCTCCGACGTCAAAAAAAGTATTGCCGTTGCCAAGCCGAAGACTGCTGCGGCAGTGTCGGACAAGTCCACTGCCTCCACCAAACCGCCAGGCGCCCGACCTGCCGCCGTCAAAAAAACAGCTGCCGCCAAACCGGCCTCTACCGTAAAGAAAATCGCTATGCCGGTCAGTCCTAAAGCGGAGGTCAAAGCAAAACCTGCCAGTGTTGTCAAGGAAAAGGCAAAAAAAGCCAAACTGGTGCGTGACAGTTTCACCATGCCTGAGGCGGAATACGAAGTGCTGGGCCAAGTCAAGAAAGCGTGTCTGAAAGCCGGGATTGATATTAAAAAAAGCGAATTGCTGCGCGTTGGCGTTGCGTTGATCAAGGAAATGGATCTGGCGCATTTGAAAACCGTGCTGGCGGCCTTGCCGCAATTGAAGATGGGACGCCCCAAGAAAATTTAGTCGACAGTTGTCGAAAATTTTGTGTTGTAAAAAGCCGGGAGTTCCCGGCTTTTTTACGTGTGACAATGTCACACAATTGACATGCTGCTGTCATTTTGCCGAAGTAATTGGTCGTTACGCTTCGTCCGTCTCCATAAAAAAGAGGATGAAGCATGCAATCGCCAGCTATTTCCGCCGCAGTGCAACTGCAACAACCACAGCCCAAGCTCATCTTGAGTATGGCGACCACCCGTAAGGAAGTGAAAGAAGTTCAGCGCTTGCGTTACAAAGTATTTGTCGAGGCGATGGGTTTGGCGGCCCTGGTTAATTCCCAGCGTTTGGATGCTGATGAGTTCGACGATTTTTGCGATCACTTGATCGTGCGCGATTCCAGGACTCTTAAAGTGGTCGGCACTTATCGCCTGCTGAGCGCCAGCACGGCAAGAAAGCTGGGCCGTTTTTACTCCGAACGAGAATTTGACCTGGGCCGCCTTGATCACTTGCGCGACCGTATGGTCGAAGCAGGGCGCGCCTGCATCCATCCCAATTATCGTGGCGGCAGCGTGATCATGCTGCTCTGGTCAGGCTTGGCTACTTATATGCAAAAAGAGCGTTGCGACTACTTGATCGGTTGTGCCAGCATGAGCTTGGCCGATGGCGGACACAATGCGGCTGCCGTGTTCAAGTCGCTGGAAAAAACGCATATGGCGTCGCCCGAATATCGGGTCACGCCGCACCTGCCGTTCCCGATTCGTGAGCTGGAAACGACCGCCAAGCCGCAGACGCCGCCATTGATCAAGGGATATCTGCGCTCCGGCGCATGGATTTGCGGTGAGCCGGCCTGGGATCACGATTTTGAAAGTGCCGATATTTTCCTGATGCTGACGCTGTCCAATCTGGACGGCCGTTATGCACGCCACTATGCGGTGGAAGAAGGCGGTAAATGAAGCCGCGCGATATGTTCCTAGACCCGGATTTTCTCAAGCCGGACTCTAGTGGCGGACATGAAAGCAAGCATCCAAAGCAACGTTTTCGTACCATCTGGCTATCCGATATCCATCTCGGCACGACGGGTTGCCAAGCGGCGCGTTTGCTGGAGTTTTTGCAGGCGACTGAATCGGACACGATCTATCTGGTGGGCGATATCATCGACGGCTGGCAACTGCGGCGGCGTTGGTATTGGGATCAGGCGCACAACAATGTGGTGCAGAACGTATTGAAGAAAGCCAAGAACGGCACTGAAGTTATCTTCATTCCCGGCAATCACGACGAAATGATGCGCCAATTCATCAATCTCGATTTTGGCGGTATCAAGATCCGTGATGAATTGGTACATGTCACAGCCGAAGGCAAGCGCATGCTGGTCTTGCACGGCGACCGATTCGACGGCGTAATCGCCTGCGCCAAATGGCTAGCCTATGTTGGCGACAATTTGTACACCATGATTTTAAAATTCAATCAGTGGTTCAACAACTGGCGCGCCCGCGC
>JAZKIX010000108.1:0-12768 GCA_040384645.1 Pseudomonadota bacterium | reverse complement strand
GGTCAAAAACGCAGTCAGCTATATCTCTTCATTTGAAGATGCGCTGGCCGACGAGGCACGTAAAAGGGGGCTGGATGGCGTCATCTGCGGCCACATTCACAAGCCTGAAATCCGTACCATCGATGGCGTGGTGTATTGCAACGATGGCGACTGGGTAGAAAGCCTGTCGGCGTTGGTAGAGGACAGCGCAGGACAGTTGCGTCTGGTCACCTGGCAAGAAATCATGCGCGAGAAGAAAGCCGGACGTCGTAAAAAAGAAGAAGGAGAATTATGCGCATTGCCGTCGTAACGGATGCATGGCAGCCACAAGTAAATGCCGTAGTAAATACCTTAAAGGGTACCCGCCAATGTTTGCAGGGATACGGTCATGAAGTCTTGATGATCACGTCAGAAAAGATGCGCAGCTTTGCCTGTCCATCCTACCCCGAAATCCGTCTGGCCTATAAGCCCTATAGCGCCGTCGCGGCGCAATTGGAAGACTTTGCACCCGACTATATTCACATCGCGACCGAAGGCCCGATGGGTTTGGCGGCGCGACGTTATTGCCTCAATCGCCGGTTTGATTTCACGACGGCTTATCACACCCGCTTTCCCGAATATTTACGCGCCCGCTCCTGGATTCCGCTGGCGGTGACCTATCGCTGGCTAAAGTGGTTTCACGGACCGTCGAAAGCGATGATGGCGCCCACGCCGAGAATCAAGCAGGCGCTCGACAGTCGCGGATTTTCCAACGTCGCCCTGTGGGGGCGCGGCGTCAATACCAGTATATTTACGGTGACCGAACGCGACCATTTGTGCAAGCAAGAAGGTCCGATTTTTCTCTACGTCGGGCGGATCGCGGTCGAAAAAAATATCGAGGCTTTTCTAGAGCTCGATTTGCCCGGATCGAAATGGGTGATCGGCGATGGCCCCTTGCGCAGCACATTAGAGCAACGTTATCCGGCGGTGCGCTTTCTGGGCAGCAAGCCGCATGATGAATTGTCGTCCTACTACAATTGCGCCGATGTCTTCGTTTTCCCTAGTCGTACCGATACCTTTGGCTTGGTGCTGGTCGAGGCCATGGCTTGCGGTGTGCCGGTGGCAGCTTATCCGGTCGAAGGCCCGATCGATGTCGTGGCCAACGGCGTATCGGGCATCTTGCACGACGATTTGCGGCGCGCCTGTCTGGACGCGTTGGCCTTGAACCGGGCCGATGCCAGAAATCATGCGCTGGCGTATTCATGGGAAGCAGCGACCCAGCAGTTCCTGACGCATTTGTATCCGGTACAGCAGCCGGGCGCGCAACGGGCAGTGTCCGACTCGCGGGCATCAACATGATAATGCCTGCAATTTCAAACAGTGCAGCATCGCGTTTTGAACGGGCTGCTGCAGTTTGTCATGCCCTGCGCGTTGCCAGAATTGGGCAACGCAACGCACCTTACCGCGATGCCAACGACTTATTTCTGCATTGGCGCCTGATGGATTTAATCGCCAACGAAATGGGCCGGACTTTGCAAGAGGTGGTCCCGCTGTATGAAACGATACTTAAGCAATCGTTAGTCAATGCCAGCGTGCGGGAATACCTGCCGATCCTGGTATCGAAAAACGTACGCCAGATTTTGGGCCGCTAGAATCAGATTTGTTTAGAAAACAATTCCTCCCAAAAACCAAAAAAACCAAAAAAACCAAAAAAAAAGAGCGTCATCGACGCTCTTTTTCATTGCATCACACTTCTTTTAAAACTTGTGCGATACGCCGAACTGGACAGCAGTGGCGCCGACCACTTGTTCACGCCCGAGGTAAGCGTACACGTCAGTGCGCTTGGACATATGGTAGTCGTAGCCGATCCCGATTTCTTTGACGACGTCTTTGACATCGGTTTTTTGCTTGGCCAAAACCAGTTTGGCATCGCCGGCACCAATGGTGTAATTCAAGCCGACCAAGATGCCTTTGTATTTGCCGGTCGCCGGGGTTTTAGGATCGCCGACAGTGTAGGCGGCAGTGATTTTGGCAGGGCCAAATTTGTATCCGCCGCCAACAACAACCATCGCTGGTTCAAGCAAAGCTGCGGGTGCTACCACGGCGACCTGGACCGGTCTTTCGTAGCCGATATGGGCGCTGATCGGGCCATTGTCATAGGTCACCAGAAATTCGTAACCAGCGTCGAGCGTCTTTACTTCACTCAATATGTATTGAGCGTTGATGCCGAAGCCAGCCATTGTGTTGCTGTTATAGGTAATGGCATTGCTCAGGCGCGATTGCGAGACTTTGCCGCGCATGACCAGGGTGGTGTTGTCGCCGATCACGCCATCATTGTTGAAAGGATCGACACGGCCCACTGCGCCGTCGACTACGCCTTTGATGCGGCCAAACTTGACAGTGCCGAAGCCGCCAGCAACGCCGACGGTGGCGATGCGGGTCCAAAATGGATCTCTAGCGGCGCCGGTATCGGCCAAGAATTCTGTTTCCAGTTGGAACAACGCCGACAAGCCATTGCCCAGATCTTCATTACCTCTGAAGCCGAGGCGGGAAGCGTGGTTGGCACGCTGTTGCACGGCATCCAGATTAGGGCTGGCGGTCGTTGCCGCACCCGAAGTTTTTGCAATGCCCAAATCGATTAAGCCGTAAATGACAACGCTAGAATCGGCAGCCTGGGCTGAGGCTGCAAATGCGCCGCACACGACGAGCGCAAGAGTAAGTTTTTTCATTTTCTTTATCTTTAAAAGGAGGCGGTTGATGGAATCATTGATCGCCGCTGTGATTGCGACCTACCGGATTCAAATGATGCACATCAAATTTTTCAAGATGATGACAATGGGAAATTTTTTCGCCAAAGCAAGGAAGTTGCAGCACGCATTTTTACGAATGCCGCGCCGATTGGGTGCAAGTGATGCACATTAATGAGGGAATGGCTTTGATGCTTTGGATAGGTTCTATAAGGAAATAATACTAGGGGTTGTATTATTTTTTGCCTAATAAAAGCGTGCGGATTGACGGGCATTTTGCCATATACCCCCCAATTATTGCTGTCCGCTCAGAATATTCAACAAACGTTGTCCGGCCAGTTCAATCGGGCCGCTATTGTCGAACCTGATAAGGTCGCCGCTATCGGGCGGGACGAATTGGCTGCTGCGGTGCAGGCGGCGCAACAGGGCGGCGCCGGCTTCGCGCTTGCGGTGCGTGATGCGGTGTTGCACCAGGGCGTCGTCGGCCTCGATCCAGATCACATGGGCATGGGGGAATAATTGGCGTAATTGCGCGATATATTCGCGCGAGCCGTTGATGATGACATCGTGGCCGGCTTTGAGGTCGGCTTCGATGCCGCGCCGGATGCCGTAGCACAAGTCGTGCGCTTGCCACATCATGGCGAAATGACCGCTGGCGGCGGCTTTCCAGAACGTATTTTCGTCTACAGCTTCATGCGATTCGCCCTGTTGCGGCGCGCGCGTAATGGTGCGTTGGGCGAACACGACTTTGGCCCCGGCCAGCATATGTTGCTCGGCCCAGCGCAATAGACTGTCCTTGCCCACGCCGGATGGGCCGACGATAAAAAATAAGCGTCCGGCAGGGGGGATGGCGGAGCTGGTCGGCGCCATTTGCATGGGCTTGGAACGCGATGCCGAACGCAACCGTGCGAAAGGAAAATGCTGCCATAAACTAAACGGTGCGCCAGGTTGTTCTTCCTTGAAGATGGACAGCGAATCGATCAGCAATGGGCTGGCGCTGGCTTCGGCAAAATGGCTTTCCGCCGCATTGCGCAAGGCAAACAAGGCGTCTGCATCTATCTGGCCGAGCGTATCGGTCAGGGTCATGTGGAAGCGAAATTCTTCTTCGGTATAGGGATAGCCCCAGCGTTGCAGTAAGGATTCTTGCCTAGGACTCAGACCGGCGTGGCGCCGTCGTGCCAGTTCTGCCGGGGTCGGGCTGGCGCGCAGCAAGTCAAAATAACTGACGCAACGCATCGCCAAGGCAGCGATCTCATCTTGCGGCTGTTGCGGCCGGATCGCCAAAAAATCACCTAGCGGCCGCACGCCTGGCTCACGCAGCGTGATTGCTGGCTGCACCGAGGCAAACGCTTGCGCCATGGTCATCAAATCGGCTTCCGAAAATCCTTCAGCCAGCCGGAATGGCGCCTTCAGCGTGGCGTGAAAGCCATAGCGCCGCGCTTGTGACGTCAGTTGCCGCATGATCACCGCAGGTACGCCGTTGACTGCGACTTGCCGGTAATCGATGCCGCTACGGGCATCCCGTCCTAGCCAATGACAACCGGCTTGCCACCATAGCGACTCTTCGCCCGGCACATAATACAGGGCATACCGCGGCGAACCGGTGGGGGCGATTCCGCTTTTCATGGCGTGCTCATGATGGCTTCACTGCGTGATGCCGTCAGGCTGTCATTCGGTACGGGAAGTGCGCCATCATGCGCTCTGGCTCGGCGCAGTACACCAGCTTGCCGGCGGCGATGGTGGCCACCAGGCGCACCGTGCCATCGGTCGCTGCCTCGACCAGCAGCAGGTCGGCGCGGCATCCTTCGGCAATTACGCCGCGATCCTTCAGGCCCAAGGCACGCGCCGGGTTCTCTGCTACCAGCCGCCAGGCTTCGGCCAGCGAACAGGCGCCCAGATGCGCCAGCTTGAACGGGGCGTGCAAGAGCGAAGGGTAGTAATAATCGGAAGCCATGATGTCGCACATGCGGCTACGCACCGCGTCAATTGTGGCCAGACTGCCGCTATGACTGCCGCCTAGCAAGACATTGGGCGCGCCCAGGACTACCAGATTGTCCAGCGCCATCGC
The DNA here is from genome assembly GCA_040384645.1 of Pseudomonadota bacterium. Taxonomy (GTDB): domain Bacteria; phylum Pseudomonadota; class Gammaproteobacteria; order Burkholderiales; family Burkholderiaceae_D; genus JAZKIX01. The sequence goes on along the minus strand of JAZKIX010000108.1, from coordinate 7,995 downwards.
GGTAAACAAGGCGTCCTGGGTGCGTGGGAATTCGCTGATGCCCACGCCGAGCGTATCGAAACGCTCACGGTCGCTGCAGCTTTGATCGTCATGCGAAGCCATCGGCACACCGTATTGATGGCAGGCGCCGGCCAGCGCGGTGATGTTGTCCCACACGCACTCATCGCGGCTTTGCGCGTATTGCAACCGTTCCTTGAAAATCTTGCCGCTGCATCGCGCACGCTCGGCGTAAGTTGCCAATTTTTCGGGCTGGGCAGATTTCGCCGCAATCGAGGGCAAGTGGTCGTTAAAGGCAAGGAAATCGACTTTGCCTTCTGCGATCCAGCGCAAGGCATCCGCTACGCCATCGGCGTGATGGGTTTCAAAGCGCAAGTGAATCCGGTGATCGGCGCAAGCACGATGGCGTTGCTGGTTGACGTGTTCGAGCATGGCCACCGCCGCTTCGCGCCCTCGCAAGCCGCCTTCCCACGAATAGGTCACGCCGTGGTAGGCAGTCGTAATGCCGTTGGCGACCAGTTGCCGATCGGTGTCGGCCAAGGCAATGTCGTGGGCAAACGCCGTATACGGACGCGGTTGCAACTGGCGTTCAAAGGCATCGCCGTGCAAATCGACGATACCTGGCAGCAGCAATAAATTGCTGGCGTCAAACACGGCGCTATCGAAGCAGCGGCGATTTTGCAACGGCGAGCTGAGTTGCTCTATACGCGAGCCAGCCAGCATGGCGTCGGTCACCATCCATTCTTCTCCCGTGTGCTGCTGGTGTACCAGCGCACTCGCCCCTTGAATCAGCAAGTGTGCATCTTGCATATTGCGCATATTCATAAGCCGCCCGAAGGATCAAATAAAGAATTGAATCAATTCATCCTAAAGCGCGAATATGACCGGCCATTGACAAGCGATAAAATTATCGGCATATGAATTGACTGCAGGCATGGTTCTTTAAAAAATGCTTTCGTAGACGAAAAATATTGTTGATCGCGGGAGTTAATGCGCGCTCCAGTTTTTGTGGTGCCAGCCTGCGCCCGCAATATTGGCGCGTTGCCCGACTCATACTAACGACAGTATTTTTAAGCGCGTATAGAAAACCTGCGGGGCAGGGTACGTTTTGGCTGAGACCCTGCACTTTTGCCAGATTCGCCGAAATCCTTCAAGACCCCGTGCGCAGGTGTTGGGCCAGGAACGTGGAGATTTTTGCTTCGTAGGTTTTTGTGTCAAAGGCGTGCAGATCGACATGGGCGGCTGCATCGACCACCCAGAGTTGTTTGGGTTGGTTAGCAGCGGCGAATATGCGCTTTGTTTCTGCCAGTGTTGTATGTTGATCGATCGCACCGGCTGCGATCAATATCGGCGCGTGCCATGCCGCTAGTTCCTGGATCGGGCGCAGTTGATCCGGCGAGATCGAAAAGCGCAGCGGCATTTGCCAGAGCAGCAAAGGTGCGAGGTATTCACCGGCTGAGCCAAGATAAAGATTGAGTCGATCCGTGACCGCTTCGCGGATGGTCGGGAACATCGATTCCAGCACGACGGCACTCGGCGCCGGCGTTGGTTTGGCCAATACCAAAGCGGCCGCGCCCAACGACACGCCGATGACGCCGACCTTCTCCGACGGCAGCGTGCGTGCCAGATAGGTCAAGGCAGATTTGACGCCTTGCGCTTCCTTCAAGCCGTAACTGATATATTCGCCGCTACTTTCGCCGTGCGCCGGCAAGTCGATTAATAGCACCGAGTAATCCAATTGCTTGAGAAAACGCGCCCGGCCAAGCATCTCTCGTCGATCGGCCCGCACCCCGTGCAGCAACAGCACCACCCCAGCGCCCGGTTTGCCATGCACCATCCAGCCAGAAATCGATTGTCCAGTACCGTCGTGAAATTTTATATTTTGTGCGGACAGGTCGGGCGGCGGCGTGCCAATCGAACGGTGGGCGTGGTGACTGAGTACTTCGCCGGCACCGAAAATGGGGAGCAGGAAAGTTGCGGCTATGACGATGGGAATGAGGAGGCGACGACGCATGGAGGATGGGGATGTTTTAATAAATAATCGTTGTGCACGGTGGTAGTCAAAGAAACGAATTGGCGCCAGGATTACTCTTTTGCCCGTTGTTGCTTTTCAATGTGTAATTTTTAGTTGAATATAGGGGGTATATGCCAAAACAATGCCGATCCCGCTCGTTTTTGTTGCCCCTTTAAAAATACTGCAGTGAGTATATTTTAGCCGGTTGTGGCCAATTTCACGTCGCAAACCGGCTTCCTCATCGATCCGGCAATCGCCGCAGCGGCGCATCGTCGAATTCCCATAAGCCCAAACGCCCTCGCTGCACCGTCAGCGTGAGCTTGGTGCCGTCCTGCAGCCAAGGGGCGCGACCGTGGTTACCTGCCAGCACAATGGTGCCGATAGCGCTCTGGCTAGGCAGCGCTTGCAAATTCCCGCCACGCACTTCAAAGGTTTGCGCTTGCTCAGCGCCTAGCCCGAGTCCATTCACCAGCAACACAATTTGCTGTGCGCTGACTGCCACGCCGACGGCAAAGCACAATGCGCCGAAGGCGCGCGTGGAGGTTAGCGCGGGCGGCGTGTCGCGGTGGCTCATTAGCCAGAACGCAATGAAAGCGGCAGTGCCGACCGACAGGTCGAGCCAACGTGGGAAGTCATATTGCAAATGCTGGTTTTTGCGCACGATCATCAGACCGATGGTGGCGATAACCAGCCCAAGTGCAACCAGCAGGCCAAGTTTGACTGAGCGGCTGGCGAACAGGTTCTGGCTGGCAATATGGGAGTGGGATTCCGAGACGCCAATGCCGTGCGCGCGCAAGGCGTGCACAAGAGGAAAGTCAGTCAACGCGGCGTGTGCAATTGCCTGGTTTTCTGGGCGGCGCCAAAGACGGAAGGGATTGGCAAACAAGCTCGGTGTTTCAGACGGCATCAACCTCGGGCGCGGCTGGCTGCCGGGTACGAACCACATCGCTGGGAAAAGTGTCTGGGCCGGGCCGCCACGATGGTGGACGCGCAATCGTACTTTGGCAGGCACCGGAATTGCACCAAACATCGTGGGTAGAATCAATTCTGCCGAGGTGATGTCGTGTAACCCGATTTGCCAGCTGAGCGGGAACGCCGTGTTTAAGTTGAAGGGCAATTGAAAGTGGCGGCTCAAGGTCTGATCCGTCAAGGCCAGCGCACTGCGTTTCGACGCCGCTTTTTCTAGCCACACCAGAGCGCAGGCGATCAGCAAATAAATCGACAGCGGCAGGAAATTTCCCCGCAAGCGGGCATTAGTGCCTTGCTGCTCCACCAGTGCTGATTCGACCGCGCGATGCGCGCTGGAGTCGACATGGGAAGCGCTCACAGCAGTGCTGGATTTAGGCAAGAAATGCTGTTGCAAGTCATTCCAGTTTGCGATGCCAGCGAGCTGGAGTATATGGATTGCCATCACTGCCGCAATGACGGTGAGCGCTAAAAGGCTCAGCCAAAAAATGCGCTTTTTGAGAGGATCGACGGCATGGTGTTTGGTGGCGGAGCGGTATTCAAAGTGTTGGGTGGTGATGGGTGAATGCATGGGTTTGTCTTATAAGTACCGATAGTTGTATGGAATGGCTTTCGGTTGAAAAAGGGGGGCGCAGTAGGCCGTCAAAGTATCAAAATCGCACGAAAATCGTTGACATTGGTCCGCGTCGGGCCAGTCACGACCAGATCGTCGATAGATGCAAAAAAGCTGTAAGCGTCGTTGTCATCCAACATGGCATCGGCTTTTAAACCAAACGCCCCGGCACGCAGCAAAGTATCTGGCTGGCACAGCGCGCCGGCATTGTGTTCGCTGCCGTCGATGCCATCGGTATCGCAGGCCAAGGCATGGATAGCCGGCGCCGCTTCGAGAGCGACGGCCAGGCTGAGCAGGAATTCGGCATTGCGCCCGCCGCGTCCTTGACCGCGCACGGTAACGGTGGTTTCGCCGCCTGACAACAGCACGCAAGGACGTTGATAGGAGGTGTTGCCGGCGGCGATTTGGCGTGCCAATGTGGCTTGTTGCTGGCCGACTTGGCGTGCTTCGCCTTCGATCCGGTCGGACAGGATGTATGGCGTAATGCCGGCGGCACGAGCGGTGGCCGCTGCGGCTTCCAGCGCTTGCTGGGCGTTGGCGATGATGTGGGCGCTGTGATGGGCGAAGCGCGGATCGCCGGGTTTGGGCGTTTCGCCGGCGCCGGATGCCAGATGGTGTTGTGCCGAAGGCGGTAGCGCGATGGCGAATTTGCGCAACACCGCCAGCGCATCGGCACAAGTGGTGGCATCGGGCAGGGTCGGGCCGCTGGCAATGGTGGCCGGATCGTCGCCCGCGACATCGGAAATGAGTAGCGTGACAACCCGTGCAGCGCCGCACGCCAATGCCAGGCGGCCGCCTTTGATCGCGGATAAATGTTTGCGCACGCAATTGATTTCGGCAATGCTGGCGCCGCTTGTTAACAAGGCGCGATTGATCGCCTGTTTTTCTTGCAAGCTGATACCGGCTGCGGGCAAGCTGAGCAACGCCGAGCCGCCGCCTGACATGAGGCATAGCACCAGGTCGTTGGTCGTCAGGTTTTGCACCAGGTCGAGGATGCGCTGCGCGGCGCGCTGGCCAGCTTGATCGGGCACGGGATGGGCAGCTTCCAGCACTTCGATTTTTTCACAGGCGACGCCGTGGCCGTAGCGCGTTACGACCAGCCCCGACAAGTCGCCGCGCCAGTGGGCTTCGACCGTGCTGGCCATGGCGGCTGCTGCTTTGCCGGCACCAATCACGATGCTGCGGCCTTGCACCGGAGGCGATGGCAGATATGCCGCAAGGCAGTGCTGTGCGCCCGATGCCGCGACGGCGCTATGAAATAGATCGAGTAAAAAGGTACTGGCCTGGTCAGAATTCATTGGGCAATCTAGGGTTAGCACAGATTTTAAAGAATGCAGCACGCAGTTCGAATTGGTTCTGCCTCAGTTTTTCAGCTCTTTTGATGTGAAAATATACTGGGGCTAGTATAAAAAATGAGCCGCTAAATACCTGCGGGTAAGCAGGTGTTTTGTATAATACCCCGTTAAAACCTTCACTATTTGCTGGCGATATGAGTGCAATCGATCTTTCACCCCAGCGCGTGCTAGGCATCGTCGGCTGGTCTGGCAGCGGCAAAACGACCTTATTGGAGCATTTGATTGCCGGTTTGGCAACCAAAGGCTTGCGCATCAATGTCATCAAGCATAGCCACCACGATTTAATCCTGGAACCGGCGCATAAAGACAGCGCCCGCTTGCGGCGTGCCGGCGCGGCTGAAGTGATGGTGGCGTCGCCATTTCGTTTCGCATTAGTGCATGAATTGCGCGGCGCCGTCGAGCCAAGCCTGGAGCAGCAGTTGGCGCGGTTGGCACCAGCCGATCTGACACTGGTTGAAGGCTTCAAGTGGGATCCGATTCCCAAGCTGGAAGTACACCGGCCAGCCTTGGGGCAGCCGCCTTTGTACCTGAACGACCCGCATATCGTCGCGGTCGCCTCCGACGTGCCGGCACCGCCGGCGTTGTCGTCGACCGTGTGCTGGCTAGACCTGAATGCGCCAGAGGCGGTATTGGCTTGGCTGACGCGCAGTTTCGGTATCGCCTAAAGAATTTTTCCTGGCCGTCGCTAACGTAGGTACTACTCTTTTTCTCGACTAAATGGAGGCCAATATGGATATCTCAGGCATTAGCGGCGCAGCAACAAGCATCGCCGAAACCGGCACCAAGCAAGATGTGGATATGGCAGTGCTCAAGAAGGCAATGCAGATACAAACCTCGACTGCAACCGCCCTGATCGATGCCATCCAACCCGCGCCGACGGCGAATTTGCCAGCCCATTTGGGTAACCATATCAACACCAAGGCCTGAGTTTATCGGGGCGTTATGGCAGTACGTAAACTTTTGTTTCGGATCCTGCAACACCGGTGAAAAAAGCGAAACACAGCAAGAAAAACATAAAAAGACAGTCGTAGCAAAAGTAGCTTCGGCAGCTTCAGCGGCTTAAACAAGAATTGATTTTTAAAATCCGGGATCAGCTCAGGCTGGTCCCGGATTTTTTTGCTTGCAATTTGTCGTCTTGCTTTCCAGGCTGGCTTGAGCCGTCAGCTCGTAAATCACGATCATCAACAGAAAGGCGGGATAACTGAGCCATTCCCAATAACGCTCGTATTACCACTATTGGGACGGGAGGTCAGTTGGGACGCGAGGTTAGTTCGATTTTGTAGCGCTAGCCAGTAGCCAATCCCAGTCGCGTCAGCGACTGTCCGATGGATTCATGTGTTTGGCGGCGTTTAAGGTTCGTTGGCGGCCGCTAAACCTGAGTCCCGTTGCCATTGCATGACTTCATCGGCGTTCTGCGCCAAGAAAGCCTGCATACGTGAAAACCGCTTGCGGGTTTGCCAGCCAAAAATCAATTTGACTATCGGCTCAAGGCACCAGCGCAGTGCGGTAGGTCCGGTTTCCAATGTATAGGTGTAAATCATCAGTGAGCGTTGCGCATCCGCTTCCAGTTCACGATGTTGCATCGAGGCCGCCCAACGGGTGAAAGGAAACGATTGCCCCAGCATCGTGGCAGCCGCAATGCGGGGCCGGTCAAAGCGAATAAATTGGGTACGCATGGACAGAGGCCGCAATAAACCGCCACCCACGTTTTCAGAGATCGCGCCGACATAGGGGCAGGGCGCGCCGCCGATGACAAGGGTTTTGTCCACCAGGCTATCCCAACGCGCACGCCAGTGGTGGTAATGGAATACGTCGAAAACCAGCGCACAGGCGGCGGGCATTTCGAACTCCAGGCGTTCATGCACCATATTTTTTACACTCCTTGCTTACGTATTACTGAACAAATCTAGCCGACCGCGTCTAGCCGACCGCATCCGTTACCATGTCCCATTTGGCAAATTCCGGGGCGAAATCCGATAGCGCCAAGCGACTGATACAGGTATGTGCGCCGCAGTCGGTGATGCCATTCGCTGCCAGTCGGCGCGCCAACAGGATGGCCGGCATGGCGGGGATTTCCGGGCCGTGGTCATGGTCGGCCGCGATATGCCATGCGCGTTGGACGGGCGATCCAGCCGCATCGATGCCAATGACCCGTACCACCATCCCACCCAGTGACGATCCCAAAAAATCCAAGCTTTTTGCACTCATATTGATAAATTTGGCGAAGCGTTCCGGTCGACGCAGGATATCGGCACGCCGTAGCGCCGCCATGCCTGCAAAGATACGCTGGGTCAGGCCAATTTCCAGTGCTGCGCGGAACATGACCGAGCGCACGCCCCGGTAATACGCCGGAAACAGTTCCAGATCAGGAATGTCGCACAGCGCGCCAAGGCGTGGCCGCAAGCGTAAAAACTCTATCCTTGCAAGATCGGCCCAGCCATATGCCGTGATCCACTGCGCATCGTGCCAAACCTGAATCGGCGCGCCACAATAATTCATCACGCCTTCCAAGGTCGCAATCCCGCGTGGCGCGGTTTGTGCGGGGGCGATACAACAATCGATTGATTCGATACTGCGCCAATCATGGGTCAGGCTGTCAACCACGGCGGATGACAATGCCGGCACCGTGCTGGCACCGCTGATGGCAATCCTTCCAGCGGCGCGAAAGGCCTGATCGCAGGCCGCAGGAAAATCGCACACAAAACGGCGGCCATCGGCCAGGTCGATATAGTGCGCCTTTACCGCAGCGACTGCCAACGGCACCTCATACCCTTGCTGTTGAAATGGGCCGGCGGTATGGATCACCAGTTCGGCCCCGGCCCCCAATAATTTCTGGGTTAGATCGGCTTGGCCCAGATCCAGTTGCAAGACGCCGGTGCCAGATTTTAATTGGGCCGCTAATGCGCTTGCCTGATCCTTGTTGCGGCCTGCGATGACCAGTTCAATGCCGGCGCTGTCGGACAGGGCGCGGCAAATCCTTGCGCCAAAATTGCCATAGCCCCCTAAAATAACCGTCTTCAATCGACTTCCTCATCATTCAAACCGGGATT
>JAZKIX010000107.1:12904-13689 GCA_040384645.1 Pseudomonadota bacterium | reverse complement strand
CAGCGCACGGATGCCCAGGCCAGAGGTATTTTCAGAACGGAAATCTTCATCGATGATGACGATAGGAAAGCGGAATTTCATGTGGTCTCCAAACAAGGCCAGATCAAGGGGAGACGCCGGGAGACGGTCGCCGTCAATGATGACGAAACCCCGCTTGCGCGCCGAACAATTCAAGTAAAAATTGAGATGCGGATTTTCGCAGAAATGTAGGAAATGTGGGAAAAAAAGCCGCCCAAATCACAGTCTGACCACAACATTTCATGGCGCTGTCATAAAGGGGCGGCTTTACGGCAGCGTTGCTGCCAGCGGCTGCGCTGTTTTAGCCTTTCTTGCTGCCGACCAATAACAGGCCGGCGCCGACCACGATGGCGGCGATGCTGGCCCAGAGTGGAATGTTGACGGTTTCTTTTTCTGCCAGCGACAGTTCAATCGGCCCGATCTTGGCCTGATGCGTCGATTTGGTGTAATTGAATCCGCCAAAAGCCACGCCCAGAATGCCGGCAATGATGAGGGTAATGGCGACGATCTTGAGTGCGTTCATGGTATTTCCTTGGGAGTGAAGAGGTTTGGCAGGAAAATATACTCCTGCATGTATTTTTAAACAAGCAATAAATACTTGCGGGAGAGTGGGTGTTTTGGCATATACCCCCCTTACTTTTAATGATTTTAGTAGCTACTCAGTTTACTTTAACGTGCTGCAAAAATTGCCTTTGTTATTCTCGCGCAAAACCTGCCTGCGCAAAGGTGTGAGGTGAGAATGCAGTGGGCGTTAATTTCGAGTCGTC
>JAZKIX010000107.1:0-12894 GCA_040384645.1 Pseudomonadota bacterium | reverse complement strand
GTTAGAAAAAACCGTATGTGTTGATTTGCTGTCGTAGGGATCCCTGCCTGCGCGTGGACGACGAATTTTAGACTGTTGGCATTAAATAGATCGCTGTCGTTCCCGCCCCCGACTACCCCATTCGAGGGCAGGCTTTGGCGGGAATCTATAGCACGCTTATAGCGCGATATCGTTATAAAGATCGCGCCAAGTTGGATTTTCTTGCTGAATTAAATTGATTTTCCAAGCGCGATTCCATTTCTTGAGTTGTTTTTCTCTAGTAATTGCGGCGTTGGCGTCTTCATGAACTTCATACCAAACTAATTGCTTTACGTCATATTTTTTTGTAAATCCTTCACTCAGTTCTTCACGATGTTCCCATATCCGTTTTGCCAAGTTGGATGTAACGCCAATATACAAAGTCCCGTAACGGGCGCTGGCGAGCATATAAACGCAAAAAATTTTAGTCACCGCTGTATGGATTCCCGCCTGCGCGGGAACGACGAGTATTTGATACATATCGACACTTGGAATCCTAAGCAGCTTTTTGAAATCTTGGGCTAAATTGTGTTGCAATAATTAGATTGCCAGTTCGGCCAAGTTTTGTTTATTCGATTTGGCTTAATAAAAATTCAATTGGTTGGAGGCTTGGGTTTTTTAATGGCGGCGGTCTGGCTTGAGAAATCATCGCCGCTATGGCCGGCGTGTTCGACTGCGTGGTCTACAGTATAGGTTTATTGATCGAGTCGTCGATAGGTGACAAAGGCGTAACCGCAATCATTATCCGCAGAGAAATGGGTTTCGCGTGTGACTTCGCGCCAATCTCGCGGGTCGAGCGCGGGGAAGAAGGCGTCGCAGGCAAAGCGCTTGTCGATCTCGGTCACGATCACACTGCTGGTGTAGGGCAAAGCCGCTTGATAGATTTGCGCGCCGCCCATGATGAAGCTTTCTTCACGTCCAACCAGCGCAATCGCAGCCTCCAACGAGGCGGCTGATTCGACCCCTTCGTGCTGCCAATCCGGGTTGCGGGTAATGACAATATTGCGCCGCTTGGGTAAGGGTTTGCCGATGGAATCGAAGGTCTTGCGCCCCATGATGACCGGGTGGCCCGAGGTGGTTTGCTTGAAGTGCGCCATATCTTCGCGCAGGCGCCAGGGCATTGCGTTATCGATGCCGATGCCGCGTTCGGCGTCCACGGCAACGATAATAGTGAGGCGTGCTTGCATGGTTTTAAGTGAATATTAAAAATGTGGTGACAATGGAAAATAAAGGTTTGAAGCGGGTTTTGAAACCTGCTTCGGTGGCCGCTAGTTTAAATTCAAAAGGTTTGCCTGGTGCGCAATAATTGCTCGAACTCTGGTGCCGGGATCGGTCTGGCGAATAAATAACCTTGCCCGAAGTCGCAGCCGGCGCCCAACAGGATGGCGCGTTGCTCGGCCGTTTCTATCCCTTCGGCAATGACTTTGTAGCCGAGTTTGTGGGCCATGACGATGATGGCTTCGACGATGGCACGGTCGCTAGGGCTGACGGTCATGTCGTGGATAAAGCTTTGGTCGATCTTGATGTAATCGAGTTCGAATTTTTTCAGGTAAGACATTGATGAATAGCCGGTGCCGAAATCATCAATCGAAATCTGGATGCCGGCATCGCGAAATTGCTGCAGCTTGCGGTACACGATGGGCGAGGCGTTGAGCAGCAGTCCTTCGGTGATTTCGACTGCGATGCAGTGACCTGGCAGGCCGAGTTGTTGCAGATATTGCGGCCAGGCAGAGTGGTTGTCTTGCGATATAAACTGGACTGGCGATTTATTGACACTGATCTGGAATGGCCGCCCCAAGTGCTCGCTCCAGCGCATGGCTTGGGCCGCCGATTGTTCGAATACCCATTCGCCGATTTCATTGATCAGGCCAGAATCTTCTGCAATCGGGATGAACACCGCCGGACTGACCATGCCGCGTTGCGGATGATGCCAGCGCAGCAGCGCCTCGGCCTTGACGATGCCGCCGCTGCACAGGTCGATGATCGGCTGGAAATACACTTCCAGCTGGTTGCTTGCCAGTGCGCTTCGTAAATCGTTGGACAGCCGTAACCGGGTATGCGCCTGCTCTTGCATCGAGCGGGTGAAAAAGCTGAAGCGGTTGCGGCCTTCGCTCTTGGCGACATACATGGCTTGATCGGCGTTTTTCAACAAGCTTTCCGGTTCGGTGCTGTCGTTGGGATAGAGCGTGATGCCGATGCTGGCCGAGAGGTAAATCACTTCAGCATTGAGGTGAAAAGGCTCAGCCAGTTTTTGCAATATTTTTTGCGCGATCTGGGCGATATTGGATGAGCTGGCTTGCATCGTGCGCGGCATGTCATCGTTCCAGTCGCCTGGCTCGGACAGGATCACCGTGAACTCGTCGCCGCCCAGCCGCGCCACTGTATCCGACTCGCGCACGCTTTTCTTGATGCGTTGCGCCGCCTCAATCAGCAAGGTGTCGCCGACATCGTGCCCCAGCGTGTCGTTGACCTCCTTGAACAGGTCGAGGTCGATGAATAGCAAGGCAACGGTAAGGTCGGCTCGCGCCGCTTTTTTCAGTTGCGAATCGAGCCGGTCGCGAAACAGGCTGCGGTTCGGCAAGCCGGTCAAAGGGTCGAAATTGGCTTGTTGCAAAATCAATTCGTCGGCGCGCTTTTTTTCGGTAATGTCGGAAAACAGGTAGACGTGGCGGTGGACCGATCCATCCTCGTTGCGGATGATATTGATGGTGATCCATTCGGCAAAGTCGTCGCCATTTTTGCGCTTGTTCCACAGCTCGCCTTGCCAGGTATTTTCCAATTCCAGTGCTTGCCGGATAGCGCGATGGATGTCGCGATTTTGGCGGCGGGCGCTGAATTGGGTAGTGCGTTTTCCCAGCACGGCGTCGATGGTATAACCGGTCATTTTGGTGAAGGCGGGATTGATGGCGATAATGCGGTCGCGTGCATCCGACACCACCATCGCTTCACCCGAATGTTGATACACCATCGCCGCCAAGTGCAGGGCGTCTTCAGCTTGATGCCGCTCAATCGCCAGGCTCGATAAATGGGCGCCGCGTCCGACCGCTTCGCGTTCCATCGGGTGCAGCACGCGTGGCTTGCGGTAATACAAGGCAAAAGTGCCAAGCACTTTTTTGTGGGTAGAAAAAATCGGCATCGACCAGCAAGCCTGCAAACCATGCGCCAGCGCCAGATCCTTGTAATTAGCCCAGAGCGGATCGGTGGCGATATCGTCCGCCATTACAAATTGGCCAGTGTACGCTGCGGTGCCGCAAGAGCCGGCTTGCGGCCCGATGGCCTCGCCGTCGATGGCTTGGCTGAAGGCTGGCGGCAAACTGGGCGCGGCACAATGGGAAAGGTATTTTCCAGTCTCGTCCAGCAGCAGGATAGAGCAGAACATGTCGGGGAACATCAGTTCGTAACTGACCGCCAGGTAATTGAGCAAGATCGATAAAGGCTCGCCTTGGGCCAGCCGTTCTAGCGTGCTGCGTTCGGTCTCGCTTTGCGCTTCCAGCCGCTTGCGGTCGGTGATGTCTTGCAGCGCGCCGAGCAGTTTGATTGGTTTGCCGTTTTGCAGTGCCACACTGCCTTGGCCGCGCACCCAGATATGGCGGCCGCTAGGAGTGACGTAGGGGAATTCATCTTCCCACGAGGCGCCGGTCTGGATCGTATTCTGTAATACGGCTTGCAGGCGGGGCCAGGCTTCCGCTGTGGTAAAGCTGGCGGCGGAAGAGAGGTCCAAAGGCACGGCCGGATCTTTTTCATAGATGCGGTACACCTGCTCGGTCACGGTGCCCTTGCCGGTGATGAGGTCGAGCTCCCAGCCGCCGATCTTGGCGATCTCGCCGGTGCGGCGCAGTACGTCGATATGTTTGCTGAGGGCTTCTTCGGCCAATTTGCGTTCATCGATATCGACTACCGATCCAGCGACCCGATAGGCGCGTCCAGCCGCATTCCATTGCGCCTGGCCATTGATCTTGATCCAGCGAGAAGCGCCGCTGCGCCGCAGTGCCCTGCATTCGATATCAAGCGTTGCGCCATGCTTCAGGTGCGCCAGCAAGATACTTTTCGCCTGTTCGCGGTCGTCTGGATGGATTTGCATGGTAAAAGCTTGCAGAGTGTGGACGAAGGTGTCGTCGTCGACTTCCAGAATTTCGATGCAGCGCGGTGAAAAATGCAAGACATCATTTTCGGCAGTCCAATCCCAGATGCCGGCAGCGGAACCGAGTGCGGCAAGGCGGAAAGTTTCTTCGCTTTCGCGCAATTTTTCTTCGATCAGCTTCCGGTCGGTCAGGTCGGTAATAGTGCCGCAGGCGCGGATCGCTTTACCACTGGCATCGCGCAAAATGATGCCGCGCGACAGCACCCAGATGTAATGGCCTTCCTTGTGACGTATGCGCGACTCTAGCTCGGTGATGTCGGGGCCATGGGCGAAAGCTTCTGCATAGATATGCGCGATCCGCTCGATATCGTCGGGATGTGCCAGTTGCCGCCATGAATCGACGTTAACAGCGAATTCATCCACCTTGTAACCGATCATATGCCACCAGCGCGGCGAATAGTACAGTTGCCGGCGCAGCAGATCGACGTCCCAGGTGGCGTCGTTGGCGCCCATTAATGCCAGTTGCAAACGCTCTTCCGACAGTCGCAATTGGTCGCTATTGCGTTTACTGGATGATTGCAAGGCCGTGATCACCAGTGCGACGATGACCAATGTCGTCATATAAGCCCACAACACCAACAGATTATTCTCCGCCAGGTGAAACGGCCCACGGCCGGTCGCGGTACCCCATATCGCAATCGCAGCTGAGGTCAATACCGCCAGTGAGGCGCCGGTGATACCAAAGCGCATGGCGGCCCAGATGATCAAGGTGGCCGGCACAAAAGCCAAGCTGAAATAGCTCATCGGCGACAGGAAGATGAACCAGCTCACTGCCGACATGACGATGCCAAATGCAATGACTTCAAGCCGGCGTTCCATCAGCTCGGCCATGCTTTGGCGCGACAAGGCCAGTAAAAATGGCGTCGCCAAGAAGACCCCGACCACGTCGCCCATCCACCAGCTGAGCCAGGTAGTGCTCAGGATGCCGTCGGCCAGATTGCCGCTGAGATACAGGATTAAGGCACCGCCGCTGGCCGATACGAGCATGCCAATCACGGCGGCGGCAACCAGTGCCACGACATCGCGGCTGTAGCTGAAATTGGGATTGAACCGGATCTTGTTCAACAATAGCGCGGTCAGCATCGGCGCTGCGGTATTGCCGACCGCAATGCCACAACTTAACAAGATGGACGAACCGGAAGTCAAGTTCACCGCTAGCGCCGCCGCATAAACCGCAGCCCAGTAGCGTGGCCCCCAGCGGAACAGCGCCGCCACAGCGATTCCGGTCGGTAGCCAGATCAAGCTGACATGAGAATCGCCATACGGTATCGCCAGCCCCAACTTGCCAGCCCAGAAATAGAGTATGGCGATCAGCACACTGCGGCCGGCATAATCCAGGATCGATAAGTCGGCGGCGAATGTAGAACGAAATTTCATCAATGGCGCCGTAGTTGAATCATTGGCCCGTACCAGGGGATCGATTGACACTGTCAACAAGCAAATTTAGCATACCACCGTTGCCGGGCGTAGCAAATTTTCATGCTTTTCGATTCATTGATCGCTCGCGATGATTGGCGCCCGATTACACTGCGACCGGCGCCTTGATATGCGGATGTGCGCTGTAATCTACGATGTCAAAATCCTCAAACTTGTAATCGAAGATCGATTCCGGCTTGCGATGGATCACCAGCTTAGGCAATGGATACGGCGCGCGCGTCAATTGTTCCGTTACCTGATCTAAATGATTGGAATACAAATGGCAATCGCCACCAGTCCAGATAAAGTCGCCCGCCTCCAGGCCGGCTTGCTGTGCCAGCATGTGCGTAAGCAAGGCATACGAGGCGATATTAAATGGCACGCCAAGAAAGATATCGGCGCTGCGTTGATAGAGCTGACACGACAATTTGCCATCGGCTACGTAAAACTGGAACAAGGCATGGCAGGGCGGCAATTTCATCTGGGGGATATCGGCCACATTCCAGGCCGATACAATCATCCGGCGTGAATCGGGATTGTGTTTGATCTGCTGCACCAGCTGCGCGATCTGGTCGATATGGCCGCCATCCGGGGTCGGCCAGTTACGCCACTGGTAGCCATAGATCGGTCCCAGGTCGCCCTTGCCATCGGCCCATTCATCCCAGATCTTGACCCCGTTTTCCTTCAGGTATTTGATATTGGTCGAGCCAGCCAAAAACCAGATCAGTTCATGAATGATCGATTTTAAATGCAGTTTTTTGGTTGTCACTAGCGGAAAGCCATCCTGCAAATTAAAGCGCATCTGGTAGCCGAACACGGACAGCGTGCCAGTGCCGGTGCGGTCGGTTTTGACACTGCCATGTTGTTGCACGTGGCGCATGAAGTCGAGGTATTGATGCATGGGGATAGGCTGGAAAAGTGGACTAGGGTGGGTAAATAGCTGGCAACAGCCCTGGGACGGTGATTTTAACTGAGCGCTATGCCAGCCGATTCTGCTGCCATGGCACGGCTCACCTCCAGCACGCGCTTGTTCAGCCAGAAATCAATAAATATGGCATGAAATATAGTGAAAACAAGGGGGTATATGGGTTAAACATGCCTAAGGCGCACGTTTTAATTGGCTTAAAAATTATACTTACCGGAGTATATTTTTAGATAAAAACGCCGTAAATATGCCGATTATTTCTTTTTGATCAGCGCGCCCAATGCCGCAAACGGATTGTGGGTCGCCGCTGCCAGCGCGTCGCTGCTCTGTCCGCCACCCTGCTGATCGGCCTCCAGATATCGTGAATGTTCATTGTCATGGCAATACAGGCACAACAATTCCCAGTTGCTGCCATCGGGTGGATTGTCATTGTGGTTGTGATTGCGGTGATGCACCGTCAACTGCGACAGGTTGTCGCGGGTAAAAGAGCGCATGCAGCGCCCGCACACCCAGGGATACATTTTCAAGGAGCGTTCGCGATAACCTTGTTCGCGCTGATCCGCACTGCGGCGCGCATCGGCGACGATTTTGTCGAGTTTGGCGCTATCGGGCTTTTTGGGCAGCATGGAATTCCTTCGATTGACTTCTTTAAAATGCGATTATATTGGGTGCTAAGGCGTCAGTTCAAATGCATTGTGCAGCACAGTCATGGCACGGGCAAGGTGATGCAAGGATCGATCAGGCGCCTTAGAGTTTCCAAAGTGGTATTAGTTCTCGTATCTTGTAACAGTGTCGTACCATCGTGCGAGCTCGATTTATTTTCATGCAGACTGCTTGTCCCGGTAAAAATTTGGAATGTTGGCTATGACAAATGGACTCTGGTTTATCTTGATCGGCTGCTTGTTACTCGGCAGGGGACTAACTTCCACCATCCTCCAGCGTTCGCCGTTTACATCATCGATCATTTACCTCGCGGTCGGCATTGTGGCCGGTCCGATGGTACTCAATTTATTCCATTTCGATCCCCTGAAGGAATCTGCGCTGCTAGAAGTATTGACTGAAGTAGCGGTATTGATCTCCTTGTTTTCTGCGGGGGTCAAAATGCCGGTGCCGGTCACCTTGGCGCGTTGGCGGGCGCCGCTGCGGCTGGCCTGGGTTTCGATGACGATCACGGTAGCGATGGTGGCCGCTTTTTCTTACTTTGTGTTGAATTTGCCTATTGGCGCCGGGATTTTGCTGGGCGCCATTTTGGCGCCGACCGATCCGGTATTGGCAACCGATGTACAGTCGCGCCATCCCGGCGATAACGACCAGCTGCGCTTTACCTTATCGTGCGAAGCCGGCATGAACGATGGCGCAGCATTTCCCTTCGTCATGTTGGGCCTGGGTTTGCTCGGCTTGCATACGCTCGGTGACTATGGCCTGCGTTGGGTATTGGTCGAAGTGCTATGGGCCACTGTGGCTGCAATCGTGATCGGCGTGGCCGCTGGCGCGGCGTTGGCCCGGATCGGCTGGAAACTGCGCGGGCAGCATCCCAAGCACGAGGTGCTGGACGATTTGGTCGGACTCGGATTGATTGCCGTCGTCTACGGTTTGAGCGTGTCGGTGAACGCCTGGGGTTTTCTGACCGTGTTTTTTGCCGGCGTTGCATTGCGGCAGACCGAGCTTAAGTTTGCTGGCGCCAGACACAGTGCGCTACAGCAGCAACAAGCCGAGCTCGGTGAACCAAGCGAGTCGGACTTGCCCGTGGTGGCCGAGCCACCTCCCAATATCAGCGTCGAAGCCTTAGTCTTTGGCGAACATCTGGAACGGCTGTCCGAGCTGATGCTGGTATTGCTGCTCGGCGGCATGTTGTTCATACAGTATTGGGATTGGCACAGGGTCGGTCTGGCGGTGTTTTTGTTTGCGGTTGCACGACCAGTGAGCGTCTTCATCGGGCTTATCGGCACCACCACATCGTGGCGCATCCGCAGCATGAGCGGCTGGCTTGGCGTGCGCGGTATCGGGTCGATTTACTACCTCATGTACGCAATCCAGCACGGCCTGCCTGCCGCGTTGGCGCAAGAGCTGACCCAATTGACCCTGATCGTGGTGACTTTGTCGATTCTGGTCCATGGCACCAGCGTCAAACCATTGATGAGCCGTTTTTGGCGCCGGGGTAAAAATTTGCCGTGAACGACATTGCGGGAATGGAATAGACGCCCGCTACGTGTCCTTGATTAAAAAAGCAGCTGAAAAACTGGCAGCAATGCACGCGACCGGAACGCTGCAATGGTCTCTCCAGAAAACTTGACGTTATCGATATACAAGACCGTATCTTCCCGAAACCCCGAATTGGCCCAGCCAAACAGATAGCCGTAGCGCCAGCCTTGCAGGCCCGGCAAGTTATTGGGTACGG
Source organism: Pseudomonadota bacterium (assembly GCA_040384645.1). Taxonomy (GTDB): domain Bacteria; phylum Pseudomonadota; class Gammaproteobacteria; order Burkholderiales; family Burkholderiaceae_D; genus JAZKIX01. The sequence continues at coordinate 3,996 of JAZKIX010000107.1, read as the reverse complement.
CGACGTCATTGAGCAATAAATTGCCGTTTTTATAAATTTGAATCACCCCTTTACTTTTATCGGATGGTGCCTTGACGTGGATTTTTACCGTCATCCATTGGCCCAGATCGCTTAAGGTAATAAAATTATCGGCCTGCTTTATGGCAGTAGAGACGCCCCAATCCGGAAATTTTTTATAGTCGGTGCCGATTTTCGATTCGCCATTCAGCCCTTGCGGCAGGGTTCCTGCACCAATTTGTTCGCCGACCGAGTACGACACCTGCCACAGCCGCAGAAATTTGTTGTTATCGGCCCTATCGCTGGGTGTTATGTGTTTGTAATTGGCCGGGATGAACAAGTCATATTCAATCGCGAGTTCGACATACTCTTTTTTTAAGTCAAACCGCGCTTCAGCGGTGGCATCACGGGTGTCGACCGGATTGCCGACGTAGCCAAAGGCTAGCCCGTTGCCACTGCGTCCGGTCGCCGCAGGCAGTGGTTTGACTGTGACGTAGGCAAAACTATTCCATAGTGCCGATGCTTTACCTGACTCGAAATTATCGGCTGCGATGGGGCTCATGCCGGCCGCTGCGACAGGGGAAACTACATATAAAAGGGCGGCGAAGAAGCAAGTTGCGGAAAAACTCTGGTGCATTAATGTCTCCCCTTCATTAGTTTTAGTGTCGTACTTTCGTGAAAGTATATTCAATTATCTAGCACTAGGGAAACATTTCTACAACTGGTGCCTACTATTTTTGCTCCAGACGCAAACGTGCTTTTTAAAGCTTTTTAAATCTATTCGTAGTGCCTCAGGCGCCCACGTTCAGTTCTTTAGCGGCGTCAAATCAATTGGCTGAACGTAAACGTATTGCCCGGGGACAATGCGGTAAGTTTTCCGGTAAGCCTTATAACCGGCAGCCTTGATCGTCAATTCATAGTCACCTTTATGCAATCCAACGAAAGAAAAGAACGATTGAAAAGCATAGTCCTGGCTTGCCATATACGCGTCGGTGGTGCGGTCTTTGGGGTCGTTGCCGGGTGTCAGGCGGCGTGTCTCGGCACCGTTGCTGAAGGTGATCGACTCGATCAGCAGATCGCGCCGCGCGCTACGGTAGGTGCCGGCGGGATTGTCGCTGGGCTTGACTTCGGTACCGATATAACCGGAGAAAACGCCTTGCGGTGCGAGTGAAAATCGCAGTTCGGGGATGCTATCGAGCGCAATGGTCACCGTTCTCCCGGCCGGCGCGGTTTTGAATCCATAAGCGAGCAGGCTCACCATGTAGTCGCCCGGCGGAAACGGCCCCAGCTCACTGCCATTGTCGACCGACCTGATGGGCAGCATGATTTTCTCGCGCGCGGGGTCAAGCGGTGTCAGCACCAGCAGCGGTTGCGATTTGGGGGCGTCGTCTTGCTGGTCGTAGCTAAAAGAAATCCGCAGATTGCCTCTATCCGCCACAGTCAGGGTATTGAATTTCTTATCGGCGGCGGCCAGCGTGGCTTCGTATTGGCGAAACACTTCAGGCGACGACAAGATGCTGACGTGGTCTTCATTGAAGCCCTTGATCGTGCTGGCTTCCGCTTGTGCGGCGGGACGTAACTCGCTGGCCAGGGTAATCGCACCATCAGTGTTGGCCGATTGCAGCAAGCTATAACTGCCGCCATGACTAAAAAACAGGGTGTATTCCAAATCGCGCGGCAACGGCCGGTCAAACAGCGATTGGATAAAGTGACCTTTAGAGCGCACGTCGTTCCATGACGGTATGACTGCCGGCGAATACTCGACGCCCGTATTGGCCATCTCGTCACCGCCCCACGGCGTCGATATCGAAATAAAAGCCTTGGCTGCCGGAAACGGAAAATCCGGGTTGGCGAGGAAAGAGCGCACCACCAGCCCACCCATGCTGTGCGCGGTAAACACCATCTTGTCGAAGTGGTAGCGCCGTTGCAGATTGATCAGCTTCCAATACAGCAGGTGCGATATCGAATCGAGCGACGAGCCGGACGGGTAATAAAAGAACCATGGCTGGTAACGCTTGCGGTCGAGATGGGCAAAGAAGTATTTCCAGTCTTGCGGCGAACCGGCGACACCGTGGACGAAGACGATCGGGATTTTGGTCGGATCGTATTTTTCTAAAAAGTAGATATTGCCGCCGGCTTCTTTATAAAATTCCATCGGCGCCCAATAGCCGTGTTTGCCAAATTCCCGCGAAAATATCGGTGCATCGAGGTCGGCGATGGCGCCCACTTGCGTGCTGTGGAATTTGCCGGCGACCGGCTTGGCTGCAACTGCGGTGCCAAGGGGAATCGCGGTCTGCGCCTTGTCCGATATCGCAAAATTGAGCTGGATCAATACGCCGGAACCGGATGCCGACACCGGCGACGGCTGGTATTGTCCGACCGGCTCGCCATCATCCAGCGTCAGATTGCCATTGGCATCGCCGAAGGCGAATAGCGCGTATTCGCCTTCGGACACAATCAACTCGTAACCGCCCGCTTCATGCAATACAGTGTAATGGGCGATTTTGAGTCGCCCCTCTTGCTTGCTGTAGGCGGCAACGACGATCGGTTTGTCCCATACCCCGGCGGTAGCGACTTCGCCCACCAGCACGGTGGAGGAATAGAAAGCCTTGGACTCATCCTTCAATTTGATCAACGAGCAGGAACCCAGGCAGGGTAGTAAAACGATCCACAGGAAGAACTGCTGAAACAAGCGCCGCATGGAGATCGGCAAGCAGGTCGGTATCGGTTTATTCATGGTTTTATAGGATTAATGGCGCCAAGGGCGCTTTGTCAGCGATGCCATCGCCGGCATGAAGCGAGCGGCGAGGGGTGCGCCAGAGGGTAGCAAAGCCCGCCCCAATACGCAATAAAGTTGTTGATTTGCAAGCTACAGCGGGTTCCACCAGCATTGCAAATACAGTGAAAATGCCGTCTTTATACTGGTGGGTGTATTTTTAAAGCCGCAATAAAAACGTGCGGGTTAGGGGTCTTATTGCCTATACCCCCTAATTTCAGGCAACATTGTAACTATTTGGCGCCCTCTGATGAGCTCGAAAAGGTACGATTCCCAAGGAAAGTTCCCTCCCCTCTGGCCGAGCGCCTTGAAAGGGAAGGGGGAAACCGTCACATTCCGCTTGACTCAATAGTTACGCAATATTGGTGTGGCGTATCCTGATTGCTGCTCAAGCGACCCATCCCAAAGCCGCTATCGGTGGCAAATCCCTGGATATACATTGCCAGTGCTCGCCGGCATCAGTACTGATCCACAGGCCACCCGTAGTCGAGGACATCGCCAGCGTCTTGCGGTCGGGCGCCAGCTCCAGACTGTGCCGGTACACCAGATGGTAGGCATCGCTTTGCGGCAAACCTTGCGAAAAAATCTTGAAACTGACGCCGCCGTCCTCAGTACGGGTGACCACCATTTGCCCATCGACCGGATAACGGTGGGTATCGGCCTGGGCCGGCACGAACCAGGCACGCAGCGGATCGGCCGGATCGCAGGCCACCGCAAAGCCGAATCCCGATGGCGCCGGTGCCGCGATGCCGCGCCAGTTGCGGCCGCCATCGCTTGATCGATAAATGCCGCAATGGTGCTGTACCCACAACACGTCCGGTTGTGCCGCGCACTGCACCATGCGGTGCGGGTCTTGCGTGTTGGGGTCTTCGACACTGTCAGCAGGCATGTAATCGGCAGTCATGCCGTCGGCGGTCAATTCCCAACTTTGGCCGCCATCGTGGGTTTGCCACACGCCGCCGCACGAAATTGCCAGGCTGATGTGTTGCGAATCGCGTGGATCGACCAGCACTGAATGCAGGCCCGGATAATCATTGCCGCCGCCAAACCAGCCAAGGCGGCGCGGGTCTTCCCAGAGCGGCGTGTTCAAGGTCCAGCTCAAGCCACCATCTTCAGACTTGAATAAGCCCGCCGGCATGCAACCGGCCCACAGCACGCCCGGCTCGGCCACGCCGCCGGCAGCCAGACTCCAGATCATTTCCACATTCCACGGCGTAATGTCG
>JAZKIX010000106.1:15978-37220 GCA_040384645.1 Pseudomonadota bacterium | reverse complement strand
ACCCCGGTTCGGTAGGGAATGTTGTAGAGAATGATTGGCGCCGTCGACGCATCGGCCAATGCGGTGTAAAACCCGATCAAGCCGGCTTGCGACGGCCGGATGTAATACGGTGCCGGGATCAATAGACCCGCAACCGGGCGTTGCAAAATGCGCTGTTGTTGGCGCAGCAGGTCGGGCAAGTGATTGCCGGCCAGCCCCATCACCAGCGGGCAGCTCGGCACCGCGTCGAACACAGCATCCAGCACGGCCAGCGCTTCATCATCGGACAAAGCGGCCGCTTCGCCGGTCGAGCCGCACACCACCAGACCCGCCACGCCGCCATCGACCAGATGCCGTGCCAGATTGCGTAGCGCGACAAAATCGATGGCACCTTCTTGGAACGGCGTGACTAGGGCGACCCAAATCCCATTAAAGCCAGGGCGGATATTTTCGTTGGAAATACGACTTGATTGTGCTGCATGTGTCATGGCAAAACTCCCTAAAGACAGACCGTAAAAGTCACCGTCGGGAGGATCGCAAGAAAGAGGGGAGTGCAGGGGGCGATGAATCGACCTGCGCGCTATCTGTCCTGTCAGCCCACCTGACGGGACAGCGCGCCCCGGTCAGATGAGCGACTGTTTTTTCGATTTGCTGCCAGCAAAAACACCAATGTGATCCGTGGCGTTAAGCGCGCGGATCGAAATCGGGTTGATGGAATAGGCAGTCATGCGCTCGATTATGCCGATCTGGCTTGCATGCCGTCAAGCGCAAAACCGGTACAATTTGCGACACTGCTATGGCGATGCGACCGCTGCCGATGCGCCGCCCGAAATTTCATCTCATCCCTTTCCTCCACTCAATTCCACAGGATCATCATGAAAACCAAAGCCGCCATCGCCTGGCACGCCGGTCAACCCTTGACTATTGAAGAAGTCGAACTCGGCGGCCCGCGTGCCGGCGAAGTGCTGGTCGAGATCAAGGCCACCGGCATTTGCCATACCGATTATTACACCCTGTCCGGCGCCGACCCGGAAGGCATCTTCCCCGCCATCCTCGGTCACGAAGGCGCCGGCATCGTGGTCGATGTGGGACCCGACGTCAAAAGCTTAAAAAAAGACGATCACGTCATCCCGCTCTACACGCCGGAATGCCGCCAGTGCAAATTCTGCCTGTCGCAAAAAACCAATCTGTGCCAGTCGATCCGCGCCACCCAGGGACGCGGCTTGATGCCGGATGCAACCAGCCGCTTTTCCATCGATGGCAAGCCGATTTATCACTATATGGGCACTTCGACTTTTTCCAATTACATCGTGGTGCCGGAAATCGCCTTGGCGAAAATCCGCGAAGACGCACCGTTTGACAAGGTGTGCTACATCGGCTGCGGCGTCACCACCGGCGTCGGCGCCGTACTATTTACTGCCAAAGTCGAAGCCGGCGCCAATGTGGTCGTGTTTGGCCTGGGCGGCATTGGCCTGAACGTGATCCAGGCGGCGCGCATGGTTGGCGCCGACAAGATCATCGGGGTCGACATCAATCCGGCGCGGCAAGCGATGGCGCGCAAATTCGGCATGACCCATTTCATCAATCCAAACGAAGTCGAAAACGTGGTTGACACCATCGTGCAACTGACCGATGGCGGCGTCGACTACAGCTTTGAATGCATCGGCAACGTCACCACCATGCGCCAGGCGCTGGAATGCTGCCACAAAGGCTGGGGCCAATCGATCATCATCGGCGTCGCACCCGGCGGGGCAGAAATCAGCACCCGGCCTTTTCAGTTAGTGACCGGCCGGGTCTGGAAAGGCTCCGCTTTCGGCGGCGCCCGTGGCCGCACCGATGTGCCAAAAATCGTCGACTGGTATATGGAAGGCAAACTCAATATCGACGATTTGATCACGCACCGATTACCTTTGGAACGGATCAATGAAGGTTTTGATTTGATGAAAAGCGGCGAGTCGATCCGCTCGGTGGTGATTTACTGATGGAGCTGGGCATGGAGACGATCAGCGAACATGCCTGCTTCGGCGGCATTCAGGGTTTTTACCGGCACCAATCCAGCGAGATTGGTTTGTCGATGCGCTTCTCGGTGTACCAGCCGCCGCAGGCAAAAGCAGGTCCGGTGCCGGTCCTGTTTTATCTGGCTGGACTGACCTGCACCGAAGAAACCTTCGCAATTAAAGCTGGTGCCCAGCGCTATGCTGCCGAGTACGGCATCATGCTGATCGCGCCCGACACCAGCCCACGCCATACCGGCATCGCTGGCGCCACTGACGACTGGGATTTTGGCGAAGGCGCCAGCTTTTATCTGGATGCGACCGAGGCGCCGTGGAGCGCGCATTTCCGCATGGAGTCGTATATCGTCCATGAATTACGCGCGCTGGTGCTGCAGCATTTTCCTGGGCAGTTCGATCAGGTTGGCATCTTCGGCCATTCGATGGGCGGGCATGGCGCATTGGTGCTGGCGTTGCGTTATCCAGGCCTGTTTCAATCGGTATCCGCCTTTGCACCGATTGCATCGAGCGCGCATTGCCCTTGGGGTGAGAAAGCGTTGTCGCAGTATCTTGGTAGCGACCCGGAAGCGTGGAAGCGCTACGACGCCAGCGAGTTGATCCTGCAAGCGAAAACGCCTTTTCCGCGCGGAATCCTGATCGATCAGGGACTGGGCGATAAATTCTTGCGCGAGCAGTTATTGCCTGAGCGTTTTGAAGCGGCTTGCCAAGTTGCACAACAGCCCTTGGAATTGCGGCGTCATGCGGGCTACGATCACGGCTATTATTTTATTTCTACGTTCATGCAAGATCACTTGGCGTTCCATGGGCGTAATCTGGGATTGCGAGAAGGGCATTGCTGAAGCTTTAATCCCTCCAATTTTTCACAGCTACAAATAAAGAAGGAATTTTTCATGCCATTTACTCCGTTCCACATGGGACCCGGCCTCTTGGTCAAGGCACTGTTGCAAGGCAGTTTTTCACTGATGGTGTTCGGCTGGGCCCAGATCATGATGGACATCCAACCCATGATCTTCATGGTGACAGGATCTGGGCAATTTCATGGCTTTACCCATACCTACCTCGGCGCCGGCATCATCGGCCTATTTTCGGCGCTGACTGGGAAGTACGCCGCCCAATTCGCTCTGCGCCGCTATTACAAGGCGCGGCATTTGCCCATTACCTGGCCAGTGGCGCTCTTCAGTGCCATGGTCGGCACCATTAGCCATGTCGTGCTTGACAGTTTCATGCATGCCGATATGCAGCAATTTGCGCCGTTCTTGCACGGTAATCCAATGCTCCATGTCATCTCACTGGAAATGCTGCACAACATTTGCGTCGTTAGCGCACTGGTGGGCGCGATCTTGTATTTTGCAATTTCTCGCTGGCTAATCGCTAAGCAAAATAAAGTGATCTTGCGTAACGGGCCTGCTGACGCAGCCTGAATTAAGATTCGAGTCCAATGCCCACTGTCCTCTCTCACGCCGCTGTCCCTCTTGCCCTCGGCCTTGGCCTCGGCGGTAAAGTAATCCCGGGCCGCCTTTTGCTGGCTGGCGTGGCGGCGTCGATCTTGCCTGACCTTGATGTAGTGGCTTTCAAATTTCATATCGCCTATGCCGATGTGTTTGGTCATCGCGGTGCCAGTCATTCGCTCTTGTTTGCAGTGTGTGTCGCGCTGCTGGCCGTAGCGTGTGTGCGGTATTTGAAGGCTAGCCGCTGGAGTGCATTTGTGTTTGTCGCTGTCAGTGCGGCATCGCATGGGATTCTTGACTCCTTGACCAATGGTGGTCTGGGGCCGGCGCTATGGTGGCCGTTTTCGTCGGGCAGAGTGTTTGCGCCGTGGCAGGTGATCGAGGTGTCGCCGCTGACCTTGCAACGCATTTTCAGTGCCAGAGGGTGGGCGGTATTGCAGTCAGAGCTATTCTGGATCTGGTTGCCCGCACTGCACGTGTGTGCCGGTTTGATATTGCTGCGTCATTGTGCTTTTAACAGATCGGCTGGCTGATTGCCATCCGCCAGCCGATATTTTGATCCGCATATTGCATGAAAACGAGGGGGTATGTGCAAAAATATGGTCTATCCCGCATGTTTTAATTGTGGCTTAAAAAATACACGGGGGAGTAATTTTACTGCCCAACGAGCTTCCAACAGCCGTTTACTGCCCCATTTCCTTCAAGTAATCCGCTCGCGCCGCGATCGCTGTATCGGCAAAATCCGAGAATACGCCATCGATTCCCAAGCGGTAAAACGCCTTGTATTCTTCCTTCGGATCGTTCTTGAAATCGGCCGGGATGCGGCGTTTTTCATTACGGAAAGTGTAGGCATGCACCATCAAGCCAGCCTTGTGGGCGTCGGCGATTAAGGTGGTCGGCGCTATGCTCGACGCATCGGCATAATTGACTTTGCCATCGGCATTGACATCCATCACTTTGCCATCGGCGCCGAGCTGGCCCTTGACTGAAATGATGTATGGTTTCCAAGGGCCGATACCGTCGGCGTAGGTTTTGATTTCGGCCAGGCCCGCTGGTGTCACCATGTCGCTAAACATGCGTTTGTCACCAGCCAGGAACCAATCGTAGGGTTTGTCATACGGTGCGGCGTATGTCAGTTTGCCGCTTTTCAGGTCGACGTCATCGGCGTCGATCAATTGGATCAGGCGCGTATTGAGACCCTTGCTTTTCATGTATTTCAAGCTGCCGGGTTCAAAACTTTGCACATAGATCGGCGCGGTTTTGCTGTTCCAGCCGGCCTTGACCACGATGTCGATGAGCTTGTCTTCCAGCGCTAAGCCGATTGATTTGTGATAGCTGGGGTTCTTGGTTTCCGGGTAGACGGCGACTGTGCGGGTGGCAGTCGATTTGGCTTTGGCAAGATCGATCAATTCCTGGAAGGTGACGATTTTGTACTTTTGATTTCGGCCAGGGTAAAGTCACTGGCAAACCAACCTACTTGCGATTCGCTGTCGACCAGGGTAGTCTTTTTGCGGGATGCAAATTCCGGGTGGCTGGCGACATCGGTACTGAAGGCCAGGTTGGGGTCGTGACGTGCGATCAGGACGCCATCCTTGGTGGAAATAATGTCGGCTTCGATCACGTCGGCGCCTTGTTCGATGGCTTTGACATAGGATTCGTAGGTTTCTTCCGGCAACGTGCCGGAGGCGCCGCGATGGGCTGCGACCAACGGTTGTTTGCCGTCGAGCGTCAGCAAGGCCTTGCTATTGTTGCTGCTGCCGCCACAGGCAGTCAGGGATAGGGCGATGCTGGCGGCCAGCAAAGTTGTTGCAGGTTTGAACATGGTCGATCCTTTAATTGTCGGTTGTCGGATGCTATATAGCTGCGATGACAAGCCTATGACTGCGCAGTGACAATCAAGTGACAAGCCAAACTCCCTTTGATCATTGGAAAGCTTGCCTGGGCGACAAGTTTTGGCCCGGCACTGGCGGCTATAATCCTGTGATGCAAAATCTTCTTCACAACCTCAATCCAGAACAACTCGCCGCCGTCACTTTGCCAGCCCAATCGGCGCTGATCCTGGCCGGCGCTGGCTCCGGCAAAACGCGAGTGCTGACCACCCGCATTGCGTGGCTGATCCAGACCGGGCAAGTGTCGCCGAGCGGGATCCTGGCCGTCACATTCACCAATAAAGCCTCAAAAGAAATGATGGCGCGCTTGTCGGCCATGATGCCGATCAACACGCGCGGGATGTGGATCGGCACCTTCCACGGCCTGTGCAACCGGCTGCTGCGGGCGCATTATCGCGATGCGGGTTTGCCGCAGACTTTCCAGATCCTTGATTCGCAAGACCAGTTGTCCGTCATCAAGCGGCTGCTGAAATCGCTCAATGTCGACGACGAGAAATATCCGCCCAAGAACCTAATGTATTTCATCAATAACGCCAAGGATCAGGGTTTGCGCGCCGGTGCGATCAATGCCTACGACGATCACGAGCGCAAGATGGTCGAGCTGTACGATATTTACGATAACCAATGCCAGCGCGAAGGCGTGGTCGATTTCGCCGAATTGTTGTTGCGCAGTTATGAGTTGCTCAGCCGCAATCAACCGCTGCGTGAGCATTATCAGGCGCGTTTCAAGCACATCCTAGTTGATGAGTTTCAGGACACCAATGATTTGCAATACAAGTGGCTGAAATTGCTGGCCGGTGCCGGTCAGCATGGTGCGTCGGCGGTATTTGCGGTGGGCGATGACGACCAGAGTATCTATGCCTTCCGCGGCGCCAATGTGGGCAATATGGCGACCTTCGAGCGCGAATTTAATGTCCAGAATCTGATCAAGTTGGAACAGAATTACCGCTCGCACGGCCATATCCTCGACAGTGCCAACCTGCTGATCGCCAATAATGCCAATCGCCTCGGCAAGAACCTGCGCACCGATGCTGGTCACGGTGAACTGGTGCGGATTTACGAAGCGACCTCCGATCTGGAAGAAGCGCGCTGGATTATTGAAGAAGCTAAAAGCCTGATCGCCGATGGCGCCCTGCGCAGCGAAGTCGCGGTGCTGTACCGTTCCAACGCGCAATCGCGGGTGATCGAGCATGCATTGTTTTCGGCTGGAATTCCCTACCATGTGTATGGCGGCTTGCGCTATTTCCAGCGCGCCGAAGTCAAGCATGCGATTGCGTATTTGCAATTGATGGACAATTTGCATAACGATTCGGCCTTCTTGCGCGTGGTCAATTTCCCCACGCGCGGCATCGGCGCCAAGTCGCTGGAACACTTGCAAGATGCCGCCAAGCAGTACGATATTTCCTTGTACGCGGCCGTGCCGTATATGACTGGCAAGGCTGGCTCGTCGCTCGGCAGTTTTATCAAGCTGATCGAAGGCGTGCGCTTTGAGGCGCAACATTTGCCATTGAAGGAAATGGTGCAACTGGTCTTGGATGCTAGCGGCTTGCTAACCCATTACCAGAATGAAAAAGAAGGCGCCGACCGGGTGGAAAATCTGGAGCAACTGGTTAGCGCCGCCACCCTGTTCGTGGCGGAAGAAGGCTTTGGCCACGATGCGCCGGCTTTCCTCGGCCCCAAGGCGCAAGCCTCCGCCGGGGCGCAGATCACTACTGCCGACGGCATAGAAATTTTCGACGCCGATGCACCATTGCCGCAAGGGATGTCGCCGCTGTCCGCCTTCCTCTCGCATGCTTCGCTGGAGGCGGGCGACAACCAGGCGTCGGCCGGGCAAGACGCGATGCAATTGATGACGGTGCATTCGGCCAAAGGGTTGGAGTTTGATGCGGTCTTTATCACCGGGTTGGAAGAGGGCTTGTTCCCGCATGAAAACAGCGCCAAGGAAGAAGCCGGCGTGGATGAAGAACGGCGCCTGATGTACGTCGCGATCACGCGCGCGCGCAAGCGCCTGTACCTGTCGTTCTCGCAAACCCGCATGTTGCACGGGCAGACCCGCTATAACTTGAAATCGCGCTTCTTCGACGAATTGCCAGAAGATTCGCTGAAGTGGCTGTCGCCCAAAGTCCAGCACCACTGGTCCGGCAATAGCAAGTCAGCATGGGACGACGTGCCCGCAGCAGCCAACGCCATCGCCCTCAATTTCAATAAAAAAGCCATCGGCTGGCGCATCGGCGAAACGGTGATGCACCAGAAATTCGGTGAAGGCGTGATCGTCAATATCGAAAGTGGTGGCGGCAACGTGCATGCGCAAATCAACTTTGGCCGGCAGGGCCTGAAGAAGCTGGATTTGACGATTGCGAAGCTGGAGAAGGTGGGGTAGGGTGAGGCGCCGGTGAAACATTCAAGGTAATGGTGGACATCTTGATTGCAAAATTAGCGACGACAGACGGACACGCCTGCGCTACAATTTTCAACTGACACGATTCAATACCTAGAATAGTATGAGGTGGTCGAAATGTTAAACATCGAGCAAAAACGGCAAATTTTCATCAAGTTGCGTAAAGAAAATTATCAGGCAAGTCTGCGTTTGGAAGGATTCCACACGCCCCAATCAGCGCCAGTCAAAAAAGCTGTTGCCCCAACCCTGGCCGAGTTAAAAGCAAAGCATGTCCGATAAATATGGTGTTGATCAGGACATTTATTGCTACCCCAATTCTAATGTTCTGATCAATAAATTGGGTTTGTTTACCCAGTCGGAGCTGAATGAGGCTGAGCTGGAATTTACGCAATATCGTATCGAACAGTATGTACCTGATTTTGAAGCTTTTTCTCTGGCAACTTTGCAAGATATTCATTTTTTCTTGTTTCAAGATATTTACAGTTGGGCCGGGGAAATACGCAAAGTTGATATCAGCAAGGGTAACAGTCGTTTTGCGAATGTACGGTTCATTGAAACAGAATCTGGCAAGTTATTCCGTCAGCTTCAACAGCAAAACTATCTGATAGATTTTCCTAACGAAGAATTTATAACGCGACTGGCACACTATTACAGTGAACTTAATGTGATTCACCCATTTCGGGACGGCAATGGACGAGCGCAGCGGATTTTATTTGAAGCGTTGTCGATCAATGCGGGATATGAGGTTCATTGGCAAGTAATCGAAAGATCAGAATGGTTGGCAGCCAATATCGCGGCTTTTAATTGCCGATTGGCGCCTTTGACTAGTTTGTTGCAGCGGGCAGTTACTAAAATTAGCGGGTATAACGGTCAAACGGTATAAAAGCGGCTTATTTTTTTAGGGAGTATTTCTAAAGCCGCTTTAAATCCCTGCGGGTAAGCCTATGTTTTGACCTATACCGCCTCTTTTTCCGTATCCGGACGAGGAAAAACAGCGGTGTAAGTTGCGTAAAACGAACAATACATAATCACGGTCATGATGATCGACATCGGCAAGATCAATAGCAATACGATTTCTTTTTTGCCTGTGATCACCGCCAGCAGCACACTCAAGACCGACGGCAAGAAAATGCCGATCCCGACCCAGGCAAATGCGAATACCAGAAAAGCTGTTCCTGCTCGCTTTACTGCGAAGAAGCTATAAAAAATCGCCTTGCCCAGCCCCATGTTTTGCCACGCCATCAGCGGTGCGACGTGCCAGAACGCCATCGCGGCGGGTAAGTAAATCGCGGCAGAAAACATCATCGGCAACAGGAGATTGGCTTGTTGGGCAGTTTTACTGTCCACGGCGATCTGGCCGGTGATCAACTTCCAGAATATGCCGCCATCGATCAAAACCGAAGCGCCCACTGCCACGCTGGCGGCCACAATGTAGAGCACGCCAAGCATTAATAAGCGTTTAAATGCAGGTGAGCGAAACCCTGTCAATAACAGCGCCGGCGTGACTGTTTCTCCTTGCTCGATGTTGAAGCAAGCCTGGCGAAATGCAATGGAAAAAGTCGGTACCAGCATCATCGGCAATAGCTTGCCAATAAGGGGGAGGATACTGATGAAGAATATCAAGAACATATAAGTGAGAAACAAGCCACAGAGCGCACCGGGCTGTTTGCGAAACAGCGCAGTGCCTTCCGTGATCCAGAGCCAGCCGGCACTGGCGGGAATTTTTTCCATCGGGAGACTTTCTAGAATAAGGGCGGGGTGGGAATTGAACCGCGCAGGCGCAGGATGCGCTCAAAATGGGCCGGGTCGTGCGGTGTCAGCATTTCTGCGGCGCGCGGCAGATGGAAGTCATACAGGCGCGACAGCCAAAAACGCAATGCCGCAGCCCGCAACAGAGGCTGCCAAGCTGTGCGTTCGGCTGCGGAAAACGGCCGCTCGGTGTGGTAGGCATCGAGCATGGCACGCACACGAGCGACGTCGAGCTGGCCGCTGGCGAGGTCGATGCACCAGTCATTGACAGTCACGGCGACATCGAACAGCCAAGTGTCGCAGCCAGCAAAATAGAAATCGAAAAACCCGGTCAGGCGCTCGCCGTCAAACATCACATTATTGCGAAACAGGTCGGCGTGCACAGGTCCCTGCGGTAGCTGCTTGTACGTGTCGGACGCGGCGAACCCAGTTTGAAAAGCCATTTCGGCGTGCAATAGATCGGCATTCGATTCGGATAAATACGGCAGCACGGTAGGTGTTGTTTCAATCCACCAGTCGAGCCCGCGCAAATTGGGTTGCTGCATGGGAAAATTCTGCGCCGCCACATGCATCTTTGCCAGCATGGCGCCGACTGCAGCGCAATGCACCGGCTGCGGGTCGAGCTGGCAATGGCCTTCCAGCTTGCTGACGATGGAAGCTGGCTTGCCTTGCAGGCTATGCAAAATTTGGCCCTGATGATTGGCAATCGGCGCTGGCACCAGCACTTGGCGCTCGGCCAGATGGCGCATCAGGTTCAGGTAAAACGGTAATTGCTCAAAGCTGAGATTTTCAAACAAGGTCAGGACGTATTCGCCCTGCTCGGTGGTGAGGAAAAAATTGCTGTTTTCGATCCCTGATTCGATGCCCTTGATGGCGCGGGCCTCGCCAAGAGGAAATTGCTTGATCCACTGGCTCAAATCGTCCAGTGTGACCGGGGTAAATACTGCCATGGGAAGTCGTGGTGTCTAGGTTGGAGAAATTCAAGCCGCTAGCGGTGTTGCCTGGGGCTGACTCTATTCTGATTTACTTGGCGGAATTGGCGGGCGTGGCCGGTGGTTCTGCAGCAGCAGGGCTGGCGCTGTCTACCTTCTTTGCTTCTTTTTGCTTCCTTTGCCCAACATCGAATTCCATGATTTCCCATTGCGCGCCGCGTACGGAATTGCCTTGCAAATCACCCGGCAAGGTGCTGCCGGATGGGGTATTGGGTCTGATATGGTAGGTACTCTTGCCGCTCTTGACCTTTATGTCGGTCACTTTGCCTTGGCTGCGGGTTTCGGTAATCTTGCTTTTGCTTTCGGGTTTGATGGTGATGGTCGGTTCGTTCGATCCTTCCAACTGTTCCAGCTTGGGCGGAGTCGACAAATCCGTGGTGGTATCGGCTGCGCTGGCGAATGATTGCACCACACAGAGCAATATGCCGAGCGACATATTTTGAATTAATTGGATTGGGCGCATGATTTGAGCTGACTGCCTTGGTTGAAAGCGATACGGGTCATTGTAGCAAACAGATGCCAGCCGTCGCGGGATTGGCCGCGACGGCGCGTTTACAGATACAACATTTTTTGCCGTTCCTCATCCGATAGTTCGATATCGCAAGCTTCATAAAATGCCAGGATCGCATTGACGATATTGCTTGGTTCATCGATCAGCTGGATCAGGTCTAGATCCTTGGTGGCGATCATGCCGTTGCCCAATAACTGGCTGCGTATCCATTCGAGTAGACCGCGCCAGTAACTGGTGCCAACCAGGATAATGGGGATGCGGCGCGTTTTGCCGGTCTGGATCAAGGTCAAAGCCTCCAGCATCTCATCGAGCGTGCCGAAACCGCCGGGATACACCACATAGGCATCAGCGTATTTGACAAACGCCACCTTGCGCGCAAAGAAGTGGCGAAAACGCAGTGAGATATCTTGCCAGGCATTGTTGGCTTGTTCATGTGGTAATTCAATGTTCAAGCCGACCGAAGGCGAGCGGCCGGCGAAAGCGCCCTTGTTGGCCGCTTCCATGATGCCGGGGCCGCCGCCGGAGATGACGGCAAACCCTTCATCCGACAAGCGCCGCGCCAGATCGATACAGTTCAAATAATCGGGATGGTCGACTGCGGTGCGGGCTGAGCCGAAGATCGATACAGCCGGACGCAACTCGGACAGGCGTTCGGTGGACTCAATAAACTCTGCCATAATTGTGAACATATGCCACGACTCGCGCGCTTTCAGCGATGTAGCGCGATCCTTGTCGGTCACCTGCCGTAGTTTCAGCACATTCTTTCTGTTCACACTCATATGCACAAAACCCTTCTATTAGTTGACGGCTCCAGCTATCTGTACCGCGCATTTCATGCCTTGCCCGATCTACGCAGCCCGGACGGTACGCCGACCGGTGCGCTGCACGGCATGGTCAATATGCTGCGCCGCCTGCGCATCGATTTTCCTGCAGCATACATCGCTTGCGTGTTCGACGCCAAAGGGAAAACCTTCCGCGATGACCTGTATGCTGAATACAAAGCCCAGCGCGCCTCCATGCCAGAAGATCTGGTCAAGC
This sequence comes from Pseudomonadota bacterium, assembly GCA_040384645.1. Classification (GTDB taxonomy): domain Bacteria; phylum Pseudomonadota; class Gammaproteobacteria; order Burkholderiales; family Burkholderiaceae_D; genus JAZKIX01. The sequence continues at coordinate 25,204 of JAZKIX010000106.1, read as the reverse complement.
AGATCGAACCGATCCACGAAGCGGTGCGCGCCATGGGCTGGCCGATCCTGATGGTCGATGGCGTCGAAGCGGACGACGTGATCGGCACTCTGGCCGTGACGGCAGCGCAGCAAGGCATGAATACAGTGATTTCGACTGGCGACAAGGATCTGGCGCAACTGGTCAACGAGCATGTCATGTTGATCAACACCATGAGTAATGAAAAGCTTGATCCGCCCGGTGTGCTGGCTAAATTCGGCGTGCCGCCCGAGCGCATCGTCGATTACCTCAGCCTGATCGGCGACACCGTCGACAACGTGCCTGGCGTATCCAAATGCGGCCCCAAAACTGCCTTGAAATGGTTGACCCAATTCGAGACGCTGGAAGGCGTCATGGCCAATGCAGACAAGATCACCGGCGCGGTGGGTGAAAACCTGCGCCAGGCCTTGAGCTGGCTGCCGCAGGCGCGGATCTTGATTACAGTGAAAACCGATTGCGATTTGTCGCAGCACATGGCTTCGATCAGTGAATCGTTGACCGCCAAACCGGAAGACAAGGAAGGTTTGATCGCCTTCTTCAGTCGCTATGGCTTCAAGACTTTTTTGCGTGAATTGACTGGCAATGCAGCTGCCACCGCGCAGCCAAGTTCTGGCCAAACTTCTGGCCAATTGCAGCTTGATTCGCCCACCGGCCTGATCGGCGCCAGCGGTGATTTATTTGCCAACGTCACGCCGATGATCAGCAATTATGAAACCATATTGACTGAAGCGCAGTTGGATCAATGGCTGGCAAAAATCGATGCTGCTGCACTTACGTCAGTCGATACCGAGACCACTTCGCTCGAACCCTTGCTGGCGGAAATGGTAGGGATTTCGCTGTGTTGTGAAGTCGGCCATGCCGCCTACATTCCGCTGGCGCATCGTTATCAAGATGCGCCGCCGCAATTGTCGCGCGACTTTGTATTGACCCAACTTAAGTCTTGGCTGGAAGATGCCAGCAAGCCAAAAGTCGGGCAAAACCTGAAATATGATAGCCATATTTTCGCCAATCACAGCGTCCATTTGCGCGGCATCGTGCATGACACTTTGCTGCAATCGTATGTGTTTGAGTCGCACAAAAGCCACGATATGGACAGCCTTGCGCTGCGCCATCTGAACCACAAGACCATTACTTTCCATGAAGTGTGCGGCAAGGGCGCATCGCAAATCTGTTTCGATCAAGTCGAGATCGGGCGCGCCACTGCCTATGCGGCGGAAGACGCCGATATCACGCTGCAATTGCATCAAGCCATGTTGCCGCATGTATTGGCCGATAAAGGCCTGACCTATATTTACGAAAAAATCGAAGTGCCGACCGCCATCGTATTGCAAAAGATCGAACGCAACGGTGTCCTGATCGATAGCGATTTATTGGCCGTGCAATCGAATGAAATCGGCAAGCGCATGCTGACGCTGGAACAAAATGCCTATGAATTGGCAGGGCAGCCTTTCAACCTCAATTCACCTAAACAATTAGGTGAAATTATCTTCGATAAATTGAAATTGCCAGTGGTCAAAAAGACCCCCTCCGGTGCGCCCTCGACCGATGAAGAAGTGTTGCAAAAACTAGCTGAAGATTATCCGCTGCCAAAAGTACTGTTGGAATATCGCGGCATGAGTAAACTCAAATCGACCTATACCGACAAGTTGCCCAAGATGGTCAACCCGAACACTGGCCGGGTTCATACCAACTACGCGCAAGCGGTCGCCGTGACCGGACGGCTCTCGTCGAACGAGCCGAACCTGCAAAATATCCCGATCCGCAACAAGGAAGGCCGGCGCATCCGCGAAGCCTTTATCGCGCCACCCGATGCGGTCATCGTATCGGCCGATTATTCGCAAATCGAGCTGCGCATCATGGCCCATATTTCAGGCGATGAAGCCATGTTGCGTGCCTTTGCCGAAGGTGAGGATATCCACCGCGCCACGGCTGCAGAGATTTTCAGCGCCTTGCCGAACGACGTGACTAGCGAACAGCGGCGTTATGCCAAAGTGATCAATTTTGGCTTGATTTACGGCATGAGCGCTTTCGGACTGGCCGCCAATCTGGGTGTCGAACGCAGTGCCGCGCAAAGTTATATCGATAAATACTTCGCCCGCTTTTCCGGCGTCGCGCAATACATGGCCAATACCCGCAGCGAAGCTAAAGCGCGCGGCTATGTCGAAACTGTTTTCGGTCGCCGTCTATGGCTACCCGAAATCAATTCCCCCAACGGCCCGCGCCGTCAGGGCGCCGAACGTGCCGCCATCAATGCGCCGATGCAAGGCACCGCCGCCGACCTGATCAAATTAGCCATGATCGCGGTGCAAGAATGGCTGGACACGAGTGGCATCAAGACCAAGATGATCATGCAAGTCCACGATGAACTGGTGCTGGAAGTGCCGCGAGATGAATTGGAATTGGTGCGCGTGCAATTGCCAAAATTGATGGCCGGCGTGGCTGAATTGAAGGTGCCCTTGATTGCCGAAGTTGGGGTGGGCAAGAATTGGGATGAGGCGCATTGAGTACCTGTTGAGATAGGCAGTTAATGCAAATTGTCTCTATATAACGCGTCAAATAAGGCGGTGCAATTTGCCCCGCCTTAATTATTGCGCGCCGATTTTTGATGGCTTATAGGTTGCGATAGAAATTTCGATATTGCCGGTGCCCAATGCGCGCATCGGAATCGGTTTCGTATTGGAACCCACCGGCACTGACCAAAAAATGACGCCGGCAGGGATCGGCACTGCAACCACGGCGGCCGAGGTAATATTGTCTTGACTGCGCTTGAGTTCAGCTAGTTCCGGCTCGCGGCTGGTGATGACCATGTACTTTTCGTTTGCATTTTCCGCATTGAAAAATATAGTGCCAAACAGCCCGCTGCCATTGAGTTTGCTCCGATACGAAAAAGTATCCGGCGCAACCCGTCGCACGATACGAAAATTGGAATCGAGCAACCATACTTCTGGATAGAAAATCGCCGGGTCGTCAATCGTACCGACACGGTAACTGCCAAGGGAGATCGAGAATGCCTGCTGATCGTCCGGCAAACGGAAACCCTTGACGAAACGGCGCGTGCCCTCGTCTTGCAACACGGTGGCGCTAGCGTCCATAGCAAATAATTGGGTAAGAATTGGTTTGCTGTCCGCATAGCTTAGACTGGCCAGCGACTGGATAACGTTGGTACTCTTGTAGAGGCTGGATTGGCTGGTGTCGATTTGCTGCTGCCCCGTCTGGACGCCAGCACAGCCGCCTAACAAAAGGGATACAGAAGCAAATGCAGTCAATAGGCGGATGCGCATGATGGATTTTCTGGTGGGGTGTTGTCAGGCTGCCGGTTGGATGAAATATGCGGCCTGTGATGTCTCTTGAAACGATCAGTGCGCGGTCACTGGCGTATATCGTTGGCGATTTGATCGGCTACCAGCGGCAAGCCAGTACGTAGGCCAACAATCGCGGCATCGGCATTCCCTTTCAACGCGACAAAGTCTTTGAAATAGTATTTCTCGTCCGCAGGAATACTAATGGCCTCCAAGAATTTTGCGTCATAACCGTAAGAGACGATTTCCTGATACAGCACTTCCTTGGTCTTGCGCTTGATCAGGCGCACTTCAGAACGCACGGTTGGAATGTAATCGGCAGTGGCCGATGCCGAGAAAAACCCGCACATCAATCCAATATCCAGGTAAGCGTCGACAGAAGGATCAAGGTCACCATATGATTTCATGAAGCCGGTTGAACTAGTCCGTTTGACTGGAATGGTTGTCACGGTATAGCCAACGTTTTCCAGGGCTTTCGTTAAATTCGACTTATATTCCGAAACATAATCAAACAATTTTTCCTTTGCCATTTTGGTAAATTCATCGGTCTTGGCCGATCTGTCCGCACCGGCGATCATCGCACCGATCAAGCCGAATCCCAAACCGGGATGTCCCAGATTGACGATGTCGATTTCTCCTAAAGTTGCCGGTTCCAGGATGGCAATTGTTTTGATGTCGGTGTTGACACTACGGTTGAACGCCTGTTTTGGCATCTGCACGCAAGCTACCAGGGAAATAAGAATGGATAGACAACTGACTTTTTTTAAGAGCGACGACAATGATTTCATTAGAGCTTTCTGCGGGATGTTGTTGGCCGATTGATAATAATTCGCAGGCATTATAAATGCAGTTTATCAACCGATAGTCAAATTCATTGATTTTTTGTGATCGACAGTTCGGATTTAAGTGCTTTACTTGGTGCTTTAGCAAGCTCAAGGTATAATCTTCCGTTAAATTGCAACCGTGTTGCAGTTATCTAGAAAATCACAGCAGCCGAAACGCCGCCCAGGGGCACAAAATTCATTCCACGCTTATTTCCATTTTGCTTGCTACCACCATTGCCGGCGTGGTTAGCATCACTGCGGCAGCTATATTTTCCTTCAGGCTGTTATCGAAAGCGGTCGAGCGCATGGTTAGCCTGTCGGTCGGCATCATGTTGTCCACTTCGCTCTTGCATGCCTTGCCGGAAGCCTTTGAATCCGGCGCCGACAGCCATACTTTATTCGCCACGTTATTGGCCGGCTTGCTGGGATTTTTCTTGCTAGAGAAACTCGCGATCTTGCGCCACTCGCATCACCACGAACATGACGGCCACCATCACGCGCACGGCCACGATGCGCACGAGGCTGGCAAGGCAGGCTGGATGATCCTGGTCGGGGATGGTTTGCATAATTTCACCGATGGCATCTTGATTGCGGCAGCTTTTCTAGCCAATCCGCAGCTGGGATTGGTAACCGGCCTGGCCATCATTGCGCACGAAATCCCGCAAGAAATTGGCGATTTTATCGTGTTGCTGAATGCGGGTTTTTCACGCCGCCGCGCGTATTTTTACAATCTGCTGTGCAGCCTGATGGCGGTGCTGGGTGGCTTGCTGGGCTACTTTACGCTGGAGCGCGCTAGCGGTTTGATTCCCTATGTGCTGGTGTTTGCCTCATCCGGTTTTATCTATATCGCAGTCAGCGACCTGATGCCGCAGATGCAGCGTCGCGCCACCTTGCGCGAGACGATTCCGCAGATTGTGCTGATCGCTCTGGGGGTCGGGATCGTCTTGTTTTTTACTCAGCAAGTACATGCGCATTAATTAATCATCCAGCTTACAGCAGGGCATGTTCCGTTTGCTTTCAATTGCTTGAATCAGGCTAGTCACTCGAACTGCTGGAGCTATCCGACGAACAACTTGCGCTATCCGAGGACGAGCTATCCGACGACGAATTGCTTGAGTAGCTGCTTGAGCCGCACGACGACCTACTGTTATCAGAACTGTCGCGCCAACCGTCAGAACTATGATTTGGCGCATCGTTATCCGTAGCATTAGATGAATATGCTGCCGAGCTGCTGCTGCCTGACGCCGGCCAAGACGAGCCGCCATTCGTAGCGCCGCGCCGTCGCTGTACATCCCTGCGTCTAGTCCAGGGTATTGTGATCCCGAATAAGGTCATTGCTCAATCTCCTTCACTGATTGTTGGTGCGTATTGATGGTGCAGTTGGATGAAATACCATCCGGTTCGCGTCGCATCGGGACAAAAGCAATGCCGTTGGTTTCCAGTCTCGGCCCACTCGCCCTGAATCCGAATTTCTCATAAACCGGCACCGCATAGGGTGTCGAGTTGACGGTGAACCCGGTTTGGTTTCCCGCCAAGATTGCTGCCTCGCTGGCATACTGCCACAATTGCCTGCTATATCCGCGATTTTGAAAATCCGGTGCGACAAACAAGTGATACAAATGGGTCTGGTCGCGTAGCGCCACTACCCCGGCCAACTGGTCGTCAACCTTTCCAACGAAGTAGTCAATATTGAGTGCGTTGATATAGCCCAGTATTGCAGCCGGCTCAATCCCTTTGAGAAAAGCCTCCGCACCATGCCCTTGCTGATCAAGCGTGAAGTAATGCGTCACTCCCTTGATGAGGTGGCTGATGGCGGTAGCGTCAGTGGCAAGGGCGGAGCGGATTTGCATGAAATTGGGCGTTATTTGATTGGCGCAAAGCTAGTGCATTATGCCAAGACTGTTTGAGAATTAATGCAGCACCATCCCCAGCCGATCCCAGCGCACGCCATCGGGGCCGCTAGAAAACCAGATCTGCCGCGCCTTGCCCAGCACGTCTTGCAAAGACACAGTGCCGAACAAGCGTGAATCCATGCTGGCATTGCGCTTGTCGCCCAGCATGAAGACTTGGCCGGCGGGTACGGTTGCGCCGATGTCTTGCGATGGTTTATTGTTCGACTGTTCCGATGCTTTCCATTCAACTTGCCATTGCTGGCCATCAATCGACTCGGTCACCGGCGTGCCGTCGGCCGGATTATTTTGCACACTGCTCAAGGCGCTGCCATTGACCCAAACTTGCTGGTTTTTGATCTGTATATGATCGCCCGGCAGGCCGATGATGCGTTTGATGAAGTATTGGCTGCGGTCGTTGGGACTGGCGAAGATGGCGATGTCGCCACGCTTGACGCCTTGTTTGCAGCCGGGACAGTTGTAGCGCTTGTCGGCAAAGATGACATCGCCGCTGACGATGCCGGGGTTCATGCTGGCCGATGGGACGCGAAAAGATTCAACCTGGTGGGTGCGCACGCTGCCGATCAGGGCTGGCAGCGCCAAGCCATTGCATACCAGCAGGATCAGCATATACATGCCGCTCGTTTGCCAGTCTCGTGCGACAAAATCAGCCAGGTGCCGGGCGCTGCGCCAGGCGTCGAACATGCCGTAGAACCAGACTGCCAGCGTCAGTGTCAAACTGAGCGCCAGCGTCGGCAACATCCAGCCGCTGGGCACGTACAGCGCAACCAGTGCAATGCCAGGTACGCTCAGGAAAGCGAAGCAGAGAAACAACCAAATGGCGCGATTCACGTCGCCGTTGTAGAGCTGGCCGAAGCCCGGCAAGACCAGCGACATCAGCAGTGCGATCACGGGTTTGCGCGGTTTAACAGGATTTGCATTGGTCTGCATAGTGTTCTCCATTGAGTGTGTTGAAAGCTCAGGCCGCGCTGCCGGCAGCCCAGATGCCGAAGATGAATCCGGCCAGTTGCACCGTGCCCAGCAAACCGGTGCCAACGACGGTCAGCCATTGCACCTTGTCCCAAAGGGTGGCTCGTTTGGTCAGTGCTGGCTGTTGGTAGACCGCGCTCATGACGCGCTGCGAAAAATTGTCCGGCACTTGCAGCAAATCGCTTTGCAGCAATCGATCCAGCGCCAGATCGTCTTCGTTGTCTTGATCGTCTTGATGGTTGGGCAAAGATTTATTCCACATAGTGTTTCTCCAATAATTCCCGCAGCCGTTGCCGGGCCCGGTGCAGGCGCGTTTTGATGGCGCCTGGCGAACAGTTTTCTATCCTGGCGATGGCGGTCATATCAAGTTCCTGGATATACGCCAGCGCGATGATGCTGCGATCCGGCAGCGGCAATTGGCGCAGCGCGGCTTGCAATTGACGTTGCTGCTGCGCCAGCGCTAGTTGTTCGGGCGGTTGCAATTGCGGGCAACTGGCTTCCGGCCGGAGTTCTGCGCCGCTCATGTCGTTGTTGCTGATTTCTCTATCTGCAACAGCGTGTTTTACGCTGGCGCGGGACAATTCGTTCAAGGCCAGGTTGCGGGCGATCGTAAACAGCCAGGTAGAAAATTGCGCCAGCTCCGGTTTGTAGCTCACCAGACTGGTCCAGGCGCGTAAAAACGTTTCTTGCGCAATGTCTTCGGCCTGCGCTTGCGCCAGCCCCATACGTCCCAGAAAACTAAATAGCGGCCGCTGGTAATGCCTGACCACATCGCTAAAAGCATGTGCCTCGCCGGCGCTGGCGCGCTGAAGCAGGGTCTGGATGATCGGGTTGGCGTTTATTGTGTTCACCTTTCTTATACCGGCGAGGCGGTGGAAGGTTACAGGGTATTGGCAATGAGGGGATTTTATGTTGGCTTTCCGACGACCTTGCCAGGCGTCATGAAGGACATGAGAGGTGCATGGATTGTTATTTATTTAGCTACGAGCGGCACCGACTTTAGCCCTCTCTGCTACTTGCGGGGCGCCCGGCTAGGGAGAGGGCAGGGGCGCTGTGGAGGAGGTGCCAAGCATCGGGTGTCGGCCAAATCTATAGGCCAGAGCTGTTTACCAGTCCACCTGGAATAAGCTCTGATGCACTAAGTGTTCCCTTCGCGCGAGGCGAAGCAGTATTTCATAACAAGATATAAATTTTAGAAAAGCAAATAGAAACGTCCTCGCGTCGCTTATGCTCTTGCTTCGATATAGTGATCTGTTGCGTATAGCCGACGCGAATAGCTCGTTATCCATTGGTTGTAAACCAACTGAAATGTCTGGCCACGTTGATCAAAATCTCTCAGCGTCTACCATACGCCGTATAGCCAATGGAAAAAATCCCCGCACGCCATCCGCTGGCATGCCAGAAATATGACTGGCTACTTTGCTCGGTTGTCCTCTTGCTCGCGATCCTGGTCTTCACCCTTTACGCACAGGCAGCAGAGCCGCCGGATGCGGAAGCACTTCCCACCCAGTTGCACATCACCCAAGCCGAAATGCTCACCCTTGACGCTGACCGGTACAGTGCTGCGCCTGCCAGGTTTGACACGACCTTGCTCAGCGGCACATGGACCACTGTAGCTTTGCCTTACGCGCAAGGCTCAAATCTGTTAGCCCAGGTCGATGCGCCCGCCCACAGCCTTGCTACCACCTGGTACCGCCTCAAGGTATCCGATATCGATGCAGGAACCTCCCCGCTGATGCTGTATGCCGCACGGATCAAGGGCGACGGCCCCATTGCTGTATATGTCGATGGCCACTTGGTCCACCAGCGTCAACTGGGCGGCGCGACTTGGTATTGGGCGCCGCTGTGGCTCGCGCTCGATGCCGGCGAACGGATTGCAGGACCCCACGAAATTGTATTTCGTCTGCAACATCTGCGTACAACGCACACTGCAGTTGCATCCGTTTGGCTAGGTACAAGCGCAACGCTGGGGTGGCGCTATCACTTGCGCCAATGGCTACAGGTCGATTTGCTGGTCATGTCCAACGGTGCTTTTCTAGCGGTGGGCTTATTTTCTTTCTTTGTCTGGCTTCGTCGCGGAAAAGGCGCCGGTTACGGCTTGTTTGCCCTGCTGGCAACGGCGCAGTTTATACGCGCCCTACACTTTTATGTCGACCTGCCGGTGGCCAACGATTGGTTCGCTTGGTTTTCCTTGAACTCCTTGTTC
>JAZKIX010000106.1:0-15968 GCA_040384645.1 Pseudomonadota bacterium | reverse complement strand
CTAGTATTGATCCACGGCCGACAGCAGCGCTGGCTTACCTATAGCGTGATCGCTGCCGCTGTCACGGTCGCTTTACTCTCGTTGCCCGTACTGGCGACACTGCCAAATACGCCGCAAGTAACGCCGCTCATTTATTTGCTAGCCATGGCTGCTACCGTTGCGGTGACCGTCGCAGGCATCATCGCTTCATGGCGCCGTTCGACCGAGGGCTTGCTAGTGGCCGCCGGATTGGCGCTGGCGTTTTTGTACGGAATCAATGACTGGGCCTTGCAGAGTGATTTTATCGGCCCGGAAAACTGGTACCTCGGCCCTTATTTAAGCTTGCAAAGTTTCATCGTCTTTTGTTATCTGATGCACCGGCGTTACATCGGTGCCCTGGTGCAGGTGGAGCATAGCAACCTCGAACTGGCGCAGCGACTACAGGAGCGCGAGAATGAACTGGCGCGCAGTTATGAACGCTTAAGTGAAATCGAGTACCGGCAGACCGTGGCGCAGGAGCGCCAGCGACTGATGCAAGACATGCACGATGGCCTGGGATCGTCATTGCATAGCGCCTTGCGCGCCATCGAGCGCGGCAAGCTCGATGAGATCTCTGTGGCCGACATTTTGAGGGGCTGCATTGACGACCTGCATTTGACCATCGATTCGATGGAGCCGGTCGAGGCAGACTTGCTGCTGCTCCTGGCTACCTTGCGCTACCGTCTTGGCAGCCGTTTGCAAAGCGCCGGCATCACGCTCCATTGGCAGGTGGTCGATGTCCCGCAACTAGACTGGCTCGATCCGCGCACGGCGCTGCATATTTTGCGTATCTTGCAAGAAGCCCTGACCAATATCGTGAAACATACCAGTGCCACTGAAATTACGGTGGCCACCGCACAGGAAGGCGCTGGCGTGACGGTGCGCATTGCCGACAACGGCGCCGGTTTCGCACTGGTGCCGGCCCTGGCGTTGGGTGGACGAGGCTTACTCAATCAGCAGCGCCGGGCCGATGCCATCGGCGGCAATATCGGCTGGGACTCCACTTCAGCGGGGACTACGGTCGCACTATGGTTGCCGCTCTCGCGCAATGCCATACCACATCACCTGGCAGGAACCGTGTCACCAGAATTGGTGACAGACAGGTTGACCAAATCATGGCATAAACACGGCTTCGTCAAACCATAAGCGCGCCAGTGATTGCATCTACCTCACCCATCCGTATTGCCATTGTCGAAGACGATATGGATTTTCTCAACGCTTTAGTTGCCACCATTGATGGCGCCCCGGACCTGGACTTGCTGGCGACCGCCTGCACGCGGGCCGACGGCTTGAGCCTGCTAAACAACGGCGCCGCCGACGTGCTCATTGTCGATTTGGGCCTGCCGGATGGCTCTGGCATTGACGTCATCCGCGCCGCCAGCATCCATTGGCCAGCCTGTGCGGTGATGGTCAGCACCAATTTTGGTGACGAGGCGCATGTCATGGGCTCGATAGAAGCCGGCGCTTCCGGTTACCTGCTCAAGCATGCCACGCCGGCCAGCCTGGCGAGTGAAATTCGCAGTATTGCCGATGGCGGCAGCCCGATCAGCCCTCTCATTGCGCGCCAGATGCTGACCCGCTTTCGCGACGCTATCGCGGTGCCATTCGCAACAGTCGATGCCACTGCCGCGGCGGATGCCCAAAGTGCGCCGGCGATACTTTCGCGGCGGGAGAAAGAGGTCTTGGAAATGATCACCAAAGGCTTTACCACCGATGAGATTGCCAAGCGGATGCTGGTGTCAAGCCATACCGTGGCCACTTTTATCCGCCGCATCTACCGCAAGCTTAACGTCAACTCCAAGGCGCAGGCGATTTACACGGCACGGGTCCACGGTCTGCTGTGACCGCCGACACCAGGTAGCCTTGGTCGCTACGAGGCGCCCCGGCACGCGTTCTGCACGCACCAGCGCCATTTGGACGCCTAAGGTGACACCACATCCGGGCTGACAACAGCACTCTTGTCCCCAATTCTGGGGACATACAGATCCAACAAAGCTTGTTACGCTGCAAACACTTGTCATCCTCGATTTACCCCGTGCCCTCCTTGATCCAACTAAGCAATATTTGCCCAACTTAGAAGACCCTTCATGCCCATTCAATTCAGCCAGAAAACTGACATGCAAAACTGTCCGCGTCCCAGCCACCACCCAGCTGCGACAGCAGCAATCCTTTGCATACGGGAGTGTGCAAGCCGGCTGAGAATATTTCTTGCGCTCTTGCTTGCTTTGCTGGTTTTTTGCCAGCCAGCAGCGGCCGCTAATTTTGCGAAAAATTTTGGCGGCCCCAGCGGCAGGACAGTCAGTAACGCCATTGCCGTTGACACAGGAGGCAATACGTATATTTCGGGGACTTTTGATAGCGATACGGTCACCTTCGGTAGTGTCATCTTGACCAGAATGGGTACCAAAGACGTTTTTGCAGCCAAGCTCGATGCCAGCGGCAATGTGCTTTGGGCCAAGAACTTTGGCGGCAGCGGTGCGGAACTGTATGGCATGGCTATGGCAATCGATAGCGGCGGCAACGTGGTTGTGAGTGGACTATCTTGTGGTGCCAGCCCGACGACGCCGGCGTTGACTAAGATAGGTAATTGTGATGCATTCGTCATCCGGCTCAACGCTAGCGGTGCTATTACCTGGGCCAAGAATTTTGGCGGCAGCGGCGCCAGCGCTTATGCTCGCGCCATAGCAGTCGATGGCAGCGGCAATGTTGTTGTGGCAGGAAACTTTGAAGGTGCCAGCCTGACGACGCCAGCACTATCTAAAATCGGTATTCAGGACGCGTTCGCCATCAAGCTTGACGCCAATAGCGGCAACATAAGCTGGGTCAAGAATTTTGGCGGCAGCAGCGCCACGGCTCGTGCCCATGCCGTTGCGGTGGATGGCAGCGGTAACGTTGTTTTGGCGGGGTTGTTTTTTAATGGCAATCTGACGACGCCAGCGCTGACTAAATTTGGCGATTTCGATGCCTTTGTCATCAAGCTCGACGCCAATGGCAACACGAGCTGGTCGAGGAACTATGGCGGCAGCGATGTTAGTTACATGATTGCCGAGGCTGTTGCGATCGATGGCGCTGGCAACGTCGTTCTGGGCGGGACTACTTACAGCAGCTTGACCACGCCGTTGCTGCCGATAATCGGCGATGGTGATGCTTTCGTTATCAAGCTCAATTCCACGGGCACCACACTTTGGGCCAAAAGTTTTGGGGGTAGCGGTGCTTACGCTAGTGCCAAAGCGATTGCAGTAGACGGCAGCGGCAACATCGTCCTGGGAGGGTCGGTTCAAGGCGCCAGCCTGACGACGCCAGCCTTGACGACAATCGGTGCGGCAGACGCCTTCGCCATCAAGCTCGATGCCAATGGCGCCACCAAGTGGGCAAGCAATTTTGGTGGCAGCGGTGCGTTGGCTCATGCAAACGCTATTGCGGTCGATGGCAGTGGCAACCTTGTTCTGGCCGGGGGCTTTCAGTTCGGCAACCTTTCGGCGCCGCAACTGACGCGAAACGGTATTCAAGACGCCTTGATTATTAAACAATTCCCCCATTACACCCTGGCCTATAGTGCGGGTTCGCATGGCAGTATCTCAGGCACCAGTGCTCAAACAGTCGGCTACGGTGTCGAGGGAAGTGCGGTCACGGCGGTGCCGGATGCCAATTGCCATTTCGTGAACTGGAACGATGGCTCCACTACCAATCCGCGCACCGACAGCAACATCAATGTGGACGTGACAGCCAATTTCGCCATCAATACTTATACGCTGTCCTATGTTGCCGGCGCCCATGGCAGCATCAGCGGGGTCAGCCCGCAAATCGTCAACTACGATGTCATTGGCAGCGCGGTCACTGCGATGCCAGCGGCCCATTATCACTTTGTGAGTTGGAGCGATGGCTCCTCTGCCAATCCGCGTACAGATAGCAACATCAATGTGAACGTGACTGCCAACTTTGCCATCGATACCTACACGCTGTCCTATGTTGCCGGTGCCAATGGCAGCATCAGCGGGATCAGCCCGCAAACCGTTAACTACGGTGCCAATGGCAGCGCGGTCACTGCGGTACCAGCGACCAATTATCATTTCGTGAACTGGAGCGATGCCGTCACCGCCAATCCCCGTACCGATAGCAACACCAATGTGAACGTAACGGCCAACTTCGCCATCAACACGCTTGGTGTAATTTACGACGGCAACACCAGCAGCGGGGGCACGGTACCGGTCGATGTGGCCCTTTATTTTACGAACGACAATGTGACTGTACGCAGTAACACGGGCAATCTGGTCAAAACGGGTTACTTTTTTGCCGGCTGGAATACTGCGGCAGACGGCAGTGGCACAGCCAGCTCGGCCGGGTCGAGCTTAACCGTTGGGTTGGCCAATGTCACCCTGTATGCGCAGTGGATCCAGGGTGCATCGTTTTCATATGCGGGCGCCGCGATCCCTATTCCTGATGGGACGGTGGAGTCTGACGGCGCCGAGGTTGGCGCCTCGATTGCAGTAGTGGGCCTGTCGGGAGCTGTCAGCAGAGTAACCCTAAGTATTGATGGCACTACATGCAACACCACGGACGGTTCGACCGCTGTGGGCATCGACCATACCTACGTTGGCGATCTCCGGATAACGTTGCGTTCGCCAACCGGGACAGAGGTCGTTGTCATCAACCAAATAGGCACTTTTGGAAAGAATTTTTGCCAAATTGTGTTGGACGACTTCAGTGCCGGGCCATCCATTCAGGACGCAAACGCCGCCGCAGCGCCGTTTTCAGGTTCCTGGAAGCCCAGTGGGCTGTTGTCGGCCTTCGTCGGAGAATTCGCAAATGGAACCTGGACCCTGCTGGCGCAGGACATATATCCTGGCGATACGGGTTCGCTCCGCGCTTGGACAATCAATATTGCAACATCACCGGCCCACACTGTCGCTTACCACGGCAACGGCAACACGAGCGGTACGGTACCGGTCGATGCTGGCCTGTATGCAGCTGGTGCCACGGTAACGGTACTGGCCAATACGGGCAATCTGGCCAAGACAGGCTATGCTTTTGGCGGCTGGAACACGGCTGCCAATGGCAGCGGCGCAGCTTATGTAGCAGGTTCAAGCTTTGCGATGGGCGCGGCCAATGTTTCGCTATACGCAAAATGGATTGACCCTCAAACCATCATCTTCGGTGCACAAAGCGCACGGCTCTTTGGCGCCGCGCCATTTACGCTCAACCCGCTGGCCACGGCCAGCTCGGCACTAGCGGTCATCTATAGTTCGGCCACGCCAGTGGTCTGCACGGTAGCGGGATCCACCATCACGCTGCTACGCCCAGGCACCTGTAGCATTAGCGCCGACCAGCCCGGCAACGCCTCGGTTGGCCAGGCACCCAAGGTCACGCAAAGCTTCAGGGTCAACGGCACATTGTTGACTGCGTCGCGCAGCAAGATTAGTCCGAAGCAAGCGGTGACTTTCACCGCCACCGTGATAGGCGCCGCCCCGACCGGTAATGTCAACTTCAAAGATGGCGCCACCAGCATCATCGGCTGCGCCAGCCAGCCCGTCGTTTCCGGTGTGGCGACTTGCGCCACGGCATTAAGCCTGGGCGTGCACAGCATCGGCGCAACGTATTCGGGCGATGGCAGCAATCCGGCCAGCAATGCCCAAAGCATAGGCGTCACGGTGCAGCACAGCAGTCTGGTACCGGTGCTGGAGTTGCTGTTGTTTTAAGCAAAGGATGACGGGATGAAGGGCGGTGGGTAAAAGCCAGAGTCCATCAGCCAGTCGCCGTCATCGTGCCGCATATGGGCGATCAAAAAGCAACGTTCACCAATCGCTGCATCGTCTTTTGATATGCCAGTGAGGTTGGCAAATGGCGCAGCAAGCCATGGGTTTGGCTAGGGTTATTTCGATAAAAATTGGGGGTATATGCCAAAACATAGTTATCCCGCGCGCTTTTATTGGGCCTTTTAAAATACACGCCCCAGTATATTTATGCTGTTTTAGCGCTCAATTGGCCGTGTCGGATCGGCACACCATTCGCTCCACGAGCCTGGATACAGCGCGGCACCGGGCAAGCCAGCCACTTCCAGCGCCAGCAGGTTATGGCAGGCGGTGACGCCGGAGCCGCATTGCATGACCGCGCTAGTGGGCGTGTCGATCAACGTGGTCAGTTCGGCGCGCAAGGCGTCTGGTGCTTTGAAGCGCCCGTCGGCTTGCAGATTGTCTTTGAAGAAACGGTTGCGGGCGCCGGGAATATGGCCGCCGACCGGATCCATGGTTTCGTTTTCGCCACGAAAACGATCCGGGGCGCGGGCGTCGATGATGGTTCGGCTGGGATGCGGCAAGTCCGATAAGATTTCGGCGGCGCTGATCGTTGTGACAAGGGACGGATGGTCGTGCAGATTGCCGGCCTTGACGGAAGGAACCTCGGTCGAAAGCGGCGAGCCGAGCGCTTGCCATGCCGCCAGTCCGCCATCGAGCACCGCAACCGCCGGGTGGCCGAGCCAGCGCAGCAACCACCACAGGCGCGCGGCGAACATGCCACCGTGGGCGTCGTAGGCGATGACTTGGGAATTTTCATTCACGCCCAGCGCACGTAAGCTGCTTACCAGTGCAGCCCGTTCCGGCAAGGGATGGCGGCCGCGAAAGTGGCCATCGGCAGCAGTTTTTACGCCGGATAAATCGCGGTCCAGATTGGCGAAACGCGCTTGTGGAATATGGCCGGCATCGTAAGCTGCCTGTCCGGCTTGCGGCGCGGCCAGGTCGTGGCGGCAATCGATCACGACCCAGTCGGCATCGTTGCTGTGTTGCGCCAGATCGGTGGCGGACATTAGCGTGGTGTAGGCATTGGGGCGCATGCGGCATCCTTATAGTTCAGTAGTGATCGGGTCGGTCGGCGGCATTGCTTTGTTCAGCTTATTGCCATTGGCGCTGCTCTTTGACTCGGCGGTTTTCCGGCTATTGTAAAACGTGGCGACGATGCCGCTGGCGAGAATGATGGCGATGCCGGCCCAGCTGAAACCATCGAGAATATCGCCCCAGATCAGCACGCCCCAGAAGCTGGAAAACACGATGCCGGTGTATTGCAGATTGGCCGTGATCAGCATTTTGCCCAGACGGTAAGCGCGTGTCATTGCCAGTTGCGCCACGGTCGCGCTGACGCCGATGCCCAGCAATAAGGCGAGGCCGTATGCGCTGTGAGAATGGAGAACCGGCTGTAGCGATGGCGTGGCGCTTGGCGCGCCTATTGTGGACAATAGTGCTGTGGCAAAAATGCCGAGCAAACCAGCCACGATATTGGTGAGCGAAAAATAAAATACGACCCGGTACTCGGGTTCACCCATCTGGCTCAACTTGCGCACCTGGATATACGCCAGCGCAGTCAGTACGCCCGAAACTAATCCGAGCATTCCGCCCAGCCATTGATTGCTATGGATCGATGGCCGCAACAGGCAAATCACGCCGACAAAACTGAGCGCAACGGCCGCTGCCAGCGACCACTCGAAGCGGTTCTTGCCCTGCCACCAGCCGGCCGCAAACAGGATCGCGGCGATCCAGATCGGTGACATGTAGTTTAGTGTCATGGCGGTGGCCAGCGGAAGTAGCGCGATGGCGGAAAACCACAGCCATAGTGCGGTGACGCCGACCACGCCGCGCCAAGCGTGATGCCAGCCAAGTACCGTTTTGAGAGTGCCGCCCTGAAAGCGGATCAGTACAAACATGACGATCACGCTGATCAGGCCGCGATACATCACGATTTCGGAAGTCGAATACAGGTTTGACGCTAGTTTGACCGCGACCGCCATGATCGCAAATACGAAGGTGGCAAATAACATCCAGAGCGATTGCAGCGGCATGGTCGGATTTTAAAAATTACATAGCGGGAAGCGGCGCCAACTTGGCCCGATACCATTCGTGGAAATGTTGCATGCCGTCTTCCATCGGCGATTGATACGGGCCGACTTCATTGACGCCGCGTGCCAGCAAGATGCGCCGGCCGGCATCCATGCGCAGGCCGATTTCATCGTCTTCGACACAAGTTTCTAGATAGGCGGCGCGCTCGGCGGCGATGAAGTCGCGCTCGAACCAAACGATTTCTTCGGGATAATAAAACTCGACCACATTGCGGGTTTTATCCGGGCCGTCCGGCCACAGGGTCGAGACCACCAACACATGGGGATACCACTCGACCATGATATTGGGATAGATCGTGAGCCAGATCGCGCCGTACGGAGGCGCTTTGCCTTCGCGAAATTGCAAGACTTGTTCTTGCCACTTTTGATATTTTTGTGAGCCTGATTTTTGCAGGCCGTGATTCACACCCACCGTTTGCACGCTGTAGTCGGCGCCGAATTCCCAACGCAGATCCTCGCACGAGACAAAACTGCCCAAGCCAGGATGGAACGGTTCGACGTGGTAATCCTCCAGATACACTTCGATGAAGGTTTTCCAGTTGTAGTCGCAGTGCTGGACTTCGACGTGATCGAGCATATAGCCGCTGAAGTCGAGGTCTTTGGTGACGGTCAGCGCGGCCATCTTTTGCATGACATCGACGCCGTTTTGCTCGAACAGCAAGCCGTTCCATTCTTGCAGCGGTGTTTTGGAGAGATTCAGGCAAGGCGTGTCGGCAAAATGCGGTGCACCGATCAGTTCGCCCTTGAGGTCGTAAGTCCAGCGATGCAACGGACAGACGATGTTATTGGTATTGCCGCGGCCATTGAACATCAGGGCTTGACGGTGGCGGCAGACGTTCGACAGCAGCTCGATGCCATGCGCATTGCGCACCAGCATGCGTCCCTCGTGTTCGGACGGGAGCGTAGCGAAATCACCTACATTGGGCACCATCAGGGAGTGGCCGACATAACGCGGGCCAGAGTGAAACAGCTCTTTTATTTCGCGCTGTAAAAGCGTCTCGTCAAAATAAGCGTTGACCGGAAGTTGTGCATCAGAACGCGTGAGCTTGGCGTTATTGTCCAGATTGGACATCCCCACCCCCTTAATATGTAGTCGTAACAAAGAGAGAAAGACCGCAAAGACCTGTTTGTAGAAAATGAGGAAATTTTGGACAGAACCAGTGATTATACCCGAGCAGCCTGTCGGGTTCACCGGAGGTCGGCTGCAAAATCCTCTGATCGGACCATATTTCACTGGCTTTTGGGTCAATATCTCGATATTGACACTGCAAATCCGGCAAAATCCTTCCTCAATCAGGAAAATTTTCGCTTTGGCCCCGTCAGCCCGATAGGCTGCTAGCCATGATTTTTAAAGTTTCATGCCAATTGGCTGTTGCCTGTAAGTATTAGTTTTGTTGTTGTTCAATTTCTACCGCTCGCGGTGGTTTGCACTAAAATGGCGGGTTAAATTAAAAATTGCAATTTATGGCTACTTCGTCGAAAAAACTGCCTGCCGTACCCGCCGACCAGCCCGCTTCGTTTGAGCAGGCCATGGCCGAACTGGAGCAATTGGTCGCCAGCATGGAAGCCGGCGAATTACCGCTGGAAGCCTCGGTCGCTGCCTATAAACGCGGCAGCGAACTGGTCAAATATTGCGCTGCCCAGCTCGACAAGGTCGATAACCAAGTCAAGCAATTGGAAGGTGAAATGCTTAAGCCATTTGTGGCCAACCCAGCCGAGGTGGATGAGTGATGCGGTATGGCGCGCTAGGTTTTGACGACTGGATGAAAGCAGTGCAGCGCGATATGGAGTCGGCTTTGCAGGGCTTTTTACCGGCCAGCAGCCAGATTCCGATGCTATTGCATGAGGCGATGGCGTATGCGGTATTGGATGGCGGCAAGCGGGTGCGTCCGCTGCTGGTGTTTGCCGCCGGTGCCCTGTTTGATGCCCAGCCCGCCATGTTGGCGCGTGCCGCCGCCGCGCTGGAAATGATCCACGCCTATTCCCTGGTACATGACGATATGCCATGCATGGACGACGATGCGCTGCGCCGTGGCAAGCCGACCGTCCATGTCAAATATGATGAGGCGACCGCGCTGCTGGTGGGCGATGCCTTGCAGGCGCAAGCGTTTTTAGTGCTGGCGCAGAGCGATCCTGAGCATGCGATTGACACGGTGCAACAGCTCGCGATGGTACGTTTATTAGCGCAGGCGGCGGGTTCGGCCGGCATGTGCGGCGGACAGGCGATTGATCTGGCTAGCGTCGGACTTAATTTATCGCTTAGCCAGTTAGAGCAGATGCACCAATTAAAAACCGGTGCTTTATTGCGCGCGTCGGTATTGTTGGGGGCGATGTGCGGCAAAATTTTATCGAGCGCGGACGAAGTTGCTCTCGGCAGTTATGCAAAGGCGGTCGGCCTGGCGTTTCAAGTGGTCGATGATGTGCTCGATGCCACGGCCGATTCGGCTACCTTGGGTAAAACCGCTGGCAAGGATGCGGCTGACAACAAACCGACTTATGTTTCGATCCTGGGATTGGACGAGTCAAAAAAATTGGCGGAAAAATTGCGGCAGGATGCCCACGCGGCGCTTGTTCCGTTTGGCGAGTCTGCGCAACGATTGCGCGAACTCGCAGATCTGATTGTGCAGCGGAAAGCTTAGTTTATGGATTTACTCAAGACGATTGATAGCCCGGCCGATTTGCGCAAGCTGACACGGGCGCAATTGCCGGCGCTGGCAGACGAGTTGCGCTCTTATGTGATCGATTCCGTATCCAAGACCGGCGGCCATTTGTCCTCGAATCTGGGCACAGTGGAGCTGACGATTGCGCTGCATTATGTCTTCAGCACACCGGATGACCGGATCGTGTGGGATGTCGGGCACCAGACTTATCCGCACAAAATCTTGACCGGTCGCCGCGACCAGATGCATACGCTAAGGCAGAAGGATGGTATTTCGGGTTTCCCGCGCCGTTGCGAAAGCGAATATGACACCTTTGGCACGGCGCATTCCTCGACGTCGATTTCCGCCGCGTTCGGCATGGCGGTGGCCGCCAGGATCAAGGGCGAAAGCAGCAGGCAGGGGCCGCACGCGATTGCGGTCATCGGCGATGGCTCGATGACGGCCGGTATGGCTTTCGAGGCACTCAACAACGCCGGTGTGCATGAAGACGTGAATATGCTGGTGGTGTTGAACGATAACGATATGTCGATTTCGCCGCCGGTCGGTGCCCTCAATCGTTATCTGGCGCGTCTGATGTCAGGGCAGTTTTATGCTGCCGCCAGGAATGTCGGCAAGTCGGTCTTGCCCGGAAAAATGCTGGAGCTGGCAAAAAAGCTGGAAGAACACGCCAAAGGCATGGTGGTGCCCGCCACCATGTTTGAGGAATTCGGTTTTAATTACATCGGCCCAATTGACGGTCACGATCTGGATTCGTTGATCCCGACGCTGCAAAACATCAAGCAGTTAAAAGGGCCACAGTTTTTGCACGTAGTGACCAAAAAAGGCCAGGGTTACAAGCTGGCCGAAGCCGATCCTGTCCTGTATCACGGCCCCGGCAAGTTCAATCCGGTCGAAGGCATCCAGCCTGCCGCTGCGGGCAAATTGACTTATACCCAGGTGTTTGGCGACTGGTTGTGCGATATGGCGGCGCAGGATAAACGTCTGGTTGGCATCACGCCGGCGATGCGTGAAGGTTCTGGCATGGTCCGCTTCGAACAGCTATTCCCAGAACGGTATTTCGATGTCGGCATCGCCGAGCAGCACGCTGTCACCTTCGCTGCCGGCCTCGCCTGCGAAGGGCTCAAGCCGGTAGTGGCGATTTATTCGACCTTCTTGCAACGCGCTTACGACCAGATGATCCATGACGTCGCGCTGCAAAACTTGGATGTTACTTTTGCCCTCGATCGCGCCGGTTTGGTCGGTGCCGATGGCGCTACCCATGCCGGCAATTACGATATTGCCTTTGCGCGCTGCATCCCCAATATGGTGTTGATGGCGGCCTCGGACGAAAACGAGTGCCGTCAGATGCTGTCCACCGCTTTCCAATATAATGGCCCGTCCGCGGTGCGCTACCCGCGCGGCGCCGGTCCAGGTGCCGCTGTAGCCAAGGCCTTGAGCACACTCCCGCTCGGCACTGGCGAACTCAGGCGCAAGGGAAAAGACATTGCAATTCTGGCTTTTGGCACCATGCTCGCGCCCAGCTTGGTGGCCGCAGACGAGTTGGATGCCAGCGTGGCGAATATGCGTTTCATCAAGCCGCTCGATCTGGAATTGCTCAAACAACTGGCAGCCGATCATGCGGTATTAGTGACGATAGAAGAGGGCGCCATCATGGGTGGCGCCGGTTCAGCAGTGGCTGAAGCCTTGGCGGCACTTGGCATTGTCAAGCCGCTTTTGATGTTGGGTTTGCCGGACCGTTTTATCGACCATGGCGATGTCGGCCAGTTGCTGGCGGGGTGCGGCCTCGATAGCAAAGGTATTGCGGCCTCGATTCGGCAGCGCTTTGGCGCAGACGCCAGTAAGAATAATAATTAATCCCAATCAGATGGTCTGATTGCTGCAACACTTTTATGCGAGGCTATGTGATGAATTCACGCGATCCCAATTTTGCAATTCCAGATGTCCAAAACACGCTCGATACGCGCCGTATTGCGATCCAGCGCGTGGGCGTGAAGGCGGTGCGTTATCCGCTAACCGTCAAAACCTCGACCGGGGTGCATCCTTCAGTCGGAATCTGGAATATGTATGTGCATTTGCCGGAAGATAAAAAAGGCAC
Organism: Pseudomonadota bacterium; assembly: GCA_040384645.1. GTDB lineage: Bacteria > Pseudomonadota > Gammaproteobacteria > Burkholderiales > Burkholderiaceae_D > JAZKIX01. Next base: position 3,313 of record JAZKIX010000106.1, on the reverse strand, counting down.
GCATATGTCGCGCTTCATCGCGCTGCTGGAGGGCTTGAGCACCGATGGCAACACGCCGCTCGACCTGACCGTATTTGGCGGCCTGATGCACGATATGGTCAAATTGCTGGAAGCCGAATCGGGCCGGGTGGAAGTGACTTTCCCTTACTTCATCAACAAGACAGCGCCGATCTCCGGCGTCCAGAGCTTGATGGATTATGAAGTCGGCCTGACCGGCGAAATCAAACGTGGCGTGCTGGAAGTGACTTTGAAAGTATTAGTGCCGGTCACCAGCCTGTGCCCATGTTCAAAGAAAATCTCGAAATACGGCGCGCACAATCAACGCTCGCACATCACTGTCAATGCGGTATTGGCGGCGGATTTGATGATCGATGAATTGATCGCCAAGATTGAGGCGCAAGCGTCGTGCGAACTGTATGGCTTGCTGAAACGCCCAGATGAAAAATACGTGACCGAGCGTGCTTATGACAATCCGAAATTTGTCGAAGATTTGGTGCGCGATGTTGCCGGTATGCTCAATGAAGACAATCGGATTGCGGCGTACACATTGGAAGCGGAGAATTTCGAGTCTATCCATAACCACTCGGCGTATGCCTTGATTGAATGCGACAAGCGGGTTTGATGATTTGAATTAAGCTGAGATTCCGATAAAAAAGCGACGCCGTGGCGTCGCTTTTTTTATTGCCTTAATCCGCTGTTAGGGCGGCAAGGTTTTCCAGTGTTGCAGCAAGGCGCGCAAGGCGTCCGGCTTGTTGAGCGGTGGTGCAAATCCAGCTTGATCCTTATTGTTCACACCGTGGCAAGAAGCGCAGACCCGTACTTCGCCCGGCTGAAAGGTAACCCAGACCCGTTCACGTACCACTGCATTGCCGGCCGCGTCGGTAGTTTGCCAAGCCAGTGCCTGCCGTGCCGGTACAAAGGCCGCGGTAGAGCCATCGGCCGCAATCTTGACGCTGCCGGCTGGCCCGCCCGGATTGGCTGGATTCTTCGCTTTGGGATCATGCAGCGGTTTGGCCAGTACCCGCCGGCCGGGCCATTTGTAACCGCGAATTTGGTCGGCCTGGAAAATTTGATAGTGCGAGATGTTGTACACCTTGCCGTTACCAGGTGCCGTCTTTTTCACACCGTTCGGGACTTGCAAATTGAATGGCTGTTGTATGTCACCAGCATCGCGGCTGGTCTGGTTACGGGTCACGATCAAGGCCAGGTTATTGGTTTTGAGCCAGTTGCGGAATGTGGTGTCATTTACATTTTCTTCATTAAATACTGCTTGCTCAGGCGATTCCAGCGCTTCTGCCGGCCGCACCGGACGGCGCCGTGCGACTACTTCGGTAGCCTCAATTTCCCATAGCATGCCGTTGAAAGTCCTTTTAACGTCAGGTGACCACCATTCTATCGACTTGGTAATGCCGCCGGTCAGTGAGGCGCCAGCCTTGTACAAACCGCTCGGTATATCCAGGGTCAGCGGCTTCAGCCGGAAATCGTGCATCGCCGAGGCATCTGCCGCAATCGTCGGCGTGTGGCTGGCAATCAGCGCACCCGACAATAAAGGCAAGGGATTGCGGTAACGGCCGCCCGGCAAATCGTTGGTGCCGGCGGTTGGCATTGCTGTCACATCGCTCAGCACCATCTGGTTCGCAGTCAGTGTTTCACCGCCGGTCAATTTAACGATTTGATTGGACGTCAGGGAGCCAAATTCACGCGCAAGAATTGCGTAATAGCTACCGTGTTGTGCCGGATTTTCACGCAGATGAAACAGGCCGCCATCCATGCGGATGGGTTTTTTGTTGGCGTGTAATGTGTCGTTGGTAAACTCTTTTAATGCAGGGTCTGAACTGAAGGATGGCGGCATATAGCCGAAGGAAAGTTCTTGCCGTCCAATGTGATTGAGCGTCTCTTCCTCCGTGCCGTCCTGATTGATTTGCCACGGCGTGAACAGGTTGTTGGTGTAGCCATTGACCCGGCCGAAAGCGCTGCTGGGTGTGTCGGCACGGGTTTCAGGATACAGATCGGTGCGGACGCTGGTCTTGGCCGCGCCGACGCTCTCATCGGCATAGGTGAAAGAACCATTGTCGGTTTCGCCAGCCCGATCTCCATCGGCTTGCTGATCTTGCTGCAAGTGATCCCAGCGGATAAATATCACCCGGCCGAAACTGTCGATGGAGGGAGAAAATGCCCCGCTCGGGGTGTGATTGAGCAGGCGCAGGTCACTGCTGACCGGGTTCAGGCTCCAGATACCGCTCAGGGTCGCGGTGCTTTCGTATTCATCCAGTTGTGGATACAAATGCGCCATGCCGTTGCGCGGCCGGTCGGAGGTAAAGATGATCCGCTCGTCGGTGCCGTACAGAGGCGACACATTATTGTAATTAGGCGGTTGATTCGGTATTTTGGTGATGACGGCGGTTTGGCCTTTGCCCAGGCCGGTAACCTCATACATTTGCCAATAGTAGGTGGTAACTTGGTATTGTTGCGTCGGCGCACCGACCACCATGCTAAAGACCGCCTTGCTGCCGTTCCAATGCACGCTCGGTTCGCGCACCGCAATCGCATTCGCTCCCTGCATGCCATCCATGCCAAAGTCGGCTTCTTTGGTCAAGTTGCGCAAACTACCATCGGGATAACGGATCATCAGGTCGCCGCCGCGCGCCACCGAATCCAGAGTCGCACGATGGTTGCCGAAAGTAGAGCCACGGCTGGCAAAATCGCCCAATACCGGTACTTGCGTGACAAATAAGATTGGATTCGGCTTCTTGTCGGTGTTGATGAAAATCGGCAAGTCATCCAGGAAAATTGGGACGCTGCCCGCCATGACGTCGGTATTGCTTGTGCCTGAAAAAGCCAAGGCAATTGCAGCAAAGGCAAGAAAACGGAGTGGTTTCATAAGATGATCCTTTGCCAATATCTTGCGAAAAGGCAGGTCTGCAGACTGAAATAGAAAGGGAATGCCATGCAAGACACTTAAAAATTCTTTGCGGCACTATTTTTTAGTGTAGCAGTGCAATTTTGCACTTGCAATTATTGTTCGCAGGATTTTTTCCAAGATTTGTAATTAGGGTTGGCGGCTTTCGCCCCAAGCTACTTGTTCATTGCACGCACAACAGCTTCCGGCCAGTAGCAATGCCAGAAAAACAAGGTGGATTGATCTGTGGTCGACACTGCCTGCCGTATTTAAATGCAGCAAATGACAATTGATCTGCCAATCGACTGAAAAATTGGGTCGCGACTAGGGTAGGCCCGGCAGAGTAATAAGGGAATATTGCGTTGTGCGTAATGTTTGAGCGAAATGTGAAAGGAAAAGCGGTAGCCGCCCGCC
>JAZKIX010000105.1:32097-47555 GCA_040384645.1 Pseudomonadota bacterium | reverse complement strand
TCCCGCTTTCGATCAAAGCCTTGGCCGACGCGACTGCGTAATCGCAAGGCTCGGGATCGCCAGGGCCGTTGGACAAGAAAATCCCATCTGGATGTAATGCCATGGCGTCAGCCGCCGAAGCTTGCGCCGGCAATACCGTCACTTTGCAACCCCGTTCTGCCAACATACGCAAGATATTGCGCTTGACGCCGAAATCGAAGGCCACCACATGAAATTGGTGCGCCGTTTGCACGCCGTAACCTACGCCGAGCGCCCATTCGGTTTCAGTCCAGCTATAGGATTTAGCTGTGGAAACGACCTTAGCCAAATCCATGCCGCTCAATCCGGGGAATGATTTCGCCAATTCCAAAGCTTTGGTTGCGTCTTCACCCACCAGAATGGCACCGCTTTGCGCACCTTTTTCGCGCAAAATCCGTGTCAGCTTGCGGGTATCGATACCGGCAATCGCGACGATGTTTTGGGCGACAAGATAACCGGAGAGCGTTTGGGTGGAGCGGAAATTCGATACCAGCAAGGGCAAATCGCGAATAATCAAACCGGCTGCATGGATCTGGCTGGATTCGACATCTTCCAGATTAATGCCGGTATTGCCTATGTGTGGGTACGTCAGCGTAACAATCTGGCGGCTGTAGCTGGGATCGGTAAGGATTTCCTGATAGCCGGTCATGGAAGTGTTAAATACCACTTCGCCTATCGTATGACCGGTTGCACCAATTGAAAAACCTTTGAAAATCGATCCGTCAGCGAGCGCAAGAATGGCTGGAACGGTGTGGCCAGAAAAAAATGGCGGCAAGGGTAACTCCTGAAAGTGTTACCGCAGCTGCGCCACGCCAGAACAACCGTCATGTCGCCCGGGCGTGTGGCTCAGGCGGTAAAACAATCGTATTTAGGAGATGGATGTGGTATGCGCTACGGCGTGTGTATGAATGGCTAAACCTTGCAATTATAGCGCATAAAGCTCACTTTCAGCAACCGCCGTCCTAACCTGGAAGGCTGGCAACGAACAAAAATTGCACCTTATTGCCTTGGTCCAACTCGCCACGCAGCCACAACGTTCACCCACATCAAAGTCCCAGCGCCGCGATCCCGGCCTTGGCAATCTCGGCATCTTCGGCCGATTTCACACCGGAAACACCGACCGCGCCTACACATTGCCCCTCAACCATGATGGGCACGCCACCTTCAAGCATTCCATCAATAAACGGTGCTGTAATGAATGAAAAACGGCCGTTATTAATTAATTCTTCATATATTCTGGATTCACGACGTCCCAACGCAGCCGTTTTGGCTTTGGCTGGCGCAATATGCGCCGAGATCGGCGCTACGCCGTCGAGCCTTTGCAACCACATCAAGTGGCCGCCATCGTCGACGATAGCAATGACCACCGCCCAGTTATTTTCTTTCGCTTTGGCTTCGGCAGCGGCTGCAATTTTTTTAACATCGTCGAGCGTCAGCATCAGTTTGGATTGCATTGTTTTGCCTTAAAAGTGTTGAAAAGAAAGAGTAAAGAAGGCGTCATTTTACGATAAGCAATTGCGCCGACTTTATCAAAATACCAGCATCGGATGAGTCTAAACAGCGGCACGCCAATTAGGCAAATACTTTGACAGCATGGCCCGGTTCGCTTACATTCCGCAATGTCACATTGAAAAAGGTTGTCATGATAATAATTAACCAATTCAATTTTCCTACCCGGATTTTTGTCGCGATCGCTCTTTTAGCGATTGGATTTTTATTCTGCGCATCTGCCAAGGCGGATGAAACAAGCGAGACAACAGAACCCAGTGGCGCTTTGGTATCCCTGGTAACTTTGGAAGATATCAGCCACCGCGCTTCGGATTTGGCGCTCAGCGCAATGGGGATGATTGGTATACGTTATAAATTTGGCGGCAATTCGCCTGAAAGCGGCCTCGATTGCAGCGGTCTGGTGCGCTATGTTTTCAAGGAATCCTGGGGTGCAATCTTGCCGCGCACAGCGGAAGAAATCAGCCATGTCGGCGCTCAGGTGGAAACCGCCAATCTGCAACCGGGGGATCTGGTTTTTTATAATACTTTGCGACGCAGCTTTTCACACGTCGGAATTTACCTGGGCGACAACAAGTTCGTCCACTCGCCGTCGAAAGGCGGCAAGGTCCGAATCGAAAGCATGGATATCGCATATTGGAAAAAACGGTTTAACGGCGCCCGCCGCATCAACAATCCGGACCAAAAATAATCCCAACCAATTTATTGCTCGCGCATTGCTTTCAGTTTTTGTTTGATTTGCGGCATCGCTGCCGACACCGCTTGTTCACCGGCCAAAATCGCCAGATTGCGGCCGGCAAAATCGTTTCCTTTCATCGCACCCAGATTCGGCTGGATCACGATATCGGCCTCCTTCAATTCGTAGTGATTGATCCGCTGCCCCATGATGGCAAAGGTTTGCAGCATGATCTCGACCGAACTGACCGCGGCTTGCACATCGGGCTGCGCTGAAATATTCACTGCAATCACAAAATCGGCACCCATGTCCCGCGCAAAGCGCACTGGTACCGGTGACACTAAACCACCATCGACATAATTGTGTTCGCCAATCTTGACCGGTTGGAACAAACTCGGCACTGCCGACGATGCGCGTACCGCCAGCCCGGTATTTCCGCGCTGGAACAGGATCGGCGAGCCGGTATTGAGGTCAGTTGCGACGGCACCAAAAGACATTTTCAATTTTTCAAGCGGGACGTTATTGACGGCTTTATTCACGTAATTTTGTAGTGCCTCTCCCTTCAACATGCCAGAAGTTTTGGCAAACAAGGGCACTGACCAGTCTGAAATCGCGGCCTCTTCCATCTCAAGCCCCATTTTTTGCAAGGCGAAACCATTATTGCCGGCGGCATACAAGGCGCCTACCAAGCTACCGGCGCTAGTGCCGACCACGTAATCGGGCACAATGCCCTGCGCTTCCAAGGCCTTGATCACGCCGATATGGGCAAAGCCGCGTGCGGCGCCGCCGCCCAGCGCCAGACCGACTTTGACAATACGCGCCGGCTTTGGCAAATCCTTGCCATTTTGTGAGATCGGCGGTGGCGCTACGGGCGTTTGGCATGCGGACAAAAGGCCAAAAAAAATGAGTGAAGCTACCGAATTCAAGCGAGATAAAGGCATGCGAACAGTCTGATGTGTCTTTCGACAATAAGGAAATAAGGGGATCGAATGCCGCGCCAGCAGTTCTGCAGCAAAAATATACTACCAGGTGTATATAAAATGAGGCAATAAAACCTTGCGAGTAAAGGCATAAAATGCCCTATACCCCCACAATTTAACCAATACACAAGGCGAAGCAGCGGCCAGCAGCGATTGTAGCCGATCTTGCACGGCGCAATGCTGTGGCACAAGGGTAAGGTTGACGCAACTATATGAAACTCAATGGCGCCAAAAAGTGCGGCCTGAGGCAGCATCATACTAGGAGCCCATACCATTAGGACTCGTCATTGCCTTGCGTGCCCAGCTTTCTCCATGCAATCCGACCAGGTTCCCTACTGGAATAGGCTCTTAGGCGGTCACGATGCGGGAAAAACGAACCGAGAAAGTACTGCCCCGCCCCAGTTGCGATTCGATCACGAGTACTGCTGCATGGCGCAGCAACACATGCTTCACGATGGCCAATCCCAAGCCGGTGCCCTGGGTTTCGCGTGAACGGCTTTTATCGACGCGATAGAAGCGCTCTGTCAGGCGTGAGATATGTTCCGGGCTGATGCCGATGCCATTGTCTTGCACCACAAATTGCGGTCCGCTCTCGCAAACTTGCCAAAGCATTTTGATGGCCCCACCTTCCGGCGTATAGCGGACCGCGTTGATCACCAGATTGCTGAAGGCGCTACGCAATTCTTCCGTGCTGCCGCTGATATCAGGGCCGTTGACTTCCAGCGTGATCAGATGGCGTTCGCCGGATAGCGCACGCGCTTCGCGCAAAATTTGCTCCAGCAATACGGCAATTTGCACCGGTTCCGGCCGGATTGGATAGTCGATCGATTCCAGCCGCGTCAGCGTCAGCATGTCCTCGATCAAATGCTGCATGCGCTGGCCTTGTTCCGTCATCAACTTCAAATGACCCAGCCGGGTTTGCGCATCCAGATTCGGCTGCGAGGAAGCAATTTCCAGAAAACCGTTGATCACCGTCAGCGGCGTGCGCAATTCATGCGACGCATTGGCAATAAAATCGCGCCGCATCATTTCAATCCGGTCCGATTCAGTCGCATCATGTGTGACCATGATCTGGCGCCGGTTTTCAAAGGGGATGATATGCAATACCAACTTGCGGCCGCGCAGATTCAGGGTCAGCGGTTGTTCGTAGCGACCCAGGATGATGTAATCGATGAAATCCGGGCTGCGGATCAAATTGGTCACGCGCATGCCCTTATCGCGCTCCTGTGTCAGACCAAGATGTTGTTCGGCGGCGGGATTGCACCACTCTAGAAATAGCACGTCGTCCATGATGACCACGCCGTCCGGCAATAGGTGCATCGCTTGGCGGAAACGTGCCAGCCATTCGGTCAGTTCTGCCTGATGTTTTTCATCGTCGCGGCGCAAGCGGTACAAGCGCGAAAACACATCGGTCCAGGCGCCCCAGCCGTCCGGCAGCTTGGCTGTCGTAGGGCTGTCGAGCCAATCGCCGAGCTGATACAAATAGTGCAGTTGCAACACCACCATGCCCGCCATCGAAATCAGGCCGACCACCAGTCCTACTATCGGCCCCCAAAAAAACCAGCTGGCGATGGCACCCAGCAGCAGCAATATCATGCGTAATGCTGCCGGCACCCAAAACAACAATTGTGGATTCATGAGACTTTATTTTTCTGACAGCATATAACCGACGCTACGCACCGTTTTAATCAGATATTCCGCTTCTTTCAAGGCCTTGCGCAAGCGTAGTACATGCACATCGACCGTACGTTCTTCGATCACCACATGGTCGCCCCAGACTTTATCGAGCAACTGGCTGCGCGAAAAAACGCGGTCAGGATGCGCCAGGAAAAATTTCAACAACTTGAATTCGGCATGCCCGATGTCAATTTTCTGGTTATCCATACTGACTGAACAACTGACCGGATCAAGCGTCACTGCACCCGCCGTCATCATGTTTTGTGCATGCTCGGGGCTCTTGCGGCGCAATAGCGCCTTGATACGCGCAGTCAGTTCACGCGGGGAAAAAGGTTTGGTCACGTAATCGTCGGCGCCATGATCCAAGCCGGCAATCTTGTCTTCTTCCATACTCTTGGCGGTGAGCATGATGATCGGCAAGGTATTAAATTGGCGGTCGGAGCGGATGCGCGACAACAGGCGCAGGCCGGTTTGATCCGGCAACATCCAGTCCAGCAAAATCATATGGGGCGTTCGACGCTGGAGGTAATCCCAGGCGTCGGATGCGGTATGCACCGCGACCGTATCCCAGCCGGCTTCTTTCAGGGCAAACGATACTAGCGCCACGATGGCGGGTTCGTCCTCGACAATTAAAATCGTAGTTTTATCAGCAGCCATGTAAGGTTTTTATGAAGCAGCACGGTCCAGCATCGTTGCCACGTAATCGGTATGGCGAATATCTTTGCCGCCGACTACAAAGATGACGTATTCAGCGATATTTTTAGCGTGATCCCCGATCCGCTCAATTGCCTTGGCGACCCACAGCGTATCAAGCGCAATTGAAATCGTGCGCGCGTCTTCCATCATATAGGTAATCAAGCTACGCATAATGGTGCCGAATTCGTGATCGATGATCGCATCTTGTGCGATCAATCTCAGCGCTTGTTTTTCATCCATGCGGGCAAATGCATCCAAGGCGTCGTGCAACATCTCGCTAGCGGTCACCGACATGCCGCGTACCATATCAAAATGATTGACCATCACCGCGCCGGTACCGTGCAGGTTCTTTGCGGTACGGGCGATTTTAGATGCTTCGTCGCCGATCCGTTCCAGGTCGGTGATGGCCTTGATGGTTGCCATAACCATGCGTAAATCGTTGGCTGCCGGTTGGCGCCGCACGATCAGGTGGCTACAGGCATCATCCAGCATCACTTCAAGACGATTGACTTCATCGTCGGATTTGATGATGCGTTCTGCCTGCTCGCCATTGCCGGTGCGAAAACATGCCATCGCCTCGATAAACTGGGTTTCAACCAGGCCGCCCATGAGCAAAACCTTGGACCGGATCATTTCCAGATCCATGTCGTATTGGGTTGATAAATGTTCGCCTGTCATGATTGATCTCCGTATAAATTCGAGGTGGGACTACTGCGCACCGCTGCCACGACATGCCGCCATCTAAGTATGCGGCTCGTAGCGAGGAGGCGACTAGTTTCAGATAGCATCAGCCGAAGCGACCCGTGATGTAATCTTGCGTTTCTTTTTTGACCGGGTTCATGAAAATCTGGTCGGTTTCACCAAATTCAACCAGTTCTCCCAAGTACATATAGGCCGTGTAATCGGAACAACGCGCTGCCTGCTGCATGTTATGGGTGACGATGGCAATCGTGTAATCCTGCTTTAACTCGCTGATCAGTTCTTCAATTTTGGCGGTTGAAATCGGATCAAGTGCCGAGGTCGGCTCATCCAGCAGTAACACATCCGGCTTGACCGCGACACCACGTGCAATGCATAGGCGCTGTTGCTGGCCGCCCGACAAACTCAGGCCGCTCTTGGTCAATTTATCCTTGACTTCGCCCCATAGTGCCGCTTTTTTCAAAGCCCATTCGACACGCTCGTCCATCTCGCCTTTGGACAGATTTTCATATAAGCGCACGCCAAAGCCGATATTGTCATAGACCGACATCGGGAACGGTGTCGGCTTTTGGAACACCATGCCGACCTTGGCACGCAGCATGTTCACGTCCTGCCCGCTTTCCAGGATATTGGTGCCGTGATACATGATCTTGCCTTCTGCACGTTGCCCCGGATACAGATCGTACATGCGGTTTAGGGTGCGCAATAGCGTCGATTTGCCGCAGCCAGAAGGCCCGATGAAGGCAGTCACTTTTTTGTCGTGAATATGCAGATTGACGTTTTTAAGGCTTTGCGTTGCGCCATAGAAAAAGTTCAAACCGGAGATTTCTATGGTTGCTTTTTTGGTGTTCGCGCTGGCTGACATTGGAGTGGTCATATCGATCAATCGAAAAAATTAGTTTGGAGTTTTCTGCCTAAACATCGTACGTGCCAAGATATTCAAACCCAAAACACTGAAGGTCACCAACAATGCGCCGCCCCACGCCAGGGAGCGCCAATTGTCATACGGACTCATGGCAAATTGGTAAATAACGACCGGCAAATTGGCCATTGGCGCGTTCATGTTTGCGCTGAAAAATTGATTGTTCAGCGCGGTAAACAGCAAGGGCGCGGTTTCGCCGGAGATCCGGGCCAGTGCCAATAAAGAACCGGTAATGACGCCGGCTTTAACGGCACGCAAGCGTACGAAAGTAGCCACTTTCCAGCGTGGCGCACCCAAGGCGAAGGCGGCTTCCAACAAACTGCTGGGCACCAGCTTGAGCATATTGTCGGTCGTGCGTACCACCACCGGAATCGCGATGAGGGAGATCGCAAAGGTACCGGCCCAGCCCGAAAAATGTTTGACCTGTGCCACATACAAGGCATAGACGAACAAGCCAATCACAATCGACGGCGCGGACAGCATGACATCGGTGACAAACCGCGTGACCTTGCCAAATACATTGTGTTCGCCATATTCCGCGAGATAAATACCCGCCAGAATCCCTACCGGCGTGCCAATCAGCGTAGCCGAACCCACCATCAGGAAACTGCCTACAATCGCATTGATCAGCCCACCGCCATCATTGCCTGGCGCCGGTGTGGTTTGCGTAAACATGCCGATATTGAGGGCACTGATACCCTTGATCAACAGGGTAAACAATATCCACATCAGCACCGCGACACCAAACGCCATGGCAATGGTCGACAAGGTGATGCCGAAGCGATGCACCCATAGGCGGCTGCGGTAGACTTTATTTACCGCAGACTTTTGCGGCGCACCCTGCCCGCTTTCGATTGATTGAGCGATCATTTGCTGCCTTCCTTCCGGGCCATGCCCATTAACATTACCTTGGCAGCACCAAGTACGGCAAAGGTGATCACAAACAAGATCAAGCCCAAGGCGTACAAGGACGACAGATGGAGCGTCGATTCGGCCTCGGCAAATTCATTGGCCAATGTGGAGGCGATGCTGTTACCGGCAGAAAATAAGGACCAGGACAATTTATTGGCATTGCCAATCACAAAAGTGACTGCCATGGTTTCGCCTAGTGCGCGTCCCAAGCCAAGCATGACGCCGCCCACCACACCAGTCTTGGTGTAGGGCAAGACGATCTTGCGCACAACTTCCCAACGGGTGCAGCCGAGACCATAAGCCGACTCTTTCAACACAGCAGGAACCACTTCGAATACGTCGCGCATGACAGATGCGATGAAGGGAATAATCATCACCGCCAGAATCAAGCCAGCGGTCAAAATCCCGATCCCCATCATCGGTCCTGTGAACAATTGGCCGATCACCGGCACATGCCCCAATGTACTTTTCAAGAACGGTTGCACATAATCGGCAAACATTGGCGCAAACACAAACAAACCCCACATACCGTAAATAATGCTGGGCACGCCAGCGAGCAGTTCAACCGCTGTACCGAGCGGGCGCCGCAACCAGCCGGGGCATATCTCAGTCAGGAACAGGGCGATGCCGAAACTGACCGGAAAGGCAATCAGCAGTGCAATAAATGAAGTCGACAGTGTGCCGACGATGGCGATCAGGGCGCCGTACTTGTCGTTGACGGGATCCCACTCAACGGTGGTGATAAAGCCCGGACCAAATTCCTTGAAGGCCGGCCAAGCACCCAACACCAAAGAAATAAGGATACCAACCAGCACCAGCAATACACATAGCGCAAAGAAGAAAGTGACTTTGTGAAAGATAAAATCTTGCAAACGTTGCTTGCGCATGGTGGCAAGCAAGGCCTGTTTCGCTATAACGACTTCACTCATTTTTTCTTTGTCGGACATCGGAACTACGGAAGTTATGTTCGCGCTCATAGGGGCCATATTCAATAAAGGCCACAAACCGCACTCGCTTTTGGCGAGTGCCGCTTGCAGCCACTGTTACATGATAAGAACAGATTTTTACCAGATTGCCTTGCCGGAAGCGTCTTTCAACTGTGCTTTCCAACCATCTTGAACCAGTTTGATGACCGCTGCCGGCATTGCTACATATTCTAATTCGGTCGCTGCGGCACCACCGTTTTTGTAGGCCCAGTCAAAGAACTTCAAAACTTCTTTACCCTTGACGGCATCAGCTTGCGTTTTGTGCATCAGGATGAAAGATGCGCCTGTAATTGGCCAGCTGTTCTTGCCTGCTTGATTAGTCAATACTACTGCCATCCCTGGCGCCTTGGCCCAGTCAGCGCCTGCTGCTGCGGCCTTGAAGGTTTCGTCATCAGGCTGGACGAATTGACCATCCGCGTTTTTCAACTGCGTGTGTCCCATCTTGTTTTTCTTGGCGTAGGCATATTCAACGTAACCGATTGAACCCTTGATCCGCTGAACATTTGCTGCAACGCCTTCGTTACCCTTGCCGCCGACACCGACCATCCACTTGACCGCTGTACCTGCGCCGATGGCAGTCTTAAATTCCGGGCTTACTTTCGACAAGAAGTCGGTGAACAGGAATGACGTACCGGAACCGTCGGCACGATGCACGACCGTGATTTCATCGGCTGGGAATTTAAAGCCAGGATTAAGCGCGGCGATTTCAGGCGCATTCCATTTGGTGATTTTGCCCATGTAGATATCGCCGATTAATTGACCTGTCATCTTTAATTGACCAGGTGCTGCGCCTTCCAGATTAACTACCACGACCACGCCGCCCATGATGGCGGGAAACTGCATCAAACCTTCGGCATCAAGGTCTTCAGCCTTGAGCGGCATATCGGAGGCACCGAAATCAACAGTCTTAGCCTTGATTTGCTTAATGCCGCCGCCAGAGCCGATGGACTGATAGTTCAAGCCATTGCCGGTTGCTGCCTTGTACGACTCAGCCCATTTGGCATAAATAGGGTAAGGAAAAGTTGCGCCAGCGCCTGTCATATCGGCTGCATATACAAATGAAGCAGAAGAAACCGCCAGCGTCGACAACGCGGCCAGTACGGCTGTTTTAAAAGGATTGTTGATTCGCATATCAGCTCCAGGTGGGTTATCAAATTCAATGCACCGGACTGTATCGAACAATTGTGACGGCTTTATGACATAAAAATTATGTCGAATCTGCCTGTGAAATATTCGCCGGCATTTGTCATAGAGCTGTCATTTTTGACGGTTAGAGTAGAGTAATGTCAATGCGTTCATGCGTGGCGGATGACTGGCAGAAGCCGGTCACTCGTCCAGAAAATATACGGAAACCATGTTTATCAATACAGCCATGTCAGAACTTGTTATGACAAGTGCCAGCCACTCAAGCAGCTTCCTAGATCGCGAGTTGTCACAAATCGCATTTAACCGCCGCGTTCTGGCACAAGCCACGGATCACAATATTCCTCTGCTGGAACGACTGCGCTATCTATGCATCGTCAGCAGCAACCTGGATGAGTTTTTCGAAGTGCGCGTTGCCAGCTTGCTGGCACAGGCCAGCATTACCGGCAGCCTAGCCGCACAACCGGCGCTGGTAGCTACCTTGGAACGTGTCAATCAAGAATGTCATCTACTGGTTCAGCAACAATATGCCGTGCTGAACGAACAGGTCCTACCGCAATTGTCTGCCAGCGGCGTGCATCTATTGCGCCACTCGGAACGCAACGACGCCCAGCGCGAATGGGTCAAGGCGTATTTCGAGCGCGAAGTGCGCCCCCTGTTGACACCGATTGGGCTAGATCCAGCGCATCCATTTCCGCAGGTCATTAACAAAAGTCTCAACTTCATTATTTCACTTTCGGGTAAAGATGCCTTCGGTCGCGGCACCGCGATTGCTATCGTCAAGGCGCCGCGTGTGTTGCCGCGTGTGATACGGTTACCGGATGAATTATCCAAGGGCGCGGTCTCATTCTGCCTGCTGTCATCGATTATTCACTCGCATGTAACCGAGCTATTCACCGGGCGCGAAGTTACCGCCTATTCGCAATTTCGCGTCACGCGCGATAGTGATTTGTGGGTCGATGAAGACGAGGTAAAAAACCTGCGACAAGCCTTGAAGGGCGAATTGCAAAGCCGCCAATACGGCACCGCTGTGCGGCTCGAAGTCTCCAAAAGCTGCCCGCCAGAACTATCGCAGTTTTTACTGAACCAGTTCGGTCTCGATCAAAGCCGCCTGTATCCGGTCGATGGCCCGGTCAATATGGTGCGCCTGTCGGAATTGATTGAGCACGTCGACAAACCGCATCTGCGCTTCCCGCCGTTCTTGCCGGGATCGTCGCTCAAGGCTGGCAACAGCGATATGTTCACGCTCTTGAAAAAACATGATGTGCTATTGCATCATCCGTTCCAGTCGTTTCAAACCGTGATCGATTTCTTGCGGGTTGCCGCCCATGACCCGAATGTACTGGCGATCAAGCAAACCGTGTACCGTACTGGCATGAATTCGGATTTGATGGAATCGCTGATTTCGGCGGCGCGACTGGGCAAGGAAGTGACCGTCATCGTCGAATTGATGGCGCGCTTCGATGAAGAAGCCAATATCAACTGGGCCGACAAACTGGAAAAAGCAGGCGCCCAAGTGGTGTACGGCGTAGTTGGCCTGAAAACCCACGCCAAGCTGGCGCTGGTGATCCGGCGTGAAGAAGGCAAGCTGGTTAGCTACGCCCATCTCGGCACCGGCAATTATCATCCGACCACCACTAAGTTTTATACCGATTTCGGCCTACTGACCGCCAATCCTAGCTTGACCAACGACGTCAATGAAGTCTTCATCCACTTGACCAGCTTGACCAAGCCAAAGAAACTAGAGCACCTCTGGCTGGCGCCGTTTGCCTTGCAACCCGAGATCATCAAGGCCATCAAGAACGAAGCCAAGATTGCCCGCGCCGGACGGCCGGGACGGATCATCGCCAAGATCAATTCGCTAGTGGATGAATCAGTGATCCTGGCTTTGTACGCTGCCTCCAACGATGGCGTAAAAATCGACTTGATCGTGCGCGGCGCTTGCACCCTCAAGCCGGGCGTGCCAGGCCTGTCAGAAAATATCCGGGTCCGTTCGATCATCGGCCGTTTTCTGGAACACAGCCGCATCTATTATTTCCGCAACGACCTGGCACATGACGTCTATCTCGCCAGCGCCGACTGGATGACACGCAATCTGGTGCGCCGCATTGAAGTGGCATTTCCTATCCTCGATAGAAGTATGAAAAAGCGCGTGATGTCAGAAGGCCTGACGCCGTACTTGAAAGACAATACCAAGGCTTGGGAATTGCATTCCGATGGCAGTTACCATCTGCGCAAGCCGCGTCAGAAACAATCGCCAATCAATGCCCAACAATGCCTGATGGGCTTGCTGGGCACCTTGCCAAGTGCGGAGTAGTTGCCTTGGAATTAATTCTCTGGCGTCACGCGGAAGCGGAAATCGGCGAGCCCGACGAAGGCCGCACCCTGACCACCAAAGGCCATAAGCAAGCCGAAAGAATGGCCGAATGGCTGGATCGGCATTTGCCGCAAACCTGCAAAATCCTGTCCAGCCCAGCCACCCGTACCATGCAAACCGTGGAAGCACTGGGCCGCAAGTACAAAACCCTGCCGGAGCTAGCCACCGACAGCACGCCTGAAAAAATCCTGCGCGCCGCGAATTGGCCCAATAGCCGCGAACCGGTGCTGATCGTCGGCCATCAACCGACTTTGGGCCAGGTGGCTGCGTTATTGATTACCGGCACACCGCAGGATTGGACCGTCCGCAAAGGCAATGTCTGGTGGCTTGCGCAGCGCGAACGCGGCGATGTGTCGACGACTTTTTTAAAAGCGGTGATGACGCCGGATCTGGCAAAATAGCTAAAAATGGCGTAACTATTCTGTATCGGCGGCGCCGTTTTTCGCTCCCTCTGCCCGCTTGCGGGAGAGGGCTGGGGAGAGAGAGGGAATTTTTCTCGGCTATTTGCATCTTTTCAAAGCCGTCCATAGAGTTTCGAATAGTGACGATACTTCGAAAAACGAGGGGGTATATGCCAAAATACCCACTATCCCGCATATATTCATTGGAAAAAATAAAATACTGCCACCTGTATATTTAATCCCATTCAAACACAAATCAGCCTTCCTGCGGCGCCATATAGGCCAATTCCCAGACGTGGCCATCAAGGTCATGGAAACCATGCGCGTACATGAAACCGTAATCCTGCGGCTCCCGCGGCGTCGTGGCACCGGCCGCACTGGCTTTGGCGACCAGCGCATCGACATCGGCTCGGCTGTCGCAGGACACACAGACCAGAACTTCGGTCTGGCGGGTGGCGTCGCTGATCGGCTTGGGTGTGAAGCTCTGGAACATCGGTTCGGTGAGCAGCATGGTGTAGAGATTCTCGCCCAGGATCATGCAAGCCCCCTGCTCGTTGGTGAACTGTGGATTGAAGCTATAGCCGAGACTTTTAAAAAATGCCATCGATTTCGGCAAGTCTTTCACTGGCAGGTTGATGAAAATTTGCTTGTGCATAGATAACTCCCTCGATTCAATCAAGCGGGATTGGCGATAGCAATACTGGTCGCTTCAGCAACCGAGCCGGCGAGATCAAGCGCCCGCACCGGACGCACTTCGATACTGCCGTAATGCGCCGGCGGGATTTTGGAAGCCCAGTGGATCGCCTCGTTCAAATCCTTGGCCTCGATCAGATAAAACCCGGCCAGTTGCTCCTTGGTTTCGGCAAACGGGCCATCGGTCAGTGACATCTGACCATTGCGGATGCGGATCGTGGTCGCAGTTTCGACCGGTTGCAAGGCTTGTCCGGCGACCAGGTGGCCGCTCTGGTCCAGCTCGTGATAAAAGGAAATACACGCGCTATCAGGGGACGAATGCAATTGCTCGGTAGTGAGATAGACCAAACATAGGTAATTCATGGGGCGCTCCTAAACAATGGGGTTATTGACGCTAAGCGACATTCGCCGGTGCTTCGATGGCAATCAGTTCGCCATTGATGAGCCACGGCGTGCCGAAGCGGTCGCTCAACATGCCGAAGCTTTTGGACCAAAACGATGGCGACATTGGCATCGACACCTTGCCGCCGTCGGCTAGCGCATCGAACACCTTGTGCGCCTGCGCAATGGTGTCGTAATTCATGGTCAGCGACACGCCTTTTATCCCTTCGTAAGTCTGTCCAGGCATGCAATCGCCAGCATAAATCGTGCCGCCGTCCGCCAGCACCAGACGCGCGTGCATAATGCGGTCGCGCGATTCGGGCGGCATCGGCATCTCGGCTGGCGCTTGGCCATAAGTCATCATCAATTCAAGTTTTCCGTCCAGGGCGCTTGCGTAAAAACGCATGGCCTCGGCGCAGTTACCGTCAAACGAGAGGTAGGCAATAGGATGTGGCATGGTATTTCCTTTCGATGGCTAATAAAGAATGCTACTTAACAATGTTTGATTGATGCGGTCATGTTGCGAGTCATGCTTCAGAATGAAATCACTCCGACAATCCTTCAAATGGTGCGCGCCATGCATCGATTTCCAGCAACTGGTCGTGCCATCGTTTGACATGTTTGAATTGATTTAACGGCAACCCGGCAGCGTCGGCAAATGGCAAGGCCGTCGCAACGCGGAAATCGGCGTAAGAAATCCTATTGCCGACCAGCCAGGTCCGGTGCGCCAGTTGCGCGTCGAGGATGGCGGCGTACTCCGTGAACTCGCGCAAGGCTTCGTCCAGCACCGCAGGGTCACACTTTTCATCCGAAAAAGTCGGGCGCGAAATCCGGTGAAAATACAAGTCGCCGCCAGCGCGATTGAGATGGTGCGCGCTCCAGCTAAGCCACATGATCATCTCTGGCAACTGTTCGCCGGCACGCCAGAAATCGGAGCCCACCATATCGGACAAACGACAGGCCACGGCATCGGTTTCCCAGATCGTGCGTTGCGGTTCCACCAAAATAGGACACAGCGCGTTGGGATTAATGGCGCGAAAAGCAGGTTCGAATTGCGGATCGCGTGGATGCGAGCGGATATACGTCACGGGCGCGCCAAGATAGCGTGCCACCGCGACTGCAACCCGCGGATTGAAGTGATAGGTGTAGTGCAATTGCGCCACAGGGGCAGGATTGCTGGTCACTAAGGTTGTCATTGCGGTCCTCTCAAAAGTTGACTATGGCTTGAAGGTCAAGCTTGAAGGTAAGCTTGTTTAGCCGCCTTGCTTTTACGTTCTTGTTGTACGGCTTCAGCCCTGATTCATTTGGCTAAAGTCCATGAACAGCACATTCCATTTATGCCCGTCCGGGTCGGAAAATCGACTTTTAGATTTTCGACGGTCAGGAGCGGG
>JAZKIX010000105.1:30351-32087 GCA_040384645.1 Pseudomonadota bacterium | reverse complement strand
TGCCATACATCCAGCCTTGGCTGTCGCGCGGCTCTGCAAATAGGGTTCCGCCAGCCTGTTTGACCACTTGCACCATCTCATCCACTTCCGCTTTGCTGTCAGCCGATAAGCTGAACAGCACTTCATTGCCGTTTGACAGGTCCGCCACCTTGCCGTTGACGAAGCCGGCGAAAGACGATTCATTAAACAGCATTAAAACGATCTTGCTTTCGCCGACAAAGAAACTGGCCGAGTCTGGCCCGTTGCCATAATCTTGATTCAGCTTAAAGCCCACTTTTTCATAAAATGCCCGTGAGATTATTGGATCTTTTACGGGAAGATTCAGCCACAATTTTTTGATGTCCATGCTCGCCTCTGCTAATGAATGGGAAGGTTTTTTCTACTGTAGACGCAGTGCAATTGGTGCCACGTAGCTTGGACTTCAGTCCGACAACAGCTCGCGCACAGTTGGCCATTGCATCTATGACAATTACGCAAGTCGGGTTAAAGCCCGACCTACCAATTCAGCCTTGAGTTCGACAATGACCAAGCAATATTACAGCGCCCGGCCGTCGAAGTTTTGCACCGGAACCGAGGCCAAATCAATTGCTTCCAGGCACCTTAAATTGACAGCGGCGACCTGATTGCCCTTCGGATCGACACCGTCACCATAGGGATGGATGCCGCAGATCGCGCAAAACCGGTGCTTGATGACATGCTTATTAAATTCATAGGTGCTGAGCCCGCTCTCAGGTGTTTTCAACCGCAACTTGTCACGCGGCACGAACCACATCAGCGTTCCCTTGCGAGAACAAATCGAGCAATTGCAGGCCACTGCACCGGCAATCTCACCCTCGACCTCGAACTTAATGTTGCCGCAATGGCAGCTTCCCTGATAGATCATGTTGTCTCGTCCTATGTGTGAGTTTGTGCTGCAATGGGCCGGCCAGCCCCAACGGCTGACTGTTTTATATGAACTAGTCGAACAGCCAAGCGCGATTTCGACATGACGATCAAAATAATTTCAAATTATCTTTTAGACCGAGGGCAATTGCGCCAAACGCCGCATCAAGAAACGGCGCTCCGGCTCTTGCCGGGTCAATGCCAGTGCCTGTTGATAAGCAATGCGCGCTTCGGCATGGCGCTCCAGGCGACGCAATAAATCGGCCTGGGCAGCATAGGCCAAATGGTAGTTTTGCAATGGTTCTTGCTTGATGAGCGCGTCGACCAAAGGCAGACCGGCGGCGGCGCCATCGCGCATCGCCAGCGCGACGGCACGATTCAGTTGCACCACCGGCGACGGCTCAAAGCGGTACAGCACATCGTATAAGCCCACGATCTGCGCCCAATCGGTGTCCGCGCTATTGCGTGCTCCGGCATGCACGGCAGAAATCGCCGCTTGCACCGAATAGCGCCCAAACCGGCGCGACGACAATGCCTGCGCCACCAGCGCTGCGCCTTCCGCAATCGCGTCGGCATCCCACCTGCTGCGGTCTTGTTCATCTAGCGCAATCAAATCGCCATCGGGCGTGCTGCGCGCCAGCCGGCGCGATTCGTGCAGCAACATCAACGCCAGCAATCCCTTGACTTCCGGCTCGGGTAGCAATTGCAATAACAGACGGGTGATGCGTATCGCTTCCTGCGACAAGTCATGGCGTGTCAGCGTCGCGCCGGCCGAGGCGGAATAAGCCTCGTTAAAGACCAGATAGATCACTCGCAACACGCTGTCGAGCCGTTCCGGCAGCGCGTCGCGCTCT
>JAZKIX010000105.1:29652-30341 GCA_040384645.1 Pseudomonadota bacterium | reverse complement strand
AACAATTCGTTGGGCCAGAGCGGGTGCTGAAATCAGAAACGCGCGTGCGATTTCTTCGGTGGTCAATCCGCACACTTCGCGCAAGGTCAGCGCAACCTGCGCGTCGGGCGCAAGCGATGGATGGCAGCAGGTAAAAATCAAGCGTAGTTGATCGTCTTCCACCTGTTCACTGGCGTCCCAGGCGGGCGTATCAGCCGGCATTGCTTCAACCAGTTCTGCCACGTCGTCCAGCGCGGTAAAGCGCGCATGGCGCCGCAGGGTGTCGATGGTTTTGAAACGGCCCGCCGATACCAGCCACGCGAACGGATTGCCGGGCACGCCGTCGCGCGGCCATTGTTCCAGCGCGGATTTAAAAGCTTCGTGCAGGGCTTCTTCGGCTAGGTCAAAGTTGCCAAGCAGACGGATCAAGGTAGCAAACACGCGCCGCGATTCGCGCCGGTAAATGGCGTCGATGACTGCGTTTACCATTTGCATCCATCCGGGGGAAAGAAGAGACGAGAAATGACGCCGCTGTTGGTTGCCTGCTGCCTGCAGCTGAACTATTTAGCCTGCTGTGACTGCGCGACTTTCAGCGAGCGACGCCGCAAGACCACCGTCGTTCCCGCGCAGGCGGGAATCCATAGACACGCAAATTTATCTCACACGATTTTAATAGCACTAGCGCGACACAAGCGCTGCATGGATTCCCG
>JAZKIX010000105.1:20868-29519 GCA_040384645.1 Pseudomonadota bacterium | reverse complement strand
AACGACAAATTCAAGAGTGCCTTAATAGTGATCCAAATGGTTATATTCCCCCAGAAAATAGGGAGTATCATCAAATATACCCATCAACCCGCAGGTATTTATTGCACCTTTAAAAATACACCCCGGTGTATTTTTAAAGGTAAAACAGCCATTCCAAGCAATTTAATCGCGTTTGCGGCTAAATACCAGCCAGCCCGCCACCACCGTAAACGTGGCCACAATCCCGACGACGATCCAGAAACCGTCGGCGTGCTCTGCTAGCGGAACTCCGCCCACATTCATGCCCAGTAAACCGGTGATGATATTGATTGGCAAGGCCAAAACGGTAACGATGGTCAACACAAACAGGCTGCGGTTGTTTTCTTCATTGACTTGCGCGGCGATTTCTTCTTGCAGTAATTTAATGCGCTCTTGCAGTGATGCCATATCGCTTAAGACGACTGAAAACTCTTCTGTCGATTGCTGCAACTCTTGCGAATCGAATTCGCCGATCCACGCTGGCGGTCTTTGCAAAAGGCGGAACAGGGCGGCGGGTTCCGGCGCCAGCAAACGTTGCAAACGCACCAGCACGCGCCGCAAATTGCCCAGGTTGGCGCGCTTGTGATTGAGCCGCCCGGCCAGCAAATTATCTTCGATGCCATCGACCCGCTTGATGACGTCGCGCACGATATTAACCAGCACATCGGCTTGATCGTGCAATAGGTGGATCAGCAATTCAACCGACGAGCGGATCGGTTCGCCATCTTTTACTGCGGCGCGCAAGCGGTCAATCGACTGTAGCGGCTGCCGCCGCGCACTGATCACGACTTGCGCATCGACGCTGATCCATAGCGTCGAAATATCGGAGGGATCGAAAGAAAAGTCGTACAGCACGTCATTCACCACCGCGATCAAGGTGCCGTTGGCGTTTTCGATCCGCGTTGAATGCAAGCCTTCGTGCAGGGTTTCGTAAAACTCTTCCGGCAAGTTGGCGTGATCGGACAGCCATTTTTCGCTAGCGGTATTGGTCAGGTTGAAATGGAGCCAGATAAATTCGCCCGCGGGCTGGGTGGCGCGCTGCTGCATCCAGGCCAGCGCTTCCCCCGAGTCGATGGCACGCCCCGGCGCGTCTTGGTTGAACAGGTATCCGCAGATCAATCCGCTCTGATCGGATCCATATGAAATCGGCTGGGTTTTCATGGTTACTTTCCCGCGGTGCACTGCACACCGCGTAAAAACATTGGCCGACTGACGCATTCGCGAAAAACAATGCAGTCGATAGTGACGCTTGCACCGGCGCAAGTGAAATACAGCGGCCAACCTGGCATCAGTCGAAGCCTCGATTGCGGCCTAGATTGCAGCCTGACTCTAGTACCCCGCGTGGGTGTCTCGCCTTGCAAATCAAGTACTTTCACGTGCCATCAAGGTAAAGCCAAGATCGACCCGATGCGTGGCTGGGGTTTCGCCCAGGATGACGGAGCGCAATAATACGGCCGCCTCATACCCGATACGGTAGCGCGGTGTCTTGATCGTGGTGACCGATGGATTCATCCATGCCGAGCCGGCCAGATCGTTAAAACCGCAGACCGCCAATTGCTCTGGCACGCGGATCTGACGACGCTGGCATTGGTAGATGGCGCCGTAAGCCAGATCGTCGTTACAGCAAAATATGGCATCGCAATCGGGCGACATTGCCAGCAGGCGTCCGACCAGTTCGACCCCGAGCGCGATATCGGATGGTTCTGGCACCAGCAATTCGCGCTGGATGTCGTACAAACCGGCATCGCGCAAGGCCTGGCGATAACCTTCGGCTCGTTTCATGGCGCGTTCGTCAAGTTGGGCGCCGATAAAACCAATTTTTGCATACCCCTTATTGAGCAAATGGCGGGTCATGGTGTAACCGGCTTCGTGCTGGGAAAAGCCCACCGACAAGCGCTGCGGATCGTCCGACAGATCCATCATCGATACCGTCGGCACTTGCGAACTTTCCAGTATTTTCCTGACCGATTCGCTTTGGCTCATACCCGTCAACAAAATGCCGTCGGGATTCGATTGCAAATGGATGTTCAGCAATTTTTCTTCTTCCTGGTCGGAATAGCGGGTATTGCCGATCAGGATTTGATAGCCATCGGTCGCCAAGGCGTCTTGCACACCGGCCAGTACTTCGGTAAACACCGCATTCGACAGTGATGGAATCAAGACTGCAATCACGCGCGACTGGCCGGACGCCAGGGCGCGGGCAGCGCGATTAGGTAAATAGCCCAATTTCTTGACCGCTTGCTCGACCCGGAAGCGTAGCTCGGAAGACACGAGTTCGGGCTGCGAGATTGAGCGCGAGGCGGTCATGGTAGCGACGCCGGCTTCTCGCGCTACGTCGGCCAGCGTTACGCGGTTGCGCGAACGGCCTTTTAAGCGCCCTTTTTCTGTGAAATTCATATTACGATTACCTCTTATGATAACGATACCAAACGATTCATCTCAGTGATGCGACACCATTCTCGGCTCATTCGCCCGACCAAAAATCACGTGAAGGCGCTATAACAACCGACGGGCCGCCTGCAACTTGTTGTCATTTTCACTCTGTTTTGCGTGCAATTCTATCTAAAACAATCATTTTTGCTTTCCTGAATACAGATATTTTCGAGCAGATGATGGATAATTGCCAGCGCCGAACTTGCACGTTTTTTTGCGGGCAAAATTACCAAATGATAACGATACCAAACAATTTATATCTAATTTTAAGTCTGATCAGTTTGATCTGATGGAAAGCGAACGCACGCAATGATACAACTAACATTATTACTTGATGGAAAACATGAGTTGGGTGAAGGCATCCGTTGGTGCGAACGTACCCAACGCGTGTTCTGGACTGATATCCAAGGTGCCAAACTATGGTGCCACAGCCCCATCAGCGGCACCACGCAAAGTTGGGTCTTGCCGGAGCGGATGGCAACTTATTCTTTCACCAACGATGTCGATTGCTTGCTGCTCGGTTTCGCCTCGCGGCTGGCATTTTTTAATCTGGCAACCAGTGCGATAACGCCGATTTGCACTATCGAAGCCGACTTGCCGACCACCCGCCTCAACGATGGCCGCTGCGACCGTCAGGGACGTTTTGTATTCGGTACGCTTAACGAATCGTCTGAGCGTGAGCCGATTGGCAGCTATTACCGGCTCAATACCGACCTGACGCTGGAACAACTCGCTCTGCCGCATACCGCGATCCCTAACAGTATCTGTTTCAGCATCGATGGATGCACGATGTATTACTGCGACTCGATGCACAAGGCAATCTGGTGCTGCGCTTACGATCCAGTGAGCGGCGCGGTGCAAAACAGCCGCATTTTTGCCGATCTGAGCGACCAACCAGGCAGCCCTGATGGCTCGACCATCGATGCCGACGGTTATTTATGGAATGCACAGTGGGGCGGCGCCCGTGTGGTACGTTTTGCGCCCGACGGTAGCATTGAACGCATGGTCAGCTTGCCAGTGGATCAACCGAGCTGCCCGACCTTCGGCGGCGCCAATCTGGACGAATTATTCGTCACCAGTGCCCATGAAAGTATGTCGGACGAATATATGGCACGGCAACCGTTAGCCGGCTCGGTATTCCACGCCAAACTGGAAGGTATTAAAGGCTTGCTTGAAACGCGCTTTGGTGGAACGACGCCGGCTTAGGCATATGAGACGGCATATCCAGGCGTGGCTTGGCAATAAAACCAAGCCGATTCTGGCGAAATAAGGGGGGGTATAGGCCAAAACATATGCTATCCCGCACGTTTTACAAGCGCCTTATTTAATACTCACGCCAGTATTTTTATATGGGCACACGCGCTTTTTGATTAGGCAGATCGCAAGATCGTTGCGTCACAACACCACCAGCGCAAATGAAAAACGGCAGCTTCACGCTGCCGTTTTTCATCCTTATAACAGGATCGAATACGAGGAACCTCAGATTCCTCTTTACCGCATCGCATATGCGGTAGGGGATATTTTTCCATCCAGAAAAATTCATATAGCTTTAGCACACGCACCCTTGACGATATTTGCCCCCTTTCCAAGGAGTGGTTACGATTCCAATATAGCCTGCGACAAAGAAGTTACAAGAGGAATTTTAACGAGTCTGGGGTTTTAATCCGCCCCATAGCGACTTCACTACGCCGGCACCGACGGCGGCGCCAAATTTGCGCAACATCCGTTCTTGCAAACCTTCTTGCTGGGTATAGTCGACCATGTCTTCGGCTTTCAATATATCGCGCGCTACGCTGTCGACACTGCCCAGCCCATCGACCAGCCCCATTTTCACTGCGGTAGCCCCGCTCCAGAACAGGCCAGAAAACATTTCTGGCGTTTCTTTCAACCGATCGCCGCGACCGGCGCGCACGACATCGATGAATTGCTGATGGATTTCATTGAGCATCACTTGCGCATAGGCTTTTTGCGCATCCGTTTCCGGACTAAAAGGATCCATGAAACCTTTGTTTTCGCCGGCAGTGAGCAGGCGCCGTTGCACCCCTAACTTGTCCATCAAACCGGTAAATCCAAAACCATCCATCAAGACCCCGATGGATCCGACGATGCTGGCTTTATTGACATAAATTTTATCTGCGGCAACCGCAATGTAATAACCGCCGGACGCACACATTTCATCGACTACGACATACAGCGGCTTGGCAGGATAAATCTTGCGCAAGCGGCCGATTTCATCGTTGATCATGCTTGCTTGTACCGGACTGCCGCCCGGGCTATTGATATGCAAGATAATCCCGACCGAGCCGCTATCGGTGAACGCTTTGTTGAGCGCCGGAATCACGACCGAGGCCGCGCCACTGGAACCAACTTCGATCTCGCCATCGATCTCAATGAGCGCCGTATGACGTTCCAGCGCTTGCATATCGCCGCTGCCGAAATCAAATAATTGCCACACTACGACCAAAGCCAGTAACAAGGTAGAGCACTTGAAAAAAATCCCCCAGCGGCGACGCGCACGTTGCTCTTTCAGCGTTGCAAAAGCGAGTTTTTCCAATACCTCGCGTTCCCAACCGCTGTGCTTTACGTCGCCTGCCGTTGTGGCTGTTGGTGCAATCGGTGGCACTGGCGCGGGTGGGGGCGAGATGGTCTCGCTTTCGAAAATCGGGTCACTCATACAATTTTTTTCCTGTTGATGATTGCTTATTTGGGGTACTTAATGTGCCCATGCCAAGGCGTTTCGCTACATTTTTCTTAGGCAAGGGTCGGCCGTATATCGTCGTCGGGACGCCAATACACGTGATTATCATGTTCGCTGACGTTGATTGCCTTTAGACGTGCGCCGCGACAGGGACCGCCGACGCAATAGCCACTTTCCGGCGCGTACATGGCACCGTGGGTGGAGCACATCAGGTACAGGCCGCTGGAATCGAAGAATTCACCTTCAGCCCAATCGAGCTCAATTGGCACATGCGCGCAGCGATTGAGGTAAGCGTGCGCAACGCCGCGGTAACGCACCACAAAACCAGTGGTGTCGTTGCCCCAGGCTGTGAGCGGGAAGCGCATCCCCTTGCCGCCTTCGATCAGCGCGGAAGATTCACAGATGAATAGTTCTGTAGCCTCAGTCATGGACTTATGCGTGTTCGTTCAACCAAGCATGCAAATCCGCCACCGAGCGCGCCGAATAGACAGGATTGAGCACTTGCAGCTCGACCACCGGATGGGCGCCGTATTCGACTGCAATACCGGTCGCACCTGCATTGAGCGCCAATTGCAAATCATGCGTGGTGTCGCCAATCATGACCGTGCGTTTCATGTCTTGACCCAATTCACGCGTTAGTTCTTGCAACATCGCTGGATGTGGCTTGGAGAAGGTTTCGTCGGCGCAACGCGTAGCGTCGAATAAGGTAAGCAAACGAACCGCGTCCAGCGCCCGGTTCAGGCCGACCCGGCTTTTGCCAGTTGCCACCGCCAAAAAATAACCTTGCTGCGACAAGTCGGACAGCATATCGCGCACACCAGCAAACAAAGTGAGTTCATGGTCCTTGGACAGGTAGTGATAGCGGTAGCGTTCCACCATGCGCGGATAATATTTGGGATCGAGTCCCGGCATCGCCGCTTCCATCGCCTCTTGCAGGCCAAGGCCGATAACATACGCGGCAGCCTTATCGGCTGGCACCGGCAAACCAAGGTCCCTGGCTGCGGCTTGAATACATTTCACGATGGTGGCTGTGCTATCCATCAAGGTGCCATCCCAATCAAATACGATTAGATCAAATTGCTTTCTTGCCATGTGTTCCGACAACTTGTGCTGCCGACTCCCTGAAGTTGAATGTAAGCAAAGCGCCTGAATTTACGTCGGCGCTGCCATCTATTGTATAAAACCGAATTCTTTTGTCGTTTACACCGCGACTGGCTTACCGAGCGTATTTAAAAACCGCTCGCAATCGGCCGCCAACGGCGCATTGAGGGTCATGATTTTGCCGCTATCGGGATGCGTGAAAGTAATCTGATGTGCGTGCAAAAACATGCGCTTGAGCGCACCACGCTTGCTATCGGCTTTCAGCAGCGCCCGATTTAGCGCAAAGTCGCCATATTTATCGTCGCCTGCAATCGCAAAACCGCTGGACGATAAGTGCACCCTGATCTGATGGGTACGGCCGGTTTTCAATTCAGCCTCAAGCAGGGCGTAATCCTCGAACTTGCGCAATAAGCTAAATACCGTATGCGATGCCATGCCGTCAGCCTGTACCCGCACCCGGCGCTCGCCTTCTGGGGTAGTGTATTTATGCAAAGGCAATTTAATATGCTGGCGCGGATTTTTCCAGTCGCCATGCACCAGCACCAGATAACGCTTGTCGGTCAAGCCGTCGCGCATTTGTTCGTGCAAATTGGTCAGGGCAGAACGCTTTTTTGCCAGCAACAAAATGCCGGATGTTTCGCGGTCGAGCCGATGTACCAGTTCGAGGAATTTGGCATCTGGACGCGAAGCGCGCAATTGCTCGATGACGCCATAACTGACGCCAGAACCGCCATGCACCGCCACCCCAGCCGGTTTGTCGATGACCAGCAAATGGCTGTCCTCCAGCAATATCTTAAATTCTGATCCAGGCACTGGCTGCGTCGATTTTTCAGCAACGCGCACCGGCGGAATCCGCACCACGTCACCTTCGATCAAGCGATAAGTCTGATCAATACGCCCCTTGTTGACGCGTACTTCGCCGGAACGCAACACGCGATAAATATGACTTTTTGGAACGCCTTTAAGAGTTCGTACCAAAAAATTGTCGATACGCTGACCTGCATCCTCGTCAGAAATAGTTACCAGGTAAACTTGAGGCTGGACTTGTGGAGAGACCGGCGACACATGGGAAGGTGGCAGCTTTTGAGCTGGCTTCCGAGAAATTGTCTCTAAGTCCTTCATTTTGAATATATAATTTGTTTCGCAGTGGCGATAAAACCATTGCAGGTGTAAGAAAAAAGACCATTCTACACAGGGGCGTCTCCACCGGCCTCGCCAATTTGCAAATTCGATG
This sequence comes from Pseudomonadota bacterium, assembly GCA_040384645.1. Classification (GTDB taxonomy): domain Bacteria; phylum Pseudomonadota; class Gammaproteobacteria; order Burkholderiales; family Burkholderiaceae_D; genus JAZKIX01. Next base: position 22,035 of record JAZKIX010000105.1, on the reverse strand, counting down.
GAAAAGATGTGTATGCATCATCCCTACGCGAGTCAAGGTTGCACCGTTGTTGTAATCGGATAGCGCGCAAGGATGTTGGACAGAATTATCTGGATAATAAGGATTAGTCCGGCGAGAGCATGACTAACAGGCAGAACTAAAACCTGCGACGTAACATTTGATCAAGAAGCGCACTCCTCGGACACAACAGGAAGTGCTTGAACGGTTAAAAGTGCGTCATAAAAATGGTTGCCGGTTTTGCCTTGAAAAATGTGCTCGCTGGTAGATGTAGTCGATAACGTTTGCCGCTTTCGCTAAACCCACAGTTTCAGTTTGGCTTTATTTACTCGCGCACCACTGAGATTTTGCTGTTCGCAGCTCGACACAATCGGGCCGCAGGATACGGCACAGTCCAAGTGATACGTCCACTCGGCATTTCGATCGACTGCGTCCGCGCCGCGTTGCGACCATCAATGCTGTTGCATTGCACACGTCCTACGACAAGGCAATTCCCCTTGCCAGATACTCCGTCCTCGCGTACATCCCAGTACTTTTGCGGCCTTTGTCATTCAAACAAGGCCACATCCAAGACGACCCTCGGGTCACGGAGTCAATAAAAATGAAACGCATGTTGTTCAATGCGACGCAGCAAGAAGAATTGCGCGTCGCCATCGTTGATGGGCAAAAGCTCATCGATATTGATATCGAAACGACTGGCCGCGAACAGCGCAAGTCGAATATTTATAAAGGCGTCATCACGCGCATCGAGCCATCGCTCGAAGCCTGTTTCGTCAATTACGGTGAAGAGCGTCATGGCTTTTTGCCTTTCAAGGAAGTAGCGCGCACTTACTTTAAAGAAGGCGTCGATGTCCGCAATGCCTCGATTAAGGAAGCCCTGCGCGAAGGCCAGGAAATCATGGTCCAGGTCGAAAAAGAAGAGCGCGGCAACAAGGGCGCAGCCCTGACTTCCTTCGTTTCACTGGCTGGTCGCTATCTCGTTTTGATGCCTAACAATCCACGCGGCGGCGGTGTTTCGCGCCGGGTCGAAGGCGAAGAGCGTCAGGAACTGCGCGAAACCATGGACAAGCTCGACTTGCCAAACGGTATGTCAGTGATCGCTCGCACTGCGGGTATCGGCCGCAATGTCGATGAATTGCAATGGGACTTGAATTACCTGATGCAACTCTG
>JAZKIX010000105.1:14817-20858 GCA_040384645.1 Pseudomonadota bacterium | reverse complement strand
GTCCCTGGTAATTCGCGCCATCCGCGATTATTTCCAGCCGGATATCGGCGAAATCCTGATCGACACCGACGATATCTATGATCAGGCGCATCAATTCATGAGCCACGTGATGCCCGATATGGTGCATCGCGTCAAGCGCTACAGCGACGACGTGCCGCTATTTTCGCGCTTCCAGATCGAGCACCAGATCGAAACCGCCTATTCACGCACCGTGCCGTTGCCATCGGGCGGCGCGATCGTGATCGACCATACCGAAGCGCTAGTCTCGGTGGACGTCAACTCGGCGCGAGCCACCCGCGGTTCCGACATCGAAACCACCGCATTCAATACCAATTGCGAAGCCGCTGAAGAAGTTGCGCGTCAATTGCGTCTGCGCGATTTGGGCGGCCTCATCGTCATCGATTTTATCGATATGGAAGTGGCCAAGAATCAGCGCGAAGTTGAAACACGCCTGAAAGATGCGCTGCATTTCGACCGCGCCCGTGTCCAAATGGGCAAGATTTCGCGTTTTGGCTTGATGGAATTGTCGCGTCAGCGCCTGCGCCCTTCCCTGTCCGAAGGCAGCCATGTCACCTGCCCGCGTTGCAGCGGTACCGGCCACATCCGCGATACCGAATCGTCCGCATTGCAAGTCCTGCGCATCATCCAGGAAGAAGCGATGAAAGAGAATTCGGCCACCATTCATGTTCAGGTGCCGGTCGATGTTGCCGCCTTCTTGCTCAATGAAAAACGCGGCGAAGTATTGAAGATCGAAAGCCGTCATCGCGTCACCATCATCCTGATCCCGAACAAGCATCTGGAAACGCCGCATTACAAGCTCGAACGCATCAAGCACGACGACCCGCGTCTGGAACAAGTCGAAGCCAGCTACACCATGGCCGAACATGCCGAGACCGATATCGGCTACAACGAGCGCAAGAAAGAAGAAGTCAAAGCACGTCAGGAAGCTGTTGTGAAAGGCATTACGCCCGATCAACCGGCGCCGATCGTCGAACGAAAACTAGCGCCAACACCAGTTGTTGCGCCGGTCGCTATGGCAAGTGAAGAAGGTTTCTTCAGCCGTATTTTTGGTTTTTTCCGCCAAAAACCGGCAACGCCAGCGCCTGTGATTGAAGTTGCTAAGGAAGTTAAGCCTTCGCACGCCAATGATCGTGATCGTAACGGTCGTGGTCAACGCGGTCGTGGCCGCAATGGCCGCAATAACCGGGGCGAACGCGATGAGCGTGAAGCCGGTCGCACTACACCGCAAGAGGAATCGGCAAAACTGGTAGCGCAAGTGCCGGCAATCAGTGTGGGCGATAACAGCGATAACAAATCGGGTCGCCCGCCACGCCAACCACGTCCTCCGCGTGAACCACGCGAAGGCAATGAAGCCAATCGCAATCCACGTCCACCGCGTCAACGCGAAGAAGCCAAAGAAGTCACGGCTAGCGCACCAAAAGCGGACGAAACATTGCGCAAGGACGAGCTGGCAGTAGTCGCAGCAGCAAACGCAGTGGTGTCAGTGGCACCGACCAGCGTCAGCCTAGTGGAAGCCAAAGATCCGTTGTTGGCCAATACTGGCCCCGAAGGTGAAGCGGTAGAAGGTGAAGAGCCACGCCGCCGCCGCCGCCGCGGTGGTCGCAACCGCAATCGCCGTGATCGCGAAGGCGGGGAAGCGTCGGAACTGACAGAACTGAGCAACCAAGCTGATGCTGATGCCGATCAAAATGATGAAGCGCCGGCATTGACGATGGTTGCCAGTGCGCCAGCGCAGGTTGAGCTTGTCAAGCAAATGGTTGATGTTTCTGAAGCGGCAGCCCCTGCTGTTGCGGCAACTGTGATTACTGCAACCGTTACGTCACCTGCTTTGGCAGTGGTCGAAACAGCTGCCGCCGAAGTCATCGCAGCGCCAGCGCCGGTTGCAGCATCTGTCATTGCACCGGTATTGAATCTGGTACAAACCGAAGTCAAGGCCGAAGTCGTCAACACCGTGGCCGCTGAAATCCCGGCACCCGTTGTGATTGCTGCGGCTGAGGTTCAAGCGGAAGTTCAGGCAACAGCAACACCGATAGCAGAAGCGATCGAAAGCATCCCTGCCGTCATCCCACCTGCGCCAGTCGCAAGCGTGATAGCGGCACCGGTGCAACAAGTGCTAGCCTTGTCCGAACCAGCGGCCGTCGCTGTGCCTCTGGCTGATTTGCAGCAAGTGCTGGGTTCTGCCGGTTTGACACTGGCGGCAACCGATCCGGTCAAGCTGCGTGCAGCGCAAGAAGCTGCCGCCAATCAAGCGCCACCGGTGCGGGTACCGCGGGTACGCAAACCGGTGCAACAGCAAGCGGATGAGCCTTTGGTACAAATAGGCACACGGCAAGACTAAGCTAGCGAACAGAGATTTCCTATCGCCAAGATAGGAAATCGACTGGATCAGTGGCATTAATCTGCGCGAAGAAGGGGGAGAAGCTACCGGCTTCTTCCCCTTTTTTACGAATATCAAGCCGCTGGCTGCCCTGCCCGTCCCGGAACCAAAGCAGCTTGTTAAATTCCTGCAACCGTATAATTTAGCTTTATCAAGCCACCCAATCAGTTCAACGCATTATTCGGCAGCGTTCAGGGATACCAGTTCATTACGATTACCATGACCGAAAAAATCGTTACTTTCATCGACCAGCGGCAATCCAAGCCGCCGCTTCGCAGCGTCCTGGAAGCCCCGACCGGTGTCTTGCTCGACACCTTGGCGCGGCCTCTGCACGATTTGCGGATTTCGGTCACCGATCGCTGCAATTTCCGCTGCGTGTATTGCATGCCAAAGCAAGTGTTCGACAAAGATTACGCATTCTTGCCGCAAACGTCGTTACTGTCGTTTGAAGAAATTACCCGCCTTGCCAAATTATTCGTGGCGCACGGCGTGCAGAAAATTCGTCTGACCGGTGGCGAGCCATTACTGCGTAAAAACCTGGAAAAACTGATTGCCATGTTGAGCGCCATCAAGACCGTTGACGGTCGCGATCTCGACCTGACCTTGACCACCAATGGCGCTTTGTTAGCGAAAAAGGCGCAAGCCTTGAAAGACGCCGGCCTGCGGCGCGTCACCGTCTCGCTCGATGCGCTGGACGATACGATTTTCAAATGCATGAACGATGTCGATTTTGCTGTCGGCCAAGTATTGGACGGCATCGACGCTGCGCATCGTGTCGGCTTGGGTCCGGTCAAGATCAATATGGTGGTCAAAGGCGGCATGAACGACCAGCAAATCGTGCCGATGGCGCGCCATTTCAAAGGCACGCCAAGCATCTTGCGCTTCATCGAATATATGGATGTCGGCGCCTCCAATGGCTGGAAGATGGATGAAGTCATTCCCTCGGCCGAAGTGGTACGCCGTATCCATGCAGAAATGCCGCTGCAAGCCATTGGTGCGCAGTACAGCGGCGAGACTGCGGCGCGCTGGCAATACGTCGATGGTGGCGGCGAGGTCGGCATGATCTCCAGCGTCACACAGGCCTTTTGCCAGGATTGCAGCCGCGCCCGGCTCTCGACCGAGGGCAAGCTGTATACCTGCCTGTTCGCCACCCATGGTCACGATTTACGCGGTTTGCTGCGCGATAGCAAAAACGATGCGGACGCACAAATTTCTAACCTGTTAGCCGATATCTGGCGCGCCCGCGGCGACCGCTATTCAGCCTTGCGCACGGCTGACACGGCGCTAGTAAACGTAGCAGGCAAAAAAATTGAAATGTCCTACATCGGCGGTTAAGCCGCCAGCAACATGAGTACGACAAGCACAATAGTCAGTCCCCCATTTACCTTGCCACGCAATGCGGTTACCGGCCTGATCCTGGCCGGCGGACGCGGCGTGCGCATGGGCAGTGTTGATAAGGGCTTGCAACTGTTTCGCGGACAAATGCTGGTGCAAACCATCTTGCAAAAACTGGCGCCGCAAGTCGGCACCATCGTGATCAATGCCAATCGCCATATCGTGCAATATGAAAGCCTCGGCGTGCCCGTCGTCACCTACCAGTTGGATGGCTTTATCGGTCCGCTGGCGGGCTTGCAAGCTGGCTTGCAAGCTTGCAGCACGCCTTATTTGCTGACGGTGCCTTGCGACTGCCCCTTCCTGCCTGATGATTTGGTGGCGCGCCTGGCTGCAGGGCTGCTGGAACAGGACGCTGATCTGGCTTTTGCCGTGACGCTTGAAGCTGGTTCAGGGATAGCCCGAAAGCAAAACCAGCCTGTGTTTTGCCTGCTCAAGACAACGCTGCTGCCGCAGCTCAATACCTACCTGCAAAGCGGCGGACGCAGGATGGATGGATGGCACGGATCGGTCAAGGTGGCCGAATGTCAATTCGACCACAACATGGCCTTTTGCAATATCAATACCCTGGAACAACTGCATCATTTTGAAAGCCTGGCAGACCGCGATGCGGTAAGCCCGACCACAGACCCATGACCGATCCAAGCACAATACCGCTGCAAATCACCGGCAACCGATCCGATATGCCCGATAGCCCTGACCTTAGCGTTGCGCAAGCGCAGCAAATGATTGCCACACTCGTCAAGCCGATCCAAGACAGTGAAACTGTTTCGATTCATGGCGCATTGAATCGGGTGCTGGCCGCAGACATCATCTCGCCCATCAACGTGCCGGCGCACGACAATTCCGCGATGGATGGCTTTGCTTTTCGCGCTGCCGAACTGGTTAAGCGTAGTGACAGCGGTCACATCCGCTTGAAAATCGTCGGCTCGGCCTATGCCGGGCGTCCCTTCCAAGGCAGCGTCGCTGCCGGCGAATGCGTCCGCATCAACACCGGCAGCGTGATGCCGGCCGATTGCGACACCGTGATTCCACTGGAAGCGACCATCGATGGCAGTGCTAGCAGCGTCAACACGGAAGTCAGCTTCACCAGCGACAGCATCAAATCCGGCGCCAACTGCCGGCGTGCTGGCGAAGATTTACGTGCCGGCAGCGCAGCATTGAAGCGCGGCAAAATCATCCGCCCCGCCGACCTCGGCTTGCTCGCTTCGCTCGGTGTGGCCGCGCTGCCAGTACAGCGCCGGCTGCGTGTCGCCTTCTTTTCCACCGGTGACGAACTGCGCTCCATCGGCGAAGCGCTCGACCCCGGCTGCGTCTACGATAGCAATCGCTACACCCTGTTCGGCATGCTCAAGCGGCTCGATTGCGACTTGCTCGACCTGGGCGTGATCAAGGACAAGCCGGCCGCGCTGGAAACCGCCTTCCGCCATGCGGCAGAACATGCCGACGTCATCATTACCTCCGGCGGCGTATCGCATGGCGGCGCCGATTACACCCGCGATGTGATGGCGCAATTGGGTCAAGTCGCCTTTTGGAAAATCAATATGCGGCCTGGCCGTCCGATGGCATTCGGCCCGATCCATAGCAATGGCAAGAGCGCGCTCCTGTTCGGCCTGCCAGGCAATCCAGTCGCGGTGATGATCACTTTTTACTTCATGGTGCGCGCCGCATTGCTGCACATGATGGGTGCCGATGCGCGGCCGCTGCCGCTGCTACGGGTCAAGTCGCACGACGACATACGCAAAAAATTAGGCCGCAGCGAATACCAGCGCGGCATCCTGTCGCACGATGCCGACGGCCGGCAACAAGTGCGCATCACCGGCGCCCAAGGTTCCGGCATCTTGCGCTCGATGTCGGAAGCCAATTGCATGGTGGTCTTGCATGAGCAGCAGGGCAATATCGCGGCTGGAGATGAGGTGGATGTGGTGCTGTTTGATGGTTTGATTTAGCAATCAAAATTAAGAAAATTGGGGGGTATATGCTAAAACTATGCCTTACCCGCAGGTTTTTATTGTCACTTTAAAAATACATGCCGGAGTATTTTTAATGCTCCATGAATAGAACATAGTCGAATGACTCTTAAAAGAAGACCACTGCCATGTGTTATTTGACCATTTTCAGCACATCGTCTGACGCCGACCTGGCTTGCACCAACAGCCCACAGGTTCAGTTCTCGCGGGCGATGCCGGCGATACCTGAAGAAAAATATCTTCAAGCTCCAGAAGACAGGGGACATGGCAGTCAAGCCGCC
>JAZKIX010000105.1:338-14807 GCA_040384645.1 Pseudomonadota bacterium | reverse complement strand
ACGGAGTTTCCGACCACACTTTAAAAATGGACTTACACTCTTTTAAGCAAACAGTTGCGTCTTCGATATTGGACGGCAAATTTTCGTTAAGCCAAGTCAGCCAAGAGTTATTAATGGGTGAAAGAAAAATATCTTCAGTATCAAAACAAGTGGTACCTCGGTTCGGAATCGGGTTGCAGCTGCGACTTCCGCCATCTGTGCTTCGGCAGCGCCTCGCTGGGTTTTGGCGAACCCGAAGACTGGTTTCCCGAAGAAGCGTCGCACATCGAGGCCAGCCGCCAAGTGATTGCAACGATCCGTTCATTGGTGGAAAAAGGCGCGCAAGTCGATTGCTTTGACGCATGGGCACATGGTCAAACCGATGCCGATACTTTGCTTGGCGAGGTCGAGGTCAATCTAGCCACGGTGAGCGATTTAACATTTAGGTTTTTTGAAAACTTCCGATTCAACTTTTCACAACATCCGACGCCATCGCAATAAGGCTTCTGCATCAAACAATACCAATAACACGCCACAAAACCCCATGTCCCTGCGCCAAAAATACCTTGCCCTCATCCTCGCCATTTTTATCATCGAACTGCTGGTCGCGACCACGCTGGCGCAGATCAGGTTCATTCGCGGCAGCATCAGTGATTTCCTGGTGGTGGCGCTGATCTACTTTTCGGTCCAGGCCATCAAGCCTTTGCCGCCATTGCGGCTTGCGATTGGTGTGTTTCTGTTCGCGTGTCTGGTGGAGATCTCGCAATATTTCCATCTGGCCGACCAGTTGCCGATTCCACCCGGCGGCGTAGTCCATATTTTGCTGGGCAATACGTTCAGCCTGCAAGATATTGCGATGTATTTGCTGGGATCGATTGCCGCCTATGGTTGCGACCGCTGGCTTTGCAAATCAGCGTAAGGCCAGGTAAAACCAGTCAAAAATACCACTTAATTGTGCTGAACCAATGAGCAGCCCTGCTTACAGGACACATAAAACAGGGGGTATATGGCAAAACAATGCCTACTCCGCACGGATTGATTGGCACCATAAAAATACACCTGGCAGTATATTTATGGTTAAAACCCCTTAAAAATCCCCTTTCAACTGTGCCAGTGCATCGGCGCGGTTGCGGTATAGCGCCGGATCGGTAGCGCGATTACCGAAAGCCTGGCCGAAATAGCTGCGCATGAAAGCGCTGGTAGTGTAGCGCGTGACGCCGCTGTAAAAGCGTTCGGTCAAGCCATGCACCATCTCGATATAGTCGTCCATCAAGTCGGGCGCGATGGAAAAATTGTCGTAGTTGACCACCGCAGGCACTTTGCGTCCGAGCGGCGCGAGGCTGGCTTCGACGGCGGCGCGCAATTGTTCGATATCGTCCGCGCTCTTGATATCGACCCCTTCCAGATTGATGAAAAACAGATCGCGGTTGGGGTCGTAGCGCAGGCGTTGTTCCAGATGCAAGTGCAACAAGTCGTCGCGCAAGCCCATCGCCAGCGGCAAAAAAATACGCGCATCCATCAGCTTGAGTTGCGGGCTGATCGTCGGCGCGAACGACATGTGTGCCAGCACATCGCGCGCCAGATCAATGCCGGGTGCAATTTCGATCAGCTCCAAGCCAGTTGGGATCAGTCGGAATACGCAGCGTTCGGTCACGTACAAGGCCGTCTGGCCCCGCAGGCTGGCGTATTCGCCGCTGTAGGTGCGATGTTCGACGGCATCGATAAATTTGCGGGCGCTGCCTTCCTGCACGATGTGCAACTGCCCTTTCACTATCCGCGTCTTTAAGCCGCCATTGGTAAAGGTGCCGACAAACACCACTTTTTTGGCGTTCTGGCTGATGTTGATAAAGCCGCCGGCACCGGCCAGCCGCGCCCCGAATTTGCTAACGTTCAGATTGCCGCGACAATCGGCTTGCGCCAGTCCGAGAAATGCCACATCCAGTCCGCCGCCATCATAGAAATCGAATTGATACGGCTGGTCGATCACGGCATCGGCATTGGTCGCCGCGCCAAAATTGAGCCCGCCGGCGGGGATGCCGCCGATCACGCCGGGTTCGGCCGTGAGGGTCACCAGATCAAGGATTTTTTCTTCGGCGGCGATGATGGCGACGCCTTCCGGCATGCCGATGCCGAGGTTGACGACATCGTTGGCGCTCAATTCCATCGAGGCGCGGCGCGCAATGATTTTGCGTTCGCTCATGTCCATCGGCAAGATATTCGATACCGGCACCCGCAGTTCGCTGGCAAAGGCGGCGCTATACGGTTCGGCGAAGGTTTGCATATGGTGTGACGGCTGCTCGGCCAGCACCACACAATCAACCAGGATGCCGGGAATTTTGACTTGGCGCGCCGGTAGCGAGCCGTTCTCGGCGATGCGCTCGACCTGCACGATGACGATGCCGCCGGAGTTGTGGGCAGCCATCGCAATGGCCAGCGCTTCTAGCGTCAGCGCTTCTTTTTCCATCGTTACATTGCCGTTCAGGTCGGCAGTGGTGCCACGGATGATGCCGACATTGATCGGCATCGCTTTGAAAAATAAATATTCCGCGCCGCCAACCGTCATCAAGCTGACGATCTCTTCCTGCGTCAGCGCATTGAGCTTGCCGCCGCCAAAACGCGGATCGACAAAGGTGCCCAATCCCACCGTGCTGAGTACGCCGGGACGGCCGCCGGCGATTTCGCGGAATAAATGGCTGATCACGCCTTGCGGCAAGTTGTAAGCCTCGATTTCATTCGCAATTGCCAGTTGCTGCAGCTTGGGTACCAAGCCCCAATGGCCACCGATCACACGCCGCAGCAAGCCCTTGTGCGCCAGGTGATTCAAGCCGCGCTCCTTGCCGTCGCCCTGCCCTGCCGCATAGATCAGGGTCAGGTCGTGCAACCGGCTGCTGCCACTGGCATCGACGTTGGTATCGGCCAGAAAGCGCTGCTCCAGCGCCAGCGCAAGGGTCTCGGCAAAACCAATCCCGACAAAGCCGCCGGTGGCAATCGTGTCGCCAGCCTGGATCAGCCGCACCGCATCTTGCGCCGACACGATCTTGTTGCGTCCCGATCCGTGCGAACGGGCCGACATGGGGTGCGCGATGCGGTTTGACATGGTTGCTTTGCCTATATTGGAAGCCAATTCACAGTGTAAGCAATCAGCTTAGCGCCCGGCGCTGCACTTTTCAAACTGGAAAGACAATGCTTGATGCAGCGCAAATGGTGCAACAAAATTTTACTGCCTGACAGCTTCAGCGGATTTTTGTTGTAACCAAGGCATTGATATCGGCGCTTTCCAATACACGCTTGGCGGCGCCGCGTGTAGCAACGGCCAACATGGCTTGACCGATCACGCTGGTGGTCAGAATGCGTTGCGGAAACAACATGCGCATCAATGGCAACACTGGCTTGACAATCGAATAAAAAATGCGAAGTGCCTTGGTTTTGGAGCGGATACCGTGCAGCGGCTGGATCATGCCAGGCCTGAACATATAAGCTGCCTTGAATGGCAATCGCAACAAGGCATTTTCGGTTTTTCCCCTGATCCGGGCCCACATAACCGCCCCTTTTTCCGAACTGTCGGCGCCGACGCCGGAAACGTAGACAAAGGTCATTTGCGGATTGCGCCGCGCTAGCACAGTTGCCGCTGCGACGGTCAGATCGTAGGTACAGCGGCTATATTCGGCTTCGCTCATGCCCGATGCAGTGCCGCCGAGGCAGAAAAAGCAAGCATCGAAATTTGATAGCGCCGATTCAATTTGGGTGTAATCCCACATATCCTGATGCGCCAATTCGCGTAGTTTGGCGTGGCTTTGCCCGGTCGGTGTACGACCGATTGTCACGACTGAATCAACCTGGACCGATGCCAGACATTCCCGCAACACGCCTTGCCCGACCATGCCGGTGGCGCCAAATAACAAAACATTCATTTAAAACCCTTTGCCAAAAAATTTGGCCTTCGCCGTGTGATGAAGGCCATGCTGCGCGATAAATCTTGGCGTTATATTTGTATCAATGGTGAAAAATACAAGCCTGCAAGTCAGTGGCCACACGGAAGTATCAAACACAACGAAGTAATGAGGACGACACGACTGTTATACAAAAAAGTGAACTGGTCGAATTGGGGAGGGATTAGATTTTTTTTGTGCTTGCTTGAAGTTTGCTTGACAGCAGATATGACGCAAGCCATGGCTCTCTTTTGCATGGTGCAAAAGAGGTGTAACGACACTGCACCGGTCAAGCCGGGTTCGATGCAGCGTCGCCTTGCCTTATTCAGGAAATATCAGGATATCTCAGGATGCCTTGTAGAAAACGTAATCAGCCTGGTACTTGACCGTCTGTTTGGCGCCGGCATTGGCAGCACTGCAAGGCTCGGCTGCAGCAGCGCCACCGACCGTATTCAAGCGCTGAATATAGGTGATGCCGGTCATGGCGCCCATGCCGCTAGCCGGGTTGGCCTGTACCAATTGCAGGGGAATGGCGCCTGCTTTAGATGCCGGTGACACTGCGATTTGCTTACCGGTGACCTTGCTGCCATCGTTCGATTCCCATGTCGGTCCGGCGTAATATTTCCCCACTGCATTCTTTTGCGAATCATAAAGGGTAGCTACCGGCCCGGTAAACGCCCACTCGAAGGCATCTGGCGTATTGGCCTTGGCACGGCATTCATAACTCAAGTCACCTGCGCCCAATGCCGTCATGACCATTTTATTGCCTGCCGGCACGGTGACCGCGGCCGGCGCTTCGGGCGCCTTCATTGGGGTGGAACAGGCACCCAGCAAAGCAGCGCCAGATGCAGCAATGGCCAGGCTGGAGAAAAGTGTGGATGATTTTTTCATGAAAAACTCCCTATAAAAAGTAAATAGCGTGTGTGGACGGAGGTGCAACAAAGGTTTATACGAAGCGCAAAGCGTTCTGGATGCAAAAATATTCAAAATATTTCGCCCTGCCGCAACCCGCACTGCCAATTCCCCGCCAACTTGTTTAAAATCAAGCCCGGAAAGATTCGCTGACTTGCCAGTCAATCGCACTTCCAACGTCGCTCGGACGGTTCCGGGCGCTTACGAAAGAAAAACTATGTCTCAATCTCCCATCACGCAATCCCCCAGCAATCCATCACCAACGCCGCGCCGCTTTTCGCGCATCGAACGTCTTCCACCCTACGTTTTCAACATCACCGCCGAGCTAAAAATGGCCGCGCGGCGGCGTGGCGAAGACATCATCGACCTGTCGATGGGCAACCCCGACGGCGCCACGCCGCAGCACATCGTCGACAAGCTGACCGAAGTCGCAAAACGGGTCGACACCCACGGCTACTCATCCTCCAAAGGCATCCCGCGCCTGCGCCGGGCAATTACGCGCTGGTACAAGGACCGCTATCAGGTCGAGCTCGATCCCGATAGCGAAGCCATCGTCACCATCGGCTCCAAAGAAGGTCTGGCGCATCTGATGCTGGCCACCCTTGATCGCGGCGACACCGTGCTGGTGCCCAATCCGAGCTACCCGATTCACATCTACGGCGCGGTGATTGCCGGCGCCGATGTGCGCTCGGTACGCATGAGTCCCGGCGTCGATTTTTTTGCCGAGCTGGAACGCGCGATCCGCGAAAGTTATCCCAAACCGAAGATGATGATTCTCGGCTTCCCCTCCAACCCGACCGCGCAATGCGTCGAGCTGGAATTTTTTGAGCGCGTCATCAAGCTGGCGAAAGAACACGACATCCTGGTGGTGCACGATCTGGCTTACGCCGACATCGTGTTCGACGGCTGGAAAGCGCCCTCGATCATGCAAGTACCGGGCGCGCGCGATGTGGCGGTCGAGTTTTTCACGCTATCGAAAAGCTACAACATGGCGGGCTGGCGCATCGGTTTCATGGTCGGCAACAAGGAACTGGTCGCAGCGCTGGCGCGCATCAAGAGTTATCACGATTACGGCAGCTTTACGCCGGTGCAAGTGGCCGCGATTGCCGCATTGGAAGGCGACCAGCAATGCGTGCGCGACATCTGTGCGCAATACCAAAGCCGCCGCAATGTCTTGGTCAAAGGCTTGCACGAAGCTGGCTGGATGGTCGATTCGCCCAAGGCATCAATGTATATCTGGGCCTTGATCCCGGAAGCGTACCGCCACCTCGGCTCGCTCGAATTTGCCAAACAATTGCTGGCGCAAGCCAAGGTCTGCGTCTCGCCCGGCATCGGTTTTGGCGAATATGGCGACGACTATGTGCGATTCGCCCTGATTGAAAACGAAGCACGGATCCGGCAAGCGGTGCGCGGGATCAAGACCATGTTGCGCGGGGAACTAAATAGCGAGGCCGTCATCATTAGCTCAGCGGGTGTCTGACCGGGCAAACAATCGGATTGGCGCCTGATTCTGGTGCCGAGTGACCGACGACCACGTGAAGTTGTAGGGTGCGCGGGGCGCACCCTATTTTTAGGCATTGAACTCACTTGGTGAATCTGAATTTGTGAGGTCAAGCGTTGTAGGGCGCACGGCATAAGAAGATTGCCGCGCCTTTAGAACCACTTACCAGTTTCAATGTGGTACGCCCTAGGAAATGCAGCTGCTGCTCACGTGCAGAATAGACGCAGCCCAGTTTCTCTGGCATTTGCAATAAAACCAGATAGTCGAACACTCTTTCCACCCCATGCACATGCCTCTCAAGCCGCCTCTTCCCGCGCACGACGATGCTGCGCAATGGCCGGCCAGTGCAGAACGCATCCCATTGCAATTGCTCACGCCAGGCTTGGCTGCACGCGATGGCTGGCTGACACCGGCGCAAAATCTTGCAACAGGGCCGCTGGTATCGTGCCTCATGGTCAGCCGCGGCCGATTGCTGCCGGCGCGCTATGCCATCGCATGTTTTTGCGCGCAAAGCTACCCACGGCGCGAACTGGTCATCATTGACGATAATCCGGCGTCAGAGCTGACCGCGTTTTTGGCTGAGCTGCGCCATCCGCAGATACGTCACATCTTGCTGGCCGAAACTTCAGCGAACTTGGGTCAGTTACGCAACCGCGCCTTGAGCGAAGCGCATGGCGATCTTGTGTGTCAATGGGACGATGACGATTTATACGATGCGCGCCGGCTGGCCTGGCAAATCGAAGCATTGCAGATGGCGAATGCGAAAGCATGTTTCTTGCAGCGCTGGACCATGTGGTGGCCAGCCGAACGCCGTCTTGCCGTCTCAGGCAAACGCTTGTGGGAAGGCAGCATGCTGGCGCAACGCTCGGCCGTGCCGCCTTATCCAGACCAGCGCCGCGGCGAAGATAGTTCGGTAGCTAATGCACTCGTGGCACAGTATCCGGTGCTGACGATGGATGCGCCAGCCCTGTATTGCTACACCATCCACGGCGGCAATACCTTCCACTATGAACATTTTCTGAGCATGTATAACGCGGCCAGCCAGTTTGCCGGCCGCGCAGCCTACGACCAGACCTTGCAATTGATTGCCCATCGTTTGCCGATCCTCGATTATGCCAACGCATTGGGGCAGGACGGCAAGCCATCGCAACTCCAGCGGTCTGCGCCACCGGCGTTACCCGATAGGTTTGTCGACCCGGCACGCTTGCGTCCAGGGCGCACGCCATCCTGCCCGGCGCCATTGGTATCGATCATTGTGCGCAGCATGGGTCGCGCTAGTCTGGTCGATGCCTTGGCGTCGCTGGCAGCGCAGTCCTATCGCAATCTGGACATCGTGATTGTTGATGCGACCGGTGGCCGTCACCCACCGCTGCCGGCTGCAATGGCAGCCGATGCCCGCTTTCGCCTGGTCAGCAGTGGCAAACCTCTCCAACGGCCGGCGGCGGCCAATGCCGGACTCGACGCTAGCATGGGCGAATATGTTGGTTTTTTGGACGACGACGATTTATTCGACCCTGACCATGTGGCTCTGCTGATGCGCCGCGTGCTGGCGCCAGATCATCCGGATTTTGTCTACGCAGGGCTGTGGCTGGTGGACCGTTACCATCGCTTGCTGCGCTGTCAATCCAATCGCTTCAACATTTTGATGTTCCAATTTTTCAACCTGATTCCAGCCATTTCGGTACTGGTACACCGCCGCGTGGTCGAGCTAGGCTGTCGCTTCGACGAAAGTCTGGACGTGTTTGAAGATTGGGATTTTTGGCTGCAAATCGTGCCGCATGTGCAGATTGCGCGCATCGAAGCACCGACGCAGTATTATTTTGTCGAAGCCGGCACGTCCGGCACCAGCATCGGGTTAAATGCCGATCCGGCGCGCGGCGGACATTTTTCGATCCGGGTCAGAAAGCGCTGGGAGCCGACCGGCGCAGCGCTATGGCGCGATTATTTGCCGCTGGTGCATCATTTGCTGGCGCGCTTTCACGATGGCGAGCGCGCCAGTGTACGGCCGGCGATGCGGCAACTATTGCTGCGCTATCCGGCCGAACCTAATCTCGAATTTCATCTCGGTCGTACTTATCAGGCGCAAGGTTATGCATTCAGTGCGCGCCGATTGTTCGAATCGGCGGTCTCGCACAACCGTAGCAGTCTGGAATTTGTACTCTCGCTGGCGCACCTGTGGGAAGCGCAAGGTTCGCCCGAAGATGCACTTGCTTGCCTGGAAGAATCGCGTCCTGCCCTCACGTTACACCTTGCGCAGGTCGATCAGCAACTCGCCAGACTGCACACCTCCTGTGCCCAGCGTACTGCCTCGTCAGCCGTCGCAACCGCCATCACATCGACCAACGCAGTAAGCCGCAATGCACCATGTCCTTGCAATAGTGGCGCCCGCTACAAGCATTGCTGCGGCGCGGCAGTCACTGTGCCAGCGGCTGCCGCGCCACAGCAGGCGCTGGTCGCCTCTTCCTTACAACTGCAATGCGACCAATTGCAGACGATGGCGGCCAAGCACTATCGGCAAGGCGATTTATTCGAAGCGCGTGCATGTCTGCAACAAGCGACCAATTTGCTGCCGGCGCAGGCAATGGTCAACCACACGCTGGCATTGCTGGCTTTTGACCTCGGTGATTTGCCGCAAGCGATGGCTTACAGTGCAGTCGCACTGGCAGCCAGTGCCGATCCAGTGATTCTCGATTTTGATCGGTCCTTGCGCTATCGCAGCCGCCGTATGGCGGAGGATGACCAATTGCGCGCGGCCTTGCGCAAATCGACGGCGCTGCTGGCGCCTGATGCCGTGCGTGCCAGATTGGCGCAGGCAAGCGTGCTGGTGGTATTGGGCTGCAATCCGTATTTGCCGCTCAGCGCGGTTGATTTTGCTGGCTGGCAAGGCCGGATACACTTTCTACCGGACGAGACCGTGGTACTGCCGCCAGAGCTGCGGGCCAACTGGCCGCAATTCGACGCAGTCTTGCTGATTGATGGTTTGCCCGAAATACTGCCGGCACTATTGGATGACTGGCTGCCGGCCCAAGTACTGGTGCGTGTCACGCGCGATTGTCCGGCCATGTTGCTGGAAATCGCGCAGGCGGCAAGCGCAGCGATCGGCCTGCTGTTTCCCGACCAGATGACGGCTGAACAAATCGGTTTGCCGGGTTTGCTGGTGCGGCCCACGCTGCCTGAGAGCGCCAACACAGGTTTTACTATCTCGCCGCGGCTGCGGGATGCGCCTTTTCGGGTGGGGCTGCGCGCCATGTGCGAAGCCGATGGCATGCATCCCTTGGATACGATGTTGATCCGCCGCTTGCTGGCCAACGGAATATCGTTACACGTGCATGGCGGCGGAATGCTGCTGCGCCATTTTCCGCCGTCGGATTTGCCGGCCAATTTGCACCTGATTAGTTTTGATGCGCCGCTCGATCAATTTTTAGCGGGAATCGATTGCCTGCTATTGCGGCGCGCGCCCTTGGCCGATCCCGAAGCGGCAATAGGTTTCGTGGCGCAGGCGATGGCGGCCAGTTGCCCGGTGATCTGCGCCGGCGCCATGCCGGGCGCCGAGTTACTGAACGATGGCGAAAATGGATTTCGCCTTGCAGCCGATGATGACGACGCGATCTGCCAGCGTATTGCACAGTTGCAGCAAGATCCCGTCTTGAACAGTGCGATGCGAGTCCGGGCAAAAGCGACGGCCAGGCGTTACTGGACGCAGCAAGCGCAAGGACCTTGGCGCCGCATGCAAATGGAATGGGCGGCGCAATGAAAAAAACCTCGCGCGACGTCAAACAAGGCGGCATTAAATTGGTGTCTTGGTCCGGCACAAGCGGCTATGCGCTGGCAGCTCTCGACTATTTGCGCGGTCTGGTGGCCGAGCACATTCCGGTGTACTGGGTGCCGCTGTGCGATGGCGCCACTGGGGTGCAACCGTGGACACCGGCGCTGGGCATGGAGGCTTTGAATTTTTTCCCTGCGTTTGCCGGCGATAGCGCGCATGCCGACCTGCCGCAACTGTTGGCGCAATGTTGCCAGCCGCGTGATTACGACACCGTACTGGTGCATTTGCCGCCCGAATATTGGCCAGTCTATTTTGAGCCGGGGCGACACAATATTGGGTTTACCGCATGGGAAACCGACCGCCTGCCGCCACATTGGACTTCCTTGCTCAATCTGGCCGACCGGGTATTGGTGCCAAGCCAGATGAACCGCGACGTCATGCAGCGCGGCGGCGTGGTGGTGCCGGTCGATGTGATTCCACACATGCTGCGCGCAGTGCCGCCGCCAGCCGCGCCCGATCGCCGCGTCCAATGCCGCGCCGCCCTTGGCATTGGCCCCGACACCACAGTGTTTTATTCGATCAATACCTGGGAGCCGCGCAAAGGCAACTACGATCTATTGCGCGCCTTTGCACAAGCTTTTTCAGCGGCCGATGACGTGCTGCTGATCCTCAAACCCTCGCTGCGCGGTATCGGGCCGCCACCCTCGTTTGCCATCGAGCCGGTCGCGGCATTGCTGCAAAAATGGCGTCAGCGTGCAGCGCAACAGCGCAACGATGGCTTGCCGGCGATCCGCCTGATCGATGGCAATCTGTCCGGCACGCAGATCGAAGAGTTGCACTGCGGCGGCGACATCTCGGTGTCGCTGACGCGCGGTGAGGGATGGGGCATGAGCGCTTGCGAGGCATTGGCGCGCGGCCGGCCGGTGCTGATGACCGGCTTCGGTGGGCAACTCGACTATCTCGGTGCCGATTGGCCCTGGCTAGTCAATTACCGGATGACGCAGGTCACGCCCTGGCCCAATCAAAGCAGCTTCCTGGCCTCGCAACGCTGGGCCCAGGCCGATATCGGAAATGCGGCCCAATTGATGCGCCAACTGCATCACGACTTGCCGGCGGCAATGGCGCTAGCCGCGCCTGCCACTGCGGCGCTCGCCGAACGGTTGTCGATGCAGCGCGTGACCCAACAACTTCTGGAGAGTCTGAATGCCTGAAATCCCCCGCATCTTTCATTTCGTATTCGGTCTGCGCGTGCAAGACGAGGCTTTCCATTTGCTGCATTACCTTTGCCTGGAATCGTGCCGCCAGGTCAACCAGCCGCAAGCGATTCATTTTCATTACCTCAATGAACCGTGGGGTTATTGGTGGAACCGTATCAAGCCTCACCTGACCTTGCACCGGGTCGACCCGGAACCTTTCGTGCGTGACACCACGCGTTATGACAATACGCCCGAAGGACGCATCATCCGCCAGCGCAAACTGGACTATGCCCATGAATCGGACTTCATTCGCATGAAGGTTTTGCAACTCTGGGGCGGGGTCTACGCCGACATGGATACGCTATTTTTACAACCGATGCCGGATGCGTTTTACCGCCAGCAATTTGTGATCGGCGCCGAGCAAGACGAGCGCAGCGAGGCCGATCCGCTCAAGCGTTCGCTATGCAATGCGCTGATGCTGGCGCGGCCAGAATCGCAATATCTGAGCCGATGGCTAGACAATATGTACCAGGTATTTGACGGCACCTGGAGCCGTCATTCATGCCAAGAGGCAACCCGCCTGCGGCAGCAAATGCCGGACTCGTTGCTGGTGCTGCCGCAACGTTGCTTCCATCGCCATGGCGCCGACCGAGCCGGGGTTCACACCCTGTTTGAAGGATTGGATGAAGATTTCTCAGGGATGTATTCAATGCATCTGTGGGCGCATCTTTGGTGGGACGAGTGGCGTACCGACTTCACCATCGTGCACGGCCGCATGATCGACGAAGATTATGTGCGTTATGCCGAAACCACTTATGCGCTGGCTGCAAGGCGTTTTCTGGATTGAGATTGGTAATGGCATCGGCTGGCACTGCGCATGTCGACACATGCACCGTCGAAACCGAAGTTGGCATAATCTGGCAAAGCACGCTGGAATGGCAGCCACGGGCCAGCGCGCGTTATTAATATAATTGGGGGGTATATGGAAAAATACCCACTCACCCGCACGTTTTCATTGCACCCTTAAAAATACTCAGGGCAGTATATTTCACCATAAAACAGCCCATTAAAGCTGTCAATTGCCTGGTTTCGGTAAGGTCGGCTGGCGTTTTATTGAAGCCGAGAACAATTACCAGCCATGCTTTCTTCGCGGAATCGCCGGTGGTTACTGGTTTTTACGCTGCAATCACCAGCCAGCCATGTCCATCAGCATCAACACAAATAGAGCCAGCGTCGCGTTGCCAACGGTCGGGACGCTGACCGGACCAGCCAGAGCAGTCAAATCTGCGGCGCTGTTATTGGCGACATTGGTATCGCCGCCAAATACAATGTAAAAACGCTCAAATTAACCACCCTGTGCTTGGTGGGTCGCACTACAGAAATCTATGGCTTGGTCGTCGGCTCGTTAGTCGGACGCAAAATATTGGTACCCAAGCCACCCAACGACACCGGATTTGGCCCCCCGATCAACAGTGGATTCATGCAAAAGCTGAGCCGCACGTCTTGCAAGTCCACAACCCCGGTAGGTACCAGCTGCGTTTTTAAATTGAGGAAATGTTTGTTAAATTCTAAAGACCAATCCAGATCGGCAACCCCATTTGGAAAATTTCCCAAGGGATACCACGGATGCCAATACAGCGGCGACTGCATACGGACCGTTGACATCGCTTCCAGCGGTATCCGGTCGTTACGATAGGCGTCAGCGGCAAACGGGGTCGGCGCACGGTCCAATGCTTTCACAAAACCGACAATAATTTTATTGATGACCGGCATCTTGGGTTTGTACTGATAGCGCACCCGAATCTTCAATACATTGGTTTCCTGAATCGAAATCTTCGAAAAAGGCCCGAGTAATTTTACCCCCTCCGAATACGCCCTGTCGTCGAGTTCGGTTCCCACTGGCTTACGATAACGCAAGGTATCGTTGGGTATGTGCCAGACATTTTGTTCCGCGCCTTGCTTGTCCACGATGCCCCAATCGAGGAAGCTGCTTTGATACGGCTGCAGATAGTCGATGCAGCTATGGGCCACCATCTCTAGCTCGGCGACGCGATAACTTTTTTGCAGGTCAAGCACACCGGTGCCATGATTGAACAATGGCATCATCCCCAGTGCCAATCCGTTGAGCACTGATCCGCCGACAAAATTGGGCACCGGTACGCCCTTGATCATCATGACCGGAATTGGCATGCCGTTATTGAGCGAGCCCTCCCGCGCGCCTTCAAACGCGGCATAGCCCAAGGTCAGCTTCGCTTGGTAAATCAAGCCCAATTGGATCGCTGAAAGAATCAGGAACACCACCACCGGAAAGGCAATAATCGTTTCCACAAAAAATGCACCGCGCTGGCCGTGCAAGCCCATGCGTCGGTGCAAGCCCATGCGTCGGCGCATGCGCCCTGAAATATTGAGGTTAGCCACTGAGCGCCTCCTTCATCTTCATCGCGATCGGAAAGCCGATGATGAGAAAGGTGACGGGGAAGATAAAGGCAACCAGTGGGAAAATCATTTTGGTCGGCGCTTCCATCGCCAATTTTTCTGCGGCCTGAAAACGCTCGGTACGCCGTTGCTCCGCGATGGAACGCAACGTCGCGGCCAAGCTGGCGCCCATGATCTCGGCTTGGATCAGATTCGACATCAGACTGATCACAATCGGATTGTCCATGCGCTGACCCATGCGCCGCATGGCGTCGATCCGGGTGACGCCGGTACGCATTTCCCGCAATACCCGCTCCAACTCAGTCTTGAGTGGACTGGACTTGCCCTTGCTGACCGCCTGTTGAAACGCACCGCTCAAGTTCAATCCAGCCTCGCAACACATGGTGATCATGTCCAGATAGGCCGGCAAGGTGCGCAAGGTCTGACGCAGATAGGCTTTACGACATTTGGCTACCCATGACAGCGGGTAATACCAGCCGAAATAGCTGAACATCAAAAACAGTCCAAGCACTGGCCAGATGCCAAACCCGACCGTACTCCATACGCCCAGCAAGGTTGCAATGACAATCGTCGATCCACCGAAAATGGCACACAACACCTGCAAGGCGACCAGCTCGACCGGCAGGATGGTATGGCTCAGGCCCGCACTCTCGATCTTGCGCTGGTGCTTCATTAGGTAAGAGGTCGGCACCAGCTCCACCACGGTATGCAAAATCACATTCACCAAGGGCCAGATCAGCCGCACAATGG
>JAZKIX010000105.1:0-328 GCA_040384645.1 Pseudomonadota bacterium | reverse complement strand
GGAGGCAAAGGGTCCATATAACTACGATCTTTAATTTTGGGAATTCCATCCCAGAATTGCCAGATCAGATAAAAAAACAGTACCACACCCATGCCACCGATCAAGGCGGCCAACGGTACGATCAATGCATTCATTTTTACCTCCTCAATTACGCTATTCAGTACACAAGCGCGTTAACGACCGCCACAGTCATGTGGCGCTTAAATATCGATTGCCAGAATTTTCCGAATGATCCAGTAACCTACGATCTCCATGATCAAGGCGATGGCGCAGACGATCTGCCCGACCGTGGTATTAAAAAGCTTGCTCATCGCTTCAGGCTCCAGCA
>JAZKIX010000104.1:8964-15657 GCA_040384645.1 Pseudomonadota bacterium | reverse complement strand
GCCGTATCGAAATCATCAGTTATTTCTGAGTCCGCATTTGCCGCAGGGGGCACCTAGCTCGCCCGCACTGGCCAATCTTTGTGCATACCGGCTCGATTTGCGACTGGATGCACTAGCTAATTCACTGGGCGCGACTTACAGCCGCTACGCCGATGATTTAACCTTTTCAGGAAATTGGGAGTTGGAACGATCACTGGGTCGGCTACAAACACAGATCGGTACGATTGCACTTGAAGAAGGCTTTGCCATCAACTTCAAGAAAACCCGGATCATGCGTGCCGCTACCAGACAACTAGTGACGGGCATTGTCGTAAACGCGCATCCGAATATCAAACGTGCTGAGTTCGACAATTTAAAAGCGATCCTCACCAATTGCATACGCATGGGTCCAGAATCACAAAACCGCGATGGGCATGAAAATTTTCGTGCGTTTTTGAAGGGGAAAGTGGCTTATTTTCAAATGATTAATGCGCTGCGGGGTTTGCGATTGCGGGCATTACTGGATCAAATTGCGTGGCCTTGAATCATAAAATTTGGGGATGATGCATCGCCATGTGAAAAAGTCAGGTTGCAGCCTCGATCACGTCAAATGGCGCTTGCGTACTCGCCAAAAATTCCAATACGCTTTGCACACTATCGCCGCCCTCTTCGTATTGCGCGTTAGCGATCACGGCGCGCAAGCCCGGTAATAATTCATGTGTCGCAGGGCTAGAATAAGCCGCGATCAACAACTTTATATAGTCGCCAGCTTTGCCGTCATTACGGCGCAAGCTTTGATTCACGAGGCCTAAAAGCGCGCGTTGCATCCTGGGTGTTGGATTATTGATATGCGCAAAAATAAGCGGCGTATTGTCGATCGCCGTGCAAAGTGCACGCTCAATAGCATCTGGCTTGGTACCGAAAGCAATATCAAAATAGGCCGGGTCCCAATGCGTGCTGCGAAAAGTATGATTTGAGGGAAAGGCACTAATCGACTCAAGGCCACACGCTTTGCTTAAGTACGATAGCACTGCGCTCATCAACGAATTCATGTTCGTATCCTGGCAATGTGCCTTGATCGCGAGGCGTCACGAATTTGCATAGGCGCCGAAAGATCTGATGAGTACGAACCCGACTTACTCAGACTCCAACTCCTTCAGTTCTGACTGTGCCGACAGATACTGGGGACTTTTTTGCAATGCGTCCCAGTTCAATGCCAGGGAGTTCGGCACCAGTTTGGCAAGCCTTGCGGCAGAAGTTGTTGAATGTTTGTATTTCAAGCCACTAAGCAATTGATCTGCTTTTTCCGGCGAATTACAGATCAGCACCATGTCGCAACCTGCAGTGAGAGCCGCTTTTGAGCCGTCGATCACATTCCCCGCGACGCTGGCGCCTTCCATACTTAGATCGTCACTAAAAATGACACCTTGGAAGCCCATTTTTTTGCGTAATAGGGTCAGCCATTTTTTTGAAAACCCCGCTGGATTTGGATCAACTTTGGGATAAATGACGTGTGCCGGCATTACCGCGGTCAAACTCATGCCTAGCCAATCGTATGGTGCGGCGTCCTCGGCCAAAATATCTTTCAGAGTACGCTCATCGATTGGAACCGCAATATGTGAATCAGCCTGGACGAAACCATGCCCAGGAAAATGCTTGCCGCAATTTGCCATCCCAGCCATTAGCAAACCATGATTCAGGCTTTTCGCTAATAAAGTCACGACTCGCGCGTCACGATGAAATGCACGATCCCCAATGACGCCGGATTCGCCATAATCCAGATCGAGTACTGGCGTAAATGAAAGATCTACGCCGCAAGCACGCAGTTCTGCGGCCAAGATAAAGCCAACTGCGGTAACTATTTTTGCCGCTGCCAGTACATCACGATCCCATAGCTCGCCCAACTTGCGCATACTTGGCAAACGGGTAAAGCCATCGCTCTTGAAGCGCTGCACCCGCCCACCTTCATGATCGACAGCAATCAAAATGCCAGGCCGTGCGGCATGAATCGCCTCAGTCAAGGCCGTCAATTGGGCACGATTTTCATAGTTTCTTGCAAATAAAATGACCGCACCTGTGAGCGGGTGCTGGATACGGCGCAGGTCATCATCGTCAAGTGTGGTGCCGACTACATCGAGCATTACGGGGCCAAGCTTGGACGGCAGTGTATTCATTGAAATATCCTGTTCATTAGCACATACATTGAACCATGCGATCAGTGCATTTTTACTTTAATGCTAGTTGCCGCGCCGATACCATGATCGCTTTCATTTCGCTTATGGCATTTTTCCAGCCGACGAATACCGCATGCGCCACAATCGCGTGACCGATATTGAGTTCAGAAATATCCGGAATTGCTGCAATCGCCTGCACATTCGAGTAATGCAAACCGTGACCGGCGTTAACCTTAAGTCCACGTTTTATGCCTTCTTGCACGCCAAGTTGTATGCGTGTCAATTCATGTTTGAGAACAGCATCCGATTCAGCATCAGCATATCGTCCGGTATGCAATTCAATTACAGGCGCGCCAGCTTCCGATGCCGCCTGAATTTGCTCAGGATCTGCGTCGATGAACAGACTGACACGAATACCTTCCGCTTTCAATTGCCGGATCGCTGCCTGCACCTGGACAAAGTGACGTACCACGTCCAAGCCGCCTTCGGTCGTGATTTCCGCTCTCCGTTCTGGTACCAGGCAAGCGTCCTGCGGCCTGATAAGGCATGAAAAATCAATCATTTCACTCGTGACCGCAGATTCAAGATTCATTCTTGTCATCAACAGCGGGCGGATAGCAACCACATCGGCATCCTTGATATGGCGTCGATCCTCACGCAAATGCAAGGTAATCGCATCGGCACCGGCCTCTTCCGCTAACAAGGCGGCCTGGATCGGGTCTGGATATGTTGTGCCTCGCACATTACGCAAGGTTGCAACGTGATCAATATTGATGCCAAGATCAATTGTGGAACTATTGACTTGCAGAAAGCTCATGATGGTTGATGTTGATGGAAGGTTGGTTATAACTGCGTCAGATCGATAAGTATTTGACGCGTATTAAGCGGTACACCACCAAGGTGATGCTGCAAAAGAAAACGCATTAGCCATTTACTCTGGATCTGCGTTGTTGTATCGGTGTAATCTTCGCGATCCATATCAAGCAAAGTTTTACCCAAGACGCGGGGCCACTCATCGGCATCGCGCGCCCGGCGCGGACCGCGCTCGGGATCAACCACGTAAATCTGCGCCGGATCGATGGGATTTTCGGTTGTGAGACAGCGTGTAAAATCAGCCGCAACGCCCGTTTCCTTCAGTAAGCATCGTTCAAATTTGCGTAATACGATGGGTGCAAATTCGCCATGTGCCAGTTGGTTTAACGTGGCGACATAATGATCGAATAAGGCCGGATGCGGATCGTCCCTTGCCAGCAGCTTGACCAGCAATTCATTCAAATAAAATCCGCACAACAAGGCGGATTTTTCTAATGGAAGCAAGCCGCCGATCCACTCTGCACCCGTCAGCGTCCGTAATTCTGATTTGCCACTCCAGGCAACCGATAAGGGCTGAAACGTCTGTAGTACGCCGCGTAAACGGGAATGTGGGCGCTTCGCACCCTTCGCGACCAAGGACACGCGACCGTGACCGCGGGAAAAAACGTCTACGATCAAACTAGTTTCTTTATATGGATAACTATGCAAAACAAAACCTGGTTGACTACCAATACGGTACTCGTTTTCAGGCGTCTTTCCGCGAGCAGATTTTGCTGTGGTCGCGGCTTTAGAAACGTCGGTTGGCTTAGCCACGGCGATCTTGCCACCAGCGAAATTTTTGCTGGACGCATCGCGATCCGCATCCATTTTTGCATTGCCTCCGGCGGTCACAGGACCATTCGTATCGTGAGTACTATCCGAAATATTATTCATCGAATATGCTTAACGGCGGCAAGAAAATTATCGACGAATTTTATTCGTAGCCGTAAGCCCGCAAACCGGCTTCGTTATCGGCCCAGCCAGACTTAACTTTGATCCAAATTTCAAGATATACCGGTCCGCCGAACAGCTTCTCCATATCAAGTCGGGCTTGAGTCGAAATATCTTTGAGCCGCGCACCTTTTTGACCAATCACCATTGATTTATGCGTATCGCGTTCAACCAGAATTGCTGCAAAAACTCGCCTTAAATCACCTTCTTGTTCGAATTTTTCGATCAATACAGTGCTGGTATAAGGTAATTCGTCGCCAACAAAACGAAACAGTTTTTCGCGCACAATTTCTGCTGCCAGAAATTTTTCGCTACGGTCAGTAATATCATCAGGCCCAAATATTGGCTGATTTTCTGGAAGGAAGCGTTTGATTTCGCCTTGCAAGTTATCCAATTGGAAATTCAGTTTTGCTGATACCGGAACAACCGCACTAAAATTATGCTTGGCCGCGATTTTCTGCGCGAAAGGCAACAGAACTGCCTTGTCTTTCACCCGATCAGATTTGTTAATCACCAAGATGCACGGTACGTCTTGCGGAATTAAATCCAGCACTTGCTGATCTGCTTCGCCAAATGTGCCTGCTTCGATGATATATAAAATTACATCGGAAGAAATCAGTGTATTCGTGACTGTTTTGTTCAGCGTCTTATTCAATGCGTTCGAGTGACGCGTTTGAAAACCTGGCGTATCTACATAAATAAATTGCGCGTCATCTACCGTTTGGATTCCCGTAATTCGATGGCGTGTGGTTTGGGCCTTGCGCGACGTGATGCTCACCTTTGCACCGATCAGCACATTCATGAGCGTCGATTTACCGACATTCGGACGACCAACTATGGCGATATAGCCACAGAAGAATGGAGCGGAAGGCGTTGCTGCGTCAGTCATGCTAATTTCGATTCTATCTATTAAAAATGAAGGAACAAACGTTCCATAAAAGGCTATATCAGATATGCAGTTCACCTAGCGGGATTAGTTGCCCAAGGTTGAATTTATTCCTTGTTCTACGTTCAGCGAAGGCTCATCTGCCTGACTGGTCGCGATACCAACAAGCTTAAGCTGTGTAGTGCGAGGCTTAATTTTGCGACGTGAAGTGGGGATCTTGAGTGCGGCTGCAAGCGCTGCTTCCAATGCCAATTTTGCTGCGGCTTGTTCCCCTGCGCGCCGGCTCGCCCCCCTTCCATATACTTGAATCGCAAGTTTAGGAACCAGACATTCAATTTCAAAATCTTGATTGTGCGCCGCACCATGCGTCGCAACAACATTATATTGAGGCAAAGGAATTTTTTTACTTTGAAGGTATTCCTGAAGAAGGGTCTTAGCGTCCTTCCCAAGCGTTTGCGGGTCGACGGAGTCCAATAGCGGAATATAAAACGCGCGAATAACAAGCCTGACGGCATCGAATCCGGCGTCCAAAAAAATAGCGCCTAACAGCGCCTCCAGCGTGTCTGCCAGTATTGATGGCCTGCGAAAACCACCAGACTTCAATTCCCCCTCACCGAGTCGCAAACACAAGGACAAATCTAATCGCTGCGCGATTTCGTACAGCGATTGCTGCTTTACCAGATTTGCCCGCAATCGAGATAGATCGCCTTCATCAATACCGCTATAGCGCTCATACAAAATCGATGCCACAACACAATTCAAGACCGAATCACCGAGAAACTCAAGTCGTTCGTTATGGATCCCACTATGACTACGATGCGTCAATGCTTGCTGTAGCAATGACGCATCGTTAAAGCTATGTCCTAATCTTTCCTGCAATGACTTGAGGCTCATTGTTACGACCAATTAAGCTGCCGGTTTTTTAGCCAATGGATTGGCTGTCGTACCGGTATATTCCATCAACAAATTTAAGGGGCCAAATAGAGGAATTTTTTTCTCATATGAGAAACTGACTACAAATTCTTCACCGTTTTTAGTTATATCCAAATCTTTGCCAGTAATCGCATCAATATAGCCTACTTCGGCCTGCTTATCGAAAGCAATCTGAATATCTCGAACAGTGGTGCCACGTTCTTTAGCAGAAATTATCGCTTTGCCAATTGAACGGTACTCAATAAAAGTAGGCGCAACTTTAACCACAACCCCGATGACTAATCCAATAACAAATAGTAAAAAAATAAATCCCACCAAGGAGATGCCAGATTGCTTGGTATGCGATACATATTTCATTGTTAGCCCCAAAAAAGTTAGTGAAAACTACCGATGCGCTTCAAATTATCGGGAAAATGGTTCAAATTCATCCATACAAAAAAAGCTCTTCCGACAATATTTTTATCGGGAACAAAACCCCAATAACGGCTATCCAGACTGTTATCGCGGTTATCACCCATCATAAAGTACTGGCCTGCGGGTACCGTGCAAGTGAATCCTTCATTATTATAGGCACACAACTCACGTTGAGGAAACGGATGAGGGTTTTGAACATAGGATGGGCGTGCGTCGTCGTTGAGAATTTTATGAGCAACACCGGTCAAATTCTCACTCCACTGCTTGCTATAACTCAACTGTTCGCCGTCCAGATAATCAGGCAGTGATGTGTAAACAAGTTCTTTATCATTGATTGTTAGTTTTTTATTCTTATAAACAATCTTATCACCAGGAATACCGACCACACGCTTAATGTAATCAAGCGACGTATCCTCGGGATAACGGAATACCATCACATCGCCACGCTTTGGATCCCCAACATCAAATACTTTTTTATTGATAATCGGCAAACGTACGCCGTAC
>JAZKIX010000104.1:0-8954 GCA_040384645.1 Pseudomonadota bacterium | reverse complement strand
TATTAACCAGTATCAAATCACCGATCAATAAGGTAGGTACCATCGAGCTGGACGGTATTTTAAAAGGTTCAAACAAGAACGAACGCAAGAAAAAAACAAGCGCAATTACAGGAAAAAAGCTGCCTGAGTACTCCACCCAAACTGGCTGGCGCAGCAGATTAGCTTCCATCGCTTGACGCCCGCTTTGTTGCAAGCGGATACCTTCTGCTGTCAATTTATCGTTGCGCGCATCAAACTCAGCCAATGCCTTGTTAGCGTGAATTCGCCGCTGCTTAGATAAGACAAAAATATCCAGAAACCAGATAATGCCAGTGATAACGGTTAGCACAAACAGGATCAATGCAAAATTGCCTAATACGCTTTGCAGGTTCATTTGTCGTCCACTTGTAAAATTGCTAAAAATGCCTCTTGCGGAATTTCTACCGAGCCAACTTGCTTCATACGCTTTTTACCGGCCTTTTGCTTTTCCAGCAATTTGCGCTTACGACTGATATCGCCGCCGTAGCACTTCGCCAAAACGTTTTTACGCAATGCCTTGACGTTTTCTCGCGATATGATATTCGCCCCGATTGCGGCCTGAATTGCGACATCAAACATTTGGCGGGGAATCAACTCACGCATCTTGGCGGCGACGGCGCGGCCTCTATACTGGCTATTTGCACGATGAACAATAATCGCTAGCGCATCTACTTTTTCGCTGTTGATCAACATATCGACCTTGACGACATCGGCGGATCGATATTCCTTAAACTCATAATCCATCGATGCATATCCGCGCGAAGTCGATTTCAGCTTATCGAAAAAGTCGAGCACAATTTCAGCCATCGGCATTTCATAAGTCAATTTGACTTGTTTGCCGTGATAGTTCATATCCATCTGCATGCCGCGTTTCGAGGTGCAAAGTGTAATGACAGAGCCCACGTACTCTTGCGGCATATACAAATTGACTGTAACAATCGGCTCCCGCACTTCTTCGATACGAGAAGGGTCGGGCATCTTCGATGGATTATCCACCATCAAAATAGAACCGTCGCGTTGCACTACTTCATAAATCACGGTAGGTGCAGTCGTGATCAAATCCATATCAAATTCACGCTCTAGCCGTTCCTGCACAATTTCCATGTGCAGCAAGCCCAAAAATCCACAACGGAATCCAAACCCCAGTGCTTGCGACACTTCCGGCTCATACTGCAATGCTGCATCATTGAGCTTCAATTTTTCGAGCGAGTCGCGCAAGGCGTCGTATTGATTGGCTTCGACTGGAAACAAGCCTGCAAATACTTGCGGCTGTACCTCTTTAAATCCTGGCAATGGCTCGGTAGCTGGCTTGGCCAGCAACGTTACCGTATCGCCCACCTTGGCAGCCTTCAACTCTTTGATACCGGCAATAATAAAACCAACCTGTCCGGCAGAAAGTGTTTCGCGAGAAACTGATTTAGGGGTAAAAACGCCAACGCTTTCGACCAAGTGATTGGAACCATTGGCCATCAATAGAATTTTGTCTTTGGGCCGGACCGTCCCGTTGACAACTCGCACCAGCATTACTACCCCAACGTAGTTGTCAAACCATGAGTCTACGATCAAAGCTTGCAAGGGCGTATCTGTGTCGCCCTTCGGCGGTGGCACTTTTAGTATCAGCGACTCAAGTACATCCTGCACACCCAAACCGGTTTTCGCCGAGCAATGCACCGCGTCAGTTGCGTCAATACCGATTACTTCTTCAATTTCCGCAATTGCGTTAGCTGGGTCAGCGGAAGGTAGATCGATCTTATTCAGAACAGGCACTACTTCCACACCTAAATCCAGAGCGGTATAACAATTAGCGACGGTTTGCGCTTCCACACCTTGCGATGCGTCAACGACCAATAAGGCACCTTCGCAAGCAGATAAGGAACGACTCACTTCATAGCTGAAGTCAACATGTCCTGGGGTATCAATTAAATTTAAATTGAAAATTTCACCGCTACGGGATTTGTACATCAATGCGGCCGTTTGCGCCTTGATGGTAATACCGCGCTCACGTTCCAGATCCATGGAATCGAGGACTTGAGCCTCCATCTCACGATCGGACAAACCACCACAGAGTTGAATAATACGATCGGCAAGCGTGGATTTACCGTGGTCGATGTGGGCAATAATTGAAAAATTACGTATGTTGTTCATTGACGGATTTTGAAATGCGCAATCTGCGCGAAATACGTTTGCCTATTACAAAAAAAGCGCTCCGAGCGGGGCAATCCGCAGACGAGCGCCTTGTTACAAGTGCTGCATTTTACCGGATTTCGAGGGGAAAAGCCCACGAATTACTACGCCGGACTAGACAAGGCAATAGCCCTTAACAA
Organism: Pseudomonadota bacterium; assembly: GCA_040384645.1. Taxonomy (GTDB): domain Bacteria; phylum Pseudomonadota; class Gammaproteobacteria; order Burkholderiales; family Burkholderiaceae_D; genus JAZKIX01. The sequence goes on along the minus strand of JAZKIX010000104.1, from coordinate 6,612 downwards.
TTTGGTGGCATATCAACGTCTACGTTTGTTTATATGCCATCAACAATCGCGGCAGAACTTTATTGCTACGGCTTGGAAAATATGATTTTTTAAGGGAGTATATGCCAAAACAATGCCATTCCCGCTCAGATATAAAGGCATAAAAATAATACTACCTCCAGTATTTTAGTGATCCAGATTTCATTCAAGTAACACAAAACTTCTCACAACAACTTCATCAAGATAGTAATGACAAAGCTTCACTTGCTCCCCGTTAGGTCGTATGCCAACCAACACTGGTACCAATTCGTCATACATCGCTAACAAATCACTATCGGCGTCGACGTCAACTACATCGATAACCAATTCATATGGTGTTTGCAAGCTACGCAGCGCTGCGACCATATCGTCACAGAGATGACAATATGATCGGGAATAAATAGTTAAAGAACACGTTTTCATTACGAATAGAATTTCCAATAAAAATGGGCTGCAAGTCACAAGTGACATGCAGCCCACTAGTAAAAACAATCCAATCAGTTTGGCTTGATCAAAACAAATTGCGATGCGTCGCCCCGTCGCACTAATACCACTGTTGCTTTTTTCGGCTCCAATTTGGAAACCAAAACATTAAATTGTTTAGCGTCCTTTACATCGGCATTATTCACGCGAGAAATTACGTCTCCTGCACGCAATCCAGCACGACTAGCCGCACCTTCTACAGCATCTACCGAAACGCCTTCTTCAATTTTAAGTTCTTTTTTCTGCGCATCAGTCAAATCGCTCACAACCAAGCCTAAGGCATTTGCAACTTGCTGTTCCGGTTTGGCTTTTTTCTCATCCTTTTTAGCGGTTTTTTCTTGTTCCATCTCGGCAATTGTTATCGCAATGTCCTTGCTGGCACCCTTACGCCAAATCGTAATTGTCGAACGGGTGCCTGGCTTGGTGCTACCTACAAGACGCGGTAAATCTGTTGATCTCTCAATCGGTATGCCGTTGTATTTAAGTATGATGTCGCCAGGCTCTACGCCTGCCTTGTCTGCGGGTGTACCAGCTTCAATTCGCTGAACTTGTGCGCCTTGTGCTTTAGCCAAACCCAGAGACTCGGCGACCTCTTTGGTAACTTCACCAATTTGCACGCCAATACGACCACGCGTAACCTTGCCGTTTGCCTTCAACTGATCCGCCACGCGCATTGCCTCATCAATTGGCACAGCGAACGATATTCCCATATAACCGCCAGAACGGCTGTAAATCTGAGAGTTAATTCCAATCACTTCGCCGCGCATATTAATCAGCGGCCCACCAGAATTCCCAGGATTAACTGCGACGTCAGTTTGAATTAATTGTAAATAATCGCCGGTGTCACGTGCCTTGGCCGATATGATGCCGGCCGTAACAGTATTGTCCAAATCGAAGGGGGAACCGATTGCAATCACCCATTCGCCCACTCTAATCTTGTCGGAGTCACCCAAAATCAAGCGCGGCAAATTCGTGCTATCGATCTTTACTAACGCCACGTCAGTTCGCTTATCTGCACCAATAATCTTGGCCTTGAATTCTCGCTTATCGATTAACTTGACATATACCTCATCAGCACCATCGACGACGTGCGCGTTAGTCAATACATACCCATCCGCCGAAATCAAAAATCCCGACCCAACACCGCGTTGCACTTCTCCGTCTTCCTGAGGTGCCTTGCGACCGCGTGGCGATGGTGCAGGTTGCTGTCTCGGAATCGGCTGTCCAAAAAAACGTCGAAAAAATTCCTGCATTTCTTCGTCATCTGCACCCGGTGTAACAGTCGGCGCCTTCGCCTTTTCAGTCGTGCGAATATTGACGACAGCAGATCCTGTTTTTTCTACCAAATCAGCAAAGTCAGGTAGTCCTGCGACTGTCGCCGCATTCGTTGAATTGATAAAACCAATTAAAGGGGGCGCAAAAAAAGCGACCGAGACGCCCAACAGCATTGCTGAAAATGACTGACTAACAGAATGGCTAGTTTTCATGGATAGTTTATTTAGGTTTAAATTCAATGGAACCTGCTACTTTTTTAATCGCCACTGCTGGCACTTCACCAACAATCGTCAACCAATAGTCGCCTTGACGTTTGCCAGTAATATTCATCGCACCTTGCTGACTAGAACCATCGGTGTGGTTCGCAGAATTTGGCTCGATAAAAACCGAAATGGCTGCCAAACCGTCAGAAAAAACGATTTGATTTATTTCTCGATGCGTATCCTCATGTTTACTTGAAGCCGCAGCTTTATTTGAGGCATCTGACACGACACGTCTCAACTCACGAATTTTCTTAAATCCTGGCGGTACCCATTGGACTGTCCAGCCACTCGAACTGATTTGACTTGTCATCGCATTCTCTACATGCCAACCAGAAATATTCCCAAAACTCGGTTTTGCGCGGATCCGATCAATATCACCGATAGAAAGCTGAGTGAATGCAATTTGCTCCACTACTTCATTGCGTTCATTTAGCGTTTGCGCTTTTAGAAGTAGCCCAGTCGATTTGTCTGCCCATAACCTGTATCCGTAACGCAAATTGTCGCGCGGCTCCAAAGTCACTCCATCACACTCAAAGCCTGCCACTCTGCCACCACTATCTTTCCGAATACTGTATTGCTCCGCCAATTGTTCATGGCCTATTGCCAAAATCGCAGGAAATACATCCAGCGACTCTCTTTTTTCAATTTGAATGGTTTTTATTTCAGGCAAATAACAAGTGATTTCCTCATTAATTCGAATGTATTCACGTGGCTTGCCGTCCAATATTTCAAGTTTCGCTATTTCGTTTCGGCCATCTTTTAGGTGAGTAATGCGTGATGTACGCATGCGACTCGCCTGTTGATATACGAACGTTCCGGAATAATTCAATTGTTGAGCTGCGGTTTGAATTTTTTTTAATAACGCTTGCACTTCACGACGATCAAGAATTGGATCCTGTGTTTCTGCACCAACCGAAGCGCTGCACCAAAGCAGCATTAACGCCACATAAAATTTGATCGAAATAATTACCAGTCGCATACGGCTTATTTCTCAGAGTCACTGGAAAATGTCGCGGAGCGCGCATATTGAGCAGTGCTATAAATGGAAGGCGATACCCGTTGATGGGCGAGAAGATAATCATCGATTCCCGGATCGCGCAGCATAATTGCCCCTTGAGTAGTCGAAGGCGATTGTATTATCGACAAATTTCTATTCCGTGCTGTAGTCGGGTCATTACGCTCAGATAATGCCGATACAGTTGATGCGTTTATGATTTCTGTTTGCTTTCTTGTTGAACTGCCGTTAGAGGCGACCATTAATTGAGAGCCGGCAAAATACATTGCTGCAACAGCAGTCGCAGTTGCAGTGGCACCAACAATAGATATTTTTTTTGCTGTACCCCAACGTTGTCTCCCTGCCAATCCCAAGCTAATAACTCCGTGCTTTAATGCCCCAGCGTCTGATATTAGCCGCACATTATTCACGCGAGCGCTGACTTCCGACTCGATATTAGTTAATTCTGGTTCTAATGCCAATCTTGCCGACATTCGGGTGGAAAAATCGGAACTCAATGTAAATGCCAATTCATCTGACCGAAGTGCATCACCAATCTGATGATAGGCATTCCAAATGTTCGCGTATTCGTCATTTTCCAATGCCAATAGAATGATATCGAGTTGCTGATTTTCAAGTTCGCCATCTACCAAGGAGGAAATATTTTCGCGCATAATTTCTTTGGCATCCATAATATTTTTCATCTGACTAAACATTGTTTACACAAAATCAGCAACATAAGTAAAATTTACAACTCAGGCATCTCATTACAACCGCTACCATCTTTTGTCGATTGCGATATCCAACAATGGTCTTAATTTATCTGCTATTCCTTCCCTGGCTCGAAAAATTCGGCTGCGAACCGTGCCTATAGGACAAGCCATCACTTCGGCAATTTCTTCGTAACTTAAACCTTCTATTTCACGCAACGTAATTGCCATCCGCAATTCCTCAGGTAAAGTATTCATTGCAGTGTTAACTGTTTCCGCAATCTGCTTCGTCGCAAGCATTGATTCTGGCGTATTGATATCTCTTAAATGCTCACCATCATCAAAATTCTCGGCGTCTTCAATTTCCACATCCGTCGAAGTCGGAGCCCTTCTTCCCTGCGTCATTAAGTAATTTTTTGCTGTATTGATGCCAATTCTATATAACCAAGTGTAAAACGCTGAGTCACCGCGAAATTGCGGTAATGCTCGATATGCTTTAATGAACGCATCTTGTACAACGTCCTCGGCCTCAGCTTGGTCGCGAACCAACCGCGACACTAATCGCATTAACTTGCGTTGGTATTTCGAAACCAACAGATCAAACGCTTTCTTGTCGCCGCGCTGCACCCGCTCGACAAGCTGTTGATCGATATCGCGGTCTGTCGTCACTCCCCAATTCCCTTGTGTCTATGCAACATGCGCGCGCATAAATACATGGAGTGAAAATTGGCTAATAAGTTCCAACACGCAATATGGGTTTTTATGAATTTTCGTAAATTAACGCTCATGAGCAAGAATCCAGCGACACGCCACTGACAACTTCCTAAAAGATTCAGCGCTTGTAGAGTCGCGTAAAATAATAAGGTTTGAAATATCTCCTGTCTGAGATTTCAAACGCAATAGGATCAAGTGCGCCCACAACGTTGTACCTGGCTCAATAACCACCAATTCGCCTTCTCGGATTACTTCGTTTGGTAAGCGCCAGATTTTTGGATATACCGAAATAACTTCAGAAAAACTTTTTTTCCCGGTCAACCGAATTTGTCCAATTCCAGATATGTCGATTTGGTAGCATCTTTGATACTGAATTGCTGCCCGTACTACGCAGCCAATCGCAAAAGACATAAAAACTCCAGCCATCATAGCGCTAGAATTTCCGGCGTCCTTGCCAATCGTATATATATAAAATAACCCAAATACATAAAATAAAAACAGACATACAGCAAGCACGAAGCAGAGCACGAACTTTGAAGGCTTGACTACTGCAGATACTGCAATGGACATTTATTGAAGGTAGTTGAATCCGTTCGCACTCGAGATCAAGAACGAACGGTTATTAAGCAGAAACAATCAAATTCTAGCAAAAACAATTGTGCCATTGGTGCCGCCAAAACCAAACGAATTTTTCACAGCGATGTTGATAGGCATTTCACGGGCAATATTTGCACAATAATCAAGATCACAAGCCGGATCTTGATTGAAAATATTAATGGTCGGGGGCGAAATCTGATTGTGTAAAGCAAGCACAGTAAAAACAGACTCCAAACCGCCTGCGCCACCCAATAAATGACCTGTCATCGACTTGGTCGAGTTCACCACGATCTTTTTCGCGTGATCTCCCAATGTTCGCTTAATCGCAACAGTTTCGGCAAGATCTCCCAATGGCGTGGAGGTACCGTGAGCATTAACGTAATCAACTTGATCGGCATTGACATTAGCATTTTTCAAAGCTGAAATCATGCAACGACTCGCTCCGCTACCGTCTTCAAGCGGTGCCGTCATATGATGAGCGTCTGCGCTCATACCAAAACCAAGTATTTCAGCATAAATTTTGGCACCACGCGCTTTAGCGTGTTCATATTCTTCCAAAACCATGACTCCAGCACCCTCACCCAAAACAAATCCATCGCGATCTTTATCCCAAGGACGCGAAGCAGTTGCTGGATCATCGTTACGAGAAGACAATGCACGCGCGGAGGCGAACCCGCCCAAACCTAGAGCTGAAATAGTGGACTCCGCACCGCCAGCAATCATCACATCGGCATCACCATATTCAATCATGCGACTAGCCGCGCCGATGCAATGCAAACCAGTCGTACAAGCAGTCACAATCGCTAGATTCGGACCTCTCAAACCATACTTAATTGAGAGATGCCCGGAGATCATATTGATAATCGACGCGGGCACAAAAAAAGGCGATATGCGACGTGGTCCGCGCTTTTCGAATTCAGCATGCGTGTCTTCAATTAAAGGCAAGCCTCCAATTCCAGAACCCACAATAACGCCAATACGATCTGCGTTCGCTTCTGTTACCTCAAGCCCACAATCCTGCATGGCCTGCATGCCTGCCGCCATTCCAAAATGGATAAAAGTATCCATATGGCGGGCTTCTTTTGCAGGGATATAACTCTCAATATTAAAATTTTTGACTTCGCCAGCGAAATGCGTACTGAAATTCGAGGCATCAAATTTTGTGATGGTCGCAATACCGGATTTTCCTGAAATAACCGCATCCCAAGCGGAGGCAACGGAGTTCCCTACCGGTGAAACACAGCCCAGGCCGGTAACGACGACGCGGCGTTCACGTGATCGACTCAAGCGATTCTCCTAAACTTGATCAAACCCGTTTACGCTTTGACGTGAGCAGTCGCGTAATCAATAGCTTGCTGCACTGTAGTGATTTTTTCAGCTTGCTCATCAGGAATTTCCATTTCAAACTCGTCTTCAAGTGCCATCACAAGCTCTACTGTATCAAGTGAATCAGCACCAAGGTCATCTACAAATGAAGACTCGATCTTGATGTCAGCTTCAGCTACGCCCAGTTGCTCAGCGACGATTTTCTTAACGCGTTGTTCGATATCCGACATGT
>JAZKIX010000103.1:0-2839 GCA_040384645.1 Pseudomonadota bacterium | reverse complement strand
GTGGGCATCCACCGGGGAACGTGAGATTTCATCAGCCGTTCGCCTGGGCAGCCACAATGGAAGCGCACGACTGAGGCTGCCTGTCAATTCCCTATAGGGCCTCATTCGATTCTGGCAAATGTACCGCCTTGCACCGACTTGTGCAGATTTAATCGACTGGAGTTTCTCATGTTCGCAAAAAACCATACCCTCGCCAATATCGATCCTGATTTGTGGGCCGTCATCCAAAAAGAAAATGTCCGTCAGCAAGAGCACATCGAGCTGATCGCATCCGAAAATTACTGTTCGCCAGCCGTGATGGAAGCCCAAGGCTCGCAACTGACCAATAAATACGCCGAGGGTTATCCAGGAAAACGCTATTACGGCGGCTGTGAATTTGTCGACATGGCCGAGCAATTGGCGATCGACCGCATTAAGCAATTATTCGGCGCAGAAGCGGCCAATGTGCAACCCAATTCTGGTTCCCAAGCCAACCAAGGCGTATTTTTCGCCATGCTCAAACCGGGCGATACCATCATGGGTATGTCATTGGCGGAAGGAGGTCATCTGACCCACGGCATGCCGCTGAATATGTCCGGAAAATGGTTCAACGTCGTGTCTTACGGACTCAACGACAAGGAAGAAATCGACTATGACGCCATGGAGCGCCTGGCGCACGAAAAGAAGCCCAAGCTGATCATCGCCGGCGCCTCTGCCTACGCGCTGCGCATCGATTTCGAACGTTTCGCCAAAGTAGCCAAAGATGTTGGTGCCTATTTCATGGTCGACATGGCCCATTACGCCGGCCTGATCGCTGCCGGTGTTTACCCTAACCCGGTGCCGCATGCAGACTTTGTCACATCGACTACGCACAAATCCCTGCGCGGCCCACGTGGCGGCATTATCTTGATGAAGGCCGAGCATGAAAAGGCCATCAATTCAGCCATTTTCCCCGGCATCCAGGGTGGTCCGTTGATGCACGTAATCGCCGGTAAAGCCGTCGCATTTAAAGAAGCGCTCAGCCCTGAATTCAAAACCTATCAAGAGCAAGTCGTCAAAAACGCCGACGCTTTAGCGAAAGCACTGATTTCACGTGGGCTGCGTATTGTCTCTGGCCGCACCGAGTCGCACGTCATGCTGGTCGACCTGCGCGCCAAGAACATCACCGGCAAAGCCGCTGAAGCCTTGCTCGGCACCGCGCACATAACTTGCAACAAGAACGCGATTCCAAATGACCCGGAAAAGCCATTTGTGACGTCCGGCATTCGCCTTGGCAGTCCAGCAATGACCACGCGTGGCTTCAAGGAAGCCGATGCAGCCAAAGTCGGTGAATTGATCGCCGATGTGCTGGACAATCCGAATGATTCAGCCACAATTGAACGAGTGAAGGCGGAAGTGAAAAAGTTGACGGATGCTTATCCGGTTTATGCCTGATAAGTGATTTTGCGATAATGCAATGCATTGGCACGAAATAAATACTGCATGCTGTATTTATTTCGTACCAATGAACATGTACGGGTTAGGGTGTGTTTTCTCACATACTCCCCTAAAACTCGATTCATGCATGAGGTGCCTGCGGAGCCCATGCGGAAATTTATATGTTTAGTTGGTGCCGTCCAAAGCGCGTCACAAGTCGCATCCCATTTCAAACGGTTCAACCTAGCCAGCATCCATCATGAAATGCCCCTTCTGCCAGAATGACGACACTCAGGTTCTCGATACGCGCGCATCGGAAGAGGGCGACACCATCCGCCGCCGCCGCCGCTGCGCCAAGTGCGACAAGCGGTTCACCACCTATGAGCGGGTCGAATTAGTCATGCCGATTGTCGTCAAGAAAAACGGCAGTCGCACCGATTTCGACCCTGTCAAATTACGCTCCAGCCTGATGCTGGCCCTGCGTAAACGACCTGTTTCGGCTGAGTCGGTCGATAGCGCAATTCTCCATATCCAAGAGAAGTTATTGCTTATCGGGGAGCGGGAAGTGATTTCTGGCCAGATCGGAGAGTTGGTTATGCAAGAACTGAAGCGACTCGACAAGATTGCCTACATTCGGTTTGCTTCGGTTTACAAGAGCTTTGAGGACGTTGCTGAGTTTCAGGAGGCGATTGCGGAAATCGGGGATGGAAAGTCAGTGGTATTGCCGCAGTTAAATTCTTGATTCAATAAGGTGCCTCCTAGCTCTGTCAGTGAACTCACCGATGTTTGTCCTGTATGGCTGTCGTTGTGAATTTTCTGTCTCGACCAAAAGAAGAAGATTCCCAATGAATGAGTATCACAGTAATTTAAGGTCGAGACGCCCCGGGGAATGCTAAATTAAAGTGATGATTTGGCAGGTTTGGAATAGCGTGCGGCGGGGCTTCTACCTGCGGGAGCAGGAAGCTAGTTTAATTTATGGCACGTCAGATGATCGGTGAATCAGCAACGATCAACGGTAGTCGATAATATTTCCCATACTCTACAATACAAGTCATAGACAACCATTTCAGGTGATTGCGAATGAAACAATATAAACAAACCGGATTTACGCTGATCGAGGTGCTGGTTTCGGTGTTTGTGCTGGCCTTGGGCGTAATTGGTGCTGCCGGCATGCAATTGACCGCAATGAGCACATCGCAGCAATCGGGTTCGCAAACTCTTGCTTTGCAACTCGCTACTGAGCTCGCCGAGAATATGCGTATGAATGCAGGGCAAATGGTGCAGCCACCTGCGACCAATCTCTACCTTAGCGCGACTGGGGTTGGGCCATCACATTCTCCCGGTGCTGCAATTCCAGCGCCTGCCGTTCTCTGTAACGGCCCTGGAAACAGTTGCACCTCAGCCCAGCTTGCTCTGTTCGATATTTATGAATGGAAAAGACGTG
>JAZKIX010000102.1:0-14717 GCA_040384645.1 Pseudomonadota bacterium | reverse complement strand
AAAAAGATCCTTTCCCGATTTGTGCCGTTGATGAAGCCGGATGCATTACTTTTTGCCGGGCACTCTGAAAATTTTTTATACGTGTCGAATTCCTTAAAATTGCGTGGTAAGACCGTATACGAATTGACCGATAGTCATGATGTGGCCGATCAAGCGTTGTCACGTCGAGCGTGAGAAAAAACATGACCCAAACAATAGAAGAGCAATTCGCCACCAATGTCTATTTTGACCGTACGTTCGATTGCGACGCAGCGAAGATACTCCCCGGCGAATATTACTTTACCGGCAAGGACATGCTGATCGTGACGGTATTGGGTTCATGTGTTTCGGCCTGTATTCGGGATAAAGTCTCAGGGATTGGTGGTATGAATCACTTTATGTTGCCCGATGCCGGCAGCAATGATCCAGACAACCCTGCAAATGCCTCGGCGCGTTATGGCACCTTTGCCATGGAAGTATTGATCAACCAACTTCTTAAAGCTGGCGCCCGTCGCGAAAATATGGAAGCCAAGGTGTTTGGTGGCGGTAATGTACTGAAAGGTTTTAGCGCAATTAATATTGGCGAACGTAATGCCCAATTCGTCCGGGATTATTTGCGTGCAGAAAAAATGCGTGTTACCGCCGAGGATTTGAACGATATCCATCCCCGCAAGGTGTATTTTTTTCCTCGCACCGGTAAGGTTTTGGTCAAGAAATTGATGCAGGTGCATAACGACACATTGGTCAAGCGCGAAGAAGATTACGCAAGCCGTTTGAAAACGGCGCCAGTGGGAGGTGATGTTGATTTGTTTTAATGACCTGGCTTGCTTATCGAGGGCCATGCCCGGGGAAGGTAAATGATGAAAATCAAGGTCCTGATTGTTGACGATTCGGCGCTGATACGTAGTGTGATGCGTGAAATTATCAATAGCCAAGCGGATATGGAAGTGGTGGGCGTAGCCCCAGATCCCTTGGTTGCACGTGAATTGATCAAGCAAACCAATCCCGACGTCTTAACGCTTGACGTTGAAATGCCCAAGATGGACGGCCTCGATTTTCTCGAAAAACTCATGCGTCTGCGTCCGATGCCGGTCGTGATGGTGTCCTCCTTGACCGAGAGCGGTTCAGAAATCACCATGCGTGCATTGGAATTGGGCGCGGTTGATTTTGTGACAAAACCTAAAATATCGATTCAGGGCGGAATGCTGGAGTACTCTGAAATGATTGCCGATAAGATAAGGGCGGCTTCAAAAGCCCGTATCAGTCCACGTAGTATTTCTTCCAGTGACTCATCCAGGCCAGACGGCAATCCTCTGCCCGCCATTCGCAACCCTCTCACTAGTAGCGAAAAATTAATTATCATCGGTGCCTCGACCGGCGGCACCGAGGCAATTAAAGATTTCCTAATGCAAATGCCATCTGACTGTCCCGGGATATTGATTACACAACATATGCCAGAAGGTTTTACCCGGTCGTTCGCTCGGCGGCTCGATAGCTTATGCAAGATCTCCGTGAGTGAAGCTGCGGGCGGTGAGCGCATCCTGCCCGGCTATGCCTACATCGCGCCTGGGCATTCGCACTTAATGCTGGCCCGTAGCGGTGCCAATTACGTTACGCAAATTGACCAAGGCCCGCCGGTCAACCGGCATCGGCCTTCGGTGGACGTGTTGTTTCGTTCTGCTGCCCAGTGTGCCGGCAAGAATGCGGTAGGGGTCATCTTGACCGGTATGGGTAAGGATGGTGCAGCGGGAATGCTTGAAATGAAAAATGCCGGCGCGTATAACTTTGCACAAGATGAAGCCAGTTGCGTTGTCTTCGGCATGCCGCGTGAAGCTATCGCAGCAGGCGGCACGCACGAAGTGGGACCCTTGAATAATTTGCCTACGATGGTACTGCATTATCTAGCAACACATGGCAGCCGAGCGTTGCGAGTTTAAGCGCTCAAGGGCAAGGGGAAATGCTATGCTTTAAATTGCTTGGGAAATACCTGTTCATCCTGCCGCAATATCGATAACCGTTTTAAAAGAAACACGGAGTAATTCATGGCTGATCCAAAAACAAAGTTTTTAGTAGTGGATGATTTTTCAACCATGCGCCGGATTGTGCGCAATTTGTTGAAAGAATTGGGCTATGCAAACGTTGATGAAGCCGAGGACGGCGTCCTTGCCTTGGCTAAACTGCGAAGCGAACCATTTGACTTTGTCGTGTCGGATTGGAATATGCCTAATATGGATGGCCTGACGATGCTGCAACACATTCGCGCAGATCCCGCCCTGGCCAAATTGCCAGTTCTGATGGTGACAGCCGAAGCAAAAAAAGAAAACATCATTGCCGCCGCACAAGCAGGTGCTAACGGCTACGTAGTGAAACCTTTCACTGCGGCGACGCTGGACGAAAAGCTAACCAAAATATTTGAAAAATTGGAAAAAGCCGGTGCCTAAATTGCGTACCACTGTCATCGGTTCCAACGGGAACCACATCGGCAATCTGGCAGCACAGAGCCTATGTTACGACATGACAGGGGTATTGGACGACAGCGTGCCACGTTTTACCTTTGACAAATTCAGCGAAAGTATTGATCGATTATGCGCTAGCCGATGTGCATCGCGAGGTCGACTCCAGTCTTCCTCATGGGCCACAAATTAATTCGGGCGCCAGCGCCGATGTGTGGCAAATCAGCTGTAGCTTGACGATTTGTTCGATAGCCTAGGTTTTTGAGGTGGCTTCGTCAGACGCCTTCCTTTAAATTTTATAAAAAGACTTCTATGCAAGACGTAAATTTTATCGTTCGCGAACCGATTCTCGATCCCAAGCAACGTGTGCTTGGCTACGAGCTAAGCTGGCAAAAAAAGCACGGTGCCCCGGAAAAGTCTAGTGATGCAGAGTTGGAAGCACTGGTCGGTTTTGTCGCCGACCAACTTAATCGTGATGAAACCGGCTGGCTGCTGGGTGAGAAAACCTTATTTCTAGAAGCCACGCCTGCATTGCTGACCACCGATGCGTTGCACTCTTTATCTGCGGAACACACCGTGTTGACCATGTCGCGCCATGATCTGGCCGATCCAGAGACGCTTGAGGTTGTACGCGCCTTGCGTGCGGAAGGTGTTGGCATTTCCTTGCGCGTGTCGGAGTTGGCAAAATTAGACAAGAATATGTTGCCCGACGTGACTTACGTCGAAGTGCGCTTCTCCGGCACTGACGTGATTGCACAAGCCAAGATGTATGCAGCGCTCAAGCAAGCCTCGGTGCGAATGGTGGGGCGGCCAGTCACCACTTGGCAAGATTACGATGCTTGCGCTGCATTGGGCTTGGATGCTTTCGTTGGCAAATTACACCTGACGCCACGGCCGACTAACAGTGCCAAAGGCATGAATTCGGCGCAAGCGACTATCTTGCAATTGATGGATTTGGTCAACAAGAATGAAGACATCAAGAAGATCGAAGACGTCTTGAAACGCGATGCAACGCTGTCTTACAAGTTGCTGCGATTTATTAATTCCGCTGGTTTTGGTTTGGGGCGAGAAATCCAATCCTTGCGCCAGGCGCTGGCGCTCTTGGGCTACGCGCCTTTATATCGTTGGTTGTCGCTCTTGCTGGCAACCGCAAGCTCCAGCGGTTATTCGCCTGTCTTGATGGAAACCGCCATCGTGCGCGGCCGTCTGGCAGAATTATTGGGCGAACGTTTCTTGCCCAAGGGATCGGCTGAGAATTTGTTCGTGGCGGGCATGTTTTCCTTATTAGATCGCTTGCTGGGCATGCCGATGGAAGAAGTCCTGGAATCGATTCAGTTATCGGAAGCGGTGTCACAAGCCTTGCTGACACGCGGCGGTGTCTACGGACCTTTCCTGGCCTTGGCTGAAGCATGTGAATTGAACTCGAACCTGGTCGGTTCGCTGGCGTCGTCGTTGCACCTTAGTCCCGTCGATGTCAATGTGGCACATCTTTCTGCACTAGCTTGGGCGCAAAATATCGGCATGTAAAATACGGCTGTGGTTTAAAAAGGAGCGCAAATCCGATTTGCGTTCCTTTTTTATTGCACTTTTAGGAGCAAGCTTTCTGGCGACGATGCAGTGAGAGAAATTATAGTAAATTGATAAAAATAGGGGAGTATGGTCGAAAACAATGCTTCTCCCGCAGGTCTTTGCTGTGCTTTAAAATATACACGGTGGAGTATTTTTCAATGAAAAATGGGGCGGAATGTGATGGAATTCTTCTCTTTATCTCAAGCCAAATCGCCCAGACTTAAACACTTCCTCTATCGCCTCAAACGCCACAAGCATGTTCCACCAGCAATTGCACCCGCGTCGTGCCGTTATATTCGTTTGCATCGAGCCGGAACGCGACTTTCGCTTGCGCCGGCAGCGAGTCGATATGGCCGAACCAGATGGCGTCAAAGCGCTGGCCGTTTTTTTCTAATTGCAATTTCAGGTGGCGATCTTTCAAGATGCGTTGGCTGATCACGCGGAACTCGTCGCAAAACAGGGGAGGGGCAAAACCCTGGCCCCAGACCTGGCTATCCATCAACTCGATGAATTGCGTGGTGTAGAACGCATCTTCCAGTACGCCATCGGTTTCCACCACACGTTCCAGTTGGTTCTGGCTTAGCCAAGCGCGACCCACGGCTTCAAACGCGGCGGCGAACGCGTCGAACGATTCGGCGCGGATCGTCAAGCCTGCTGCCATCGCATGGCCGCCGAATTTATCGATCAGGGTCGGTGCATGTTTCGAGACCAGATCAAGCGCGTCGCGCAAATGAAAGCCTGGGATCGAGCGGCCTGAACCCTTGATCCAGCCATCGGCGCCGGGGGCAAAGGTGATGGTGGGCCGGAAGAATTTTTCCTTCAGGCGTGATGCGACGATGCCGATCACGCCCTGATGCCAAGTGGCGTCGAATACGCTGATGGTGCTGCTGTCGGTCGGCTGAAAATCATCCAGGTGGAGCAGGGCGGCATCTTGCATTTCTGCTTCGATTTCACGCCGTTTGATATTGATTTCATTAAGTTGTTGCGCAATCGCCCAGGCGCGGCCTTCATCGTCGGTGGTCAGGCATTCGATACCGAGCGCCATGTCTTCTAGCCGGCCAGCCGCATTCAGACGCGGCCCGACCGCAAAACCCAGATCGAAAGGCGAAGCGCTGCGTGCTTCGCGTCCCGCCACGCGGAACAGGGCGGCGACCCCGGCGTGCATACGGCCGGCGCGCATGCGCTTGAGTCCTTGCGCCACCAGGATGCGATTGTTGGCGTCGAGTTTGACCACGTCCGCCACGGTGCCCAGTGCCACCAGATCAAGCAAGGCATCCAGCTTCGGCTGGCTTTGCGCATCGAATATGCCGCGCTTGCGCATCTCGGCACGTAACGCCAGCAAGACATAAAACATGACGCCGACACCGGCTAGATTTTTGCTGGGGAAACCGCATTCTGGCTGGTTGGGATTGACGATCACGCGTGCCGCCGGCAAGGTTGCGGCCGGTAAATGATGGTCGGTGACGACCACTTCGATCCCGCGCCGGTTGGCCTCGGCCACGCCGTCGATGCTGGCGATGCCGTTGTCGACTGTGATGATGATGTCGGGCGCTTTTTCTCTTTGCGTTAGTGCCACGATTTCGGGTGTCAGACCATAACCGTATTCAAATCGATTGGGCACGATGAAATCGACCAACGCCCCCATCGAGCGCAAGCCACGCAAGGCGACGGCACATGCAGTGGCGCCGTCGCAGTCGTAATCGGCCACGATGACCAGTTTCTTGCCGCCGGCAATCGCATCGGCCAGAAAACTGGCGGCAGCCTCGATATGCAGCAGGCCGGACGGCGCCATCAACGCGGTCAAATCGCTCGACAAATCTTTAACGTCGGTTAAACCACGTGCCGCGTACAGCCGCGCCAGCACAGGGTGGACGCCGCTTTGGCGTAACATTTCTGCATCGCGGAAGGAATAAGGGCGGGTCGCGATACGGGTCATGGCTGTAATTGCTTCAAAGTGGGTTTGATCCAGAATTGGCGTTGCAGATTGCGGCTGGTGCTAAAGCACGACACCGCGGTTTCGTGACTCAGGATTAGATTGATCTGGCCGATTTGCCCTGCTTTCAACGCCTGCAGCACTGGCGAAAACCATTCTTGTTCCAGCGCATGCATTTGCAGCAGCCATTCCGACCAGTCGGTGGCTAATGCGGCGCCAATCAATTGGTCCAGCACCAGCAAGGTTTTACCGCCCAATTGCGCGGCCATCGATAACACATCTGAGGCCGCGTAATGCTGGTGCGCCTGCTCGACCAATGGGCCGAAAGCGCGCATCCAGTCGGGTAGGTTGGCGGCTTGGTCATAAGGATTTTGTATGGTTGAGCTTGCGTGCGTTGACGCAGCGCCCATTCCTTTACCCCATAACCAGAGCGAATTGACGGTCTTTAATCCCTGCGCTTCCCGCGCCTCGTTCACGGGATGGGTATGCCACAACATTTGTACTTCGTTTTGTAATTTGCGCCAATCGCGCTCACGCTCGCCATGCGGCATCCAAATGTCAATATTGTGGCCACAAGCCGCATCCGGCGTTGATGTCTTGAATCCATTCCAATCATCGGCCGCTACAAACCAGCTTTGCGCATCGCCGTACAGCAAGCGCTTGCCGACTTCATCGAAATAGGGTTTGGCCGCCTCGAACAAGGCGCGCGAGTCGGCATCCGACAATGATAAATGGCGGCGATCGGTTAACACCAAATGGTCGCGCGCAAAATGGATATGCACCGGGTTGAGCATGAACCATAGGCCGTCCTCAACCGAGTGCCCCAAGGCGCGCAAGGCCGCGACGGCAATCGATGGACTGCCGGTTGCGGCCAGATCGGCGGTCAGGCCGAATTGCTCGGCGATCCATATTTCATGCGGCAAACTGTGCGAAAAATCATCAAAACTGCATCGTTGAGGCGCTTTGGCGCGGGCGATCAAGGCGGCAAGGGCGGGCGCGTTCAGGGCGCGCAATAAATCGGCCGCCATTTCAGGCGGCGGCAAGCCAAACGGCAAGAGGAGGTCGAGTTGGGTCATGCCGAATTGTAGGGTATTTGGCGCCCGGCTCTTAGTATGGCAAACTGCAGCCTGTTGAAAATGCCGCAAGCCTGCAGCGCCTCACATATTTCCCCATGTCCATCATAAAAAATCTTCCCTTTGAATGGCTGGTCGGCCTACGCTATACCCGCGCTGGCCGACGTAGCAGTCGCAATAGTTTTATCTCATTTATTTCCCTTATCTCAATGGCTGGCATCGGTCTTGGCGTCGCTGCCTTGATCGTGGTGCTGTCGGTGATGAATGGATTCCAGAAAGAAGTGCGCGACCGCATGTTGTCCGTGCTGGCGCATATCGAAATACTCGATGACGGCAGCGCCCTGACCGACTGGCAAACCACCGCCAAAGAAGCCTTCAGCAACAAGGAAGTAAAAGGCGCCGCGCCCTATACCGAAGCGCAAGTCATGCTGACCCGCGACGATATCTTGCGCGGGGCCATGGTGCGCGGCGTATTGCCGGCAGAAGAACAAAGTGTCTCCGACGTCGCAGCCCAAGTGCGACAAGGTAGTTTTGCCCTGCTCAAGCCGGGCGAGTTTAATGTCGTCTTGGGCGGCGAGCTGGCGCGCAGCCTGCGCGCGCGGCTGGGCGAAAAAGTCACCATGCTCTCGCCGCAGGGGCAAGTCACGCCGGCTGGCGTGGTGCCGCGTCTGAAGCAATTTACTGTGGTCGGGATATTTGAAGCCGGCCATTATGAATTTGACTCCACCTTCGCTTTCATCCATTTAGAGGATGCGATCAAAATGTTCCGTCTGGCAGGGCCAAGCGGGGTGCGCTTGCGGATTGATGATATGAACCGCGCCCCGCAAGTCGCGCTAGACTTATCCCGTGTCCTGAGCGGCGACGTCCTGATCCGCGACTGGTCCAAGCTCAACCGCAATTGGTTTGCCGCCGTACAGACTGAAAAACGCATGATGTTCATCATCCTCACCCTGATCATTGCGGTGGCCGCCTTCAATCTGGTATCGACCTTGGTCATGACGGTGCGCGACAAGCAAGCCGATATCGCCATCTTGCGTACCCTTGGCGCATCGCCGCGCTCGATCATGAAAATTTTCATGATCCAGGGCGCATTGGTCGGTTTTCTCGGCACTGCCATCGGCGTCAGTCTCGGCGTCCTGGTCGCGCTCAATGTCGACGTGATCGTGCCGTTTATCGAACATTTGCTGGGCGTCCAATTCCTGCCGAAAGATATCTACCTGATCAGCGCCTTGCCATCCGACCTGCGCTGGGAAGACGTGGTCAAGATCGGCGGCGTCGCTTTCGTGCTTGCCTTTGTGGCGACGATCTACCCAAGCTGGTGGGCGGCTAGGGTCAAACCCGCCGAGGCACTGCGCTATGAGTAATATTTTGAACGATTCTATGATTGAAACCAGCATGCAAGCGATGCAACAGTCCACCAGCGATTTCACCGATGAGCCTTTGCTATCCTGTCGCAACCTCGGCAAGACCTTTTCGCAAGGCAGTTATGCCGTCACGGTACTGACCGGCATCGATTTCGAAGTCAAGAAGGGCGAGCGGGTCGCCATCGTCGGCGCTTCCGGCAGTGGCAAATCAACCCTGCTGCACCTGCTTGGCGGACTCGATACGCCAAGCACCGGTAGCGTCACTTTGCTGGGGCAAGAGTTGGCCAGCCTGAGCGAAAACGCACGCGGCGAGATGCGCAATAAATCGCTCGGCTTCGTCTATCAATTTCATCACTTGCTGCCCGAATTTTCCGCGCTCGACAACGTCGCCATGCCGCTCATGATCCGGCGCCAGTCGCGCAGCGTAGCCCAGGAATCGGCCAGCATTATCCTCAGCCGCGTTGGCCTCGGCCATCGCGTCATCCACGTCCCCGGCGAACTATCCGGCGGCGAACGCCAGCGTGTCGCCCTCGCGCGCGCCCTCGTCACCCAACCAGCCTGCGTGCTGGCCGACGAACCCACCGGCAACCTCGACCGCGCCACCGCACATACGATTTTCGACCTCATGCTGGAACTGTCACGCACCCTCGGCACCGCATTTGTCATCGTCACGCACGATATCGAGCTGGCACGGCGTTGCGACCGCATATTGCGATTGACCGAGCATGGGCTGGTGCCGTATGTGGATTGATGGGTCGTAATGGCAAGCTTGAAATTTAAGGTTATGTTTGCTCAACCATTGCAGCTATTTGCCAAATTGCGCGAACGTTTTGCCGAGTGGCATTGGGTGAACTGGTTGTTCGTCGCGGTCTTACCATTCGCTATTGCACCTTTGGCAGGGGATTTGCTCGGCCCTTCCACATCCGAGTGGGAATATGCGCGTGATCGCTGCAATCTGCTGGTAGGTGGATGGGGTTGGAAAACCGGTAGCAAGTTTAATATTGAGCGACGCAATCGTGATCAAGTTCAGTTGCCGCCCACAATCCAAGATTGCAAGAATACGCTCGCACTCGCTGCAAATTTGCCGGAAACAGCGCAAGCCAGATCCTATTTATTGCTGGGTAAAGCATATTTTTATGATGAGAATTATTTACTGGCGGTTGAGCATATGTCACAAGCGAGAGTGATTTATTTGAAACACGGTTTACTTACCGACGTACTTAATCCAAGTTCGGATGAAGGCGAGTTGGATAAATATTTGGCAGCGGCCAAGAGTGGAAAGCAGTTGAATATAACGCTGAAACCGATTTAGTCGAACGACAATTGCAGGGCCTTAGTTGCTGGATCCAATTGCAGGACGTCTATTGGAGCGGAATATGACCGAAAATGAATCTCTTTTAGCGGCAATCAACGAAGATGTTGCCCTGCATCCGTACGACGGAGATTGGCCTGTGATATTCGGGGCTGAGCGCGATCGTCTCACCGTGCTGTTTCCCCACCGTTTTTTAGGCATTGAACACATCGGCAGCACTGCTATCCCCGGTTTGCTGGCAAAACCGATTATCGACATCCTTGCCGGGGTCGAATCCATGATCATCGCCAAATCGCTTGCCGAGCATTTGTGCCGCTCAAGCTATACCACCTCAGATGAATTCAACCAATCGCTATCGGATCGCCAGTGGTTTATGCGCTGGGCAAACGGCCATCGCACCCATCACTTGCATCTGGTGGTCTACAACAGCGCAACATGGAATGAGCATGTGGTGTTCCGGGATGCATTGTGTGCAAATGCCGGTCTTGCCGCGAAATACGCGGCGTTAAAGTTGCGGCTTGCCGCTGCACATTCAACAGACCGTGAAGCTTACAGCGAGGCCAAGCAAGACTTTGTTCGTGCTGTTATTGAGGGGATCAAGCCTGTTACACAATCCTTTTTATGATGTCATTTTAATCTGATATATTCAGGAATAAGGGGGTATAGCCATAAACACCCCTTCACCCGCTGGATTTTGTTGCCTCTTTAAATATACTGCCATGAGTATTATTTCTCTTAATATCATCCATTCCAGCCATTAAACTCAGTTCATCCATCCAATATAAGCCAACGCCAACCATGTGGATCGACACCCATTGCCATCTCGACGCCAGCGAATTTGCCGATGAAAGTCACGCGATCGCGCGGCGGGCGGCTGGGTTGGGGGTGTGCGGGATCGTTATCCCGGCGGTAGAGCGCGCCAATTTTGAACAGGTCGCTGCGCTGGCGCATGCGCTGCCCAATTGCACCTATGGCTTGGGGATCCATCCGATGTATGTGCCGGCCGCAACGGCGGATGATTTACTGGCGCTGCGGGCGGCGATCATGGCTGCAATGGATGATCCAAAGTTCGTGGCAGTAGGCGAGATCGGGCTGGATTTTTTTATTCCTTCGCTGCGTGAAGGTGCAATGCGCGATAAGCAAGAGCATTTTTATCGTGAGCAATTGAAGTTGGCACGCGAGTTTAATTTGCCGGTGCTGCTACACGTGCGGCGCTCGCAAGACACGGTGTTGAAGCATTTGCGCCAGATTGCGGTGCCGAGTGGCATTGCGCATGCTTTCAATGGCAGCCTGCAACAGGCCGAGGCGTTTATCAGGCTCGGTTTCAAGCTTGGTTTTGGTGGTGCGATGACTTTTACCCGTGCTTTACAGATTCGACGGCTGGCGAGCAATCTGCCTTTGGGTGCGCTGGTGCTGGAAACCGATGCGCCCGATATATCACCGGCGTGGTTGCATCCGGCGCGCAATAGCCCGGAACAATTGCCGCGTATCGGCGCACTGCTGGCGCAATTGCGCGATATGCCGGTCGCAGCGATCGCGCAAGCGACTGCCGATAATGCGCTGGCCGTGTTGCCGCGCTTGAAATTACTGGCGCTTAGTTAAGCCGGATGCGCAGCGCCATTCTTGGCTTCGTGCTTGGCGTTGCGCTATTGCAGATGCAGGCGGCGTTACCGGATCAAATGGCGCTGGCTTTGGCCTTGATTGCGCTGCTATTGTTGATCCTGTTTCTCATGCGTTGCGCCCGCTGGCCGGAGCCATTTCAGCGCGCTCAATTCCTGGTGTTTGCCATCGGCGGCGTCTTGTCCGGCGTGCTCTGGGCCAGCTTGTTTGCGCAAGCGTATTTGGCGGACGAATTAGCCAAGGCAGATGAAGGGCGCGATGTGACCGTGGTTGGCACCATCGATAGTTTGCCCTCGCGTTTTGCCCAAGGCACGCGCTTCAATTTTGCGGTGGAAGCTGTGCTGGCCGAGGCTGATGGCAGTAGTGTCAACGTGCCGCCCAAAATAGCATTGTCCTGGTATTCGGCGTTCCATGAACAGGAATTGCAAGCAATAGGCAATGTGAAAGCCGGCCAGCGCTGGCAATTGACTGTGCGCCTGCAACGGCCGCATGGCAACGCTAATCCACACGGGTTTGATTACGAAGTCTGGTTGCTCGAGCAAGGCGTACGCGCTACCGGCTATGTGCGGCCAGACCAAAAAGCGCAGCGCAAAAATCATTTGCAAGCCGATTTCGTCTGGCGTTTCGGACCTCTGGTAGAGCGCTGCCGTGGCCTCTTGCGCGAGCGGATTTTAGGTGCCTTGCCGAACCAGCAATATGCCGGTGTGATCGTGGCGCTGGTAGTGGGCGACCAACGCGCGGTGAGCCAATCGGATTGGCAAGTATTTAGCCGTACTGGTGTAAGTCATTTGGTGTCCATTTCCGGTTTGCACATCACGATGGTGGCTGGTTTATTCGCGGCATTGATTTTTAAGCTGTGGTCGCGTTCCTTCTTTACCCGCCGGCAATTGCCCTTGCTATTGCCGGCGCAAAAAGCGGCGGCGCTGGCTGGTTTCCTTATCGCGTTGCTGTATGTGTTGTTGGCTGGTTTTGGCGTTCCGGCGCAAAGGACCTTATACATGGTGGCAGTGGTGGCGCTGGCGCTATGGTTTGACCGGATTGCCAGCGTCTCGTATGTGCTGTGCCTGGCGTTGGGCTTGGTGGTATTGCTTGATCCGTGGGCGGTTTTGTGGCCGGGTTTTTGGCTATCGTTTGGTGCGGTGGCGGTGCTCATGTATACCAGCGTGGGACGATTTGTGCGACCTGCGCCTGCGACCGCGTTGCGCCGTAGTCATTGGCTGGCGACGCTGACATCGGCTGCAAAATCGGCCGCATATACCCAATATGTCGTCACGCTCGGATTGGTGCCCTTGACTCTGCTGCTATTCGGGCAAATATCCTTAGTCAGTCCGCTGGCCAATGCAGTGGCGATACCCGTGATTAGCTTTGCGGTGACGCCTTTGGCATTGTTTGGCAGTATTTTGCCGGCACCTTTGTCGGGGTGGATTTTGCATTTGGCGCATTGGGCGATGCAAACCTTGGCGTCCGGCTTGGCATGGTTGAGCAGTTTTGATTTTGCGCTTTGGAGCGCTCCACTGCCCAACTGGTGGATGTTTGCCTGCGCCATGGTCGGCACCTTGTGTCTGTTGCTGCCGCGTGGCTGGCCACTGCGATGGATTGGGGTGGGCGGCCTGTTGCCTTTGCTCTTGAATCAGCCGGCTGCCCCCGGCGCCGGACAAATGTGGGTCACAGCTTTTGATGTCGGACAGGGCATGGCGCTGCTGGTCGAGACCCCAACTCATCGTTTGTTATATGACACGGGCCCTACTTATTCGCCCGAATCGGATGGCGGCAATCGCGTCATCCAACCGTATCTGAAGGCACGTGGCATCAGTCGGTTGGACGCATTGATTGTCTCGCATAGCGATAACGATCATTCGGGCGGCGCGCTGTCAGTGATCGAGGCTGTCCCGATCGGCTGGGTTGCCAGTTCACTCAACCTTGACAGCGCAATGGCCCAAGCAGCGCCGCACCACCGACGCTGCTTTGCCGGGCAGCATTGGCGCTGGGACGGCATTGAGTTCGAAATGCTGCATCCGGCCGCGACCAGTTACGACAATCATCAAATGAAGTCCAACGGCCTTAGTTGCAGCGTCAAGATCACGCTGGGGTCGCAATCGATCTTGCTGGCCGGCGACATCGAAGCGGCGCAGGAGGCTGAGCTACTGGCGCGCAATCCAGCCGCGCTCGCAGCCACGGTTCTGTTGGCGCCGCATCACGGCAGTGGGACGTCATCGACGCTGGCGTTTTTGCAAGCGGTCAAGCCGCAATTGGCACTGTTTCAAGTCGGCTATCGCAATCGCTATCGTCACCCGAAAGCGGAAATATTCGAGCGCTATACCGACCTTGGCATTCAGCGCGAACGGAATGACCTTTCCGGCGCAATTACCCTGCGTTTCGGCGATGGATTGTTGGTGGAGCAATACCGCACAGTGCATCAGCGCTATTGGTACGGACGATGACTCTCGTTGGCACCGTCGCTACCGGTGCAAACTTGCTCCACCCCATCGTAATGAAGCGAAACTGCAACAAGGCACACACCGGTGTGTAATGTGTTGACAGACGGCAATCCTTGCGGGACGCGGCCTTGGCGAGAAGCATCGGTAAATTTAGTGAAAGAAGTAATAAATTGTAAGCATAAACTGTGTCCCTTGAGATACCATAAAAGTTGTAGAGGTATTGTCAGTTCACGAATTCCAAATTATGGGGGAAATGAATAATGAATCAAGATGCCCAGTTGCTTGCAAAACATGTTGCCAAGGTTCATAAATTCTTTTTACCCGTTCTTGCCTTTTTATTGGTGTTTTCCCTGGGCTTGTCGCAGTGGCATGACACCCTCATGGTTTCCCTCATTGTTGCCCTTCCGGCGGCGATCATTCCCACCATCTTGATTTTTATGGCACCGCAGGCGCTGATTACGCGCTTGACGGTAGGCGTTGCACTGATGGTTTTTTCGGGCCTGAATATCCATCAGGCGCAGGGCATGACCGAATTCCATTTCGGTGTTTTTGTCTTGATGTCCCTTTTATTGTTTTATCGCGACTGGCGAGTGATCGTGTTGGCAGCATTCTTGATAGTGGTTCATCATGTCAGCTTTAACTACCTGCAGGAAGCTGGTATTAACGCGATTGGCTTTACTAAAACCGGTCTCGATATCGTTCTGATCCACATCGCCTATGTCGTGATCGAGGCCGGTACCTTGTCCTATCTCGCAGTGTTCTTGCGGCGTGAAATGGTGACCATTGCCCTCAGTGGCAGCACCTTTAAAACCCGCTTCGACACCATGCAAACCATGATCGAACGCACCCGTAGCGGAATCGAGGCGATCAACACATCATCCAAAGAAATCGCCGTCGGCAATGCCAACCTGTCTACCCGTACCGAGGCGCAAGCATCCAGTCTGGAAGAAACCGCCAGCACGATGGAACAGCTGAC
>JAZKIX010000101.1:11170-15066 GCA_040384645.1 Pseudomonadota bacterium | reverse complement strand
TTATATTCCGCAATGCCCTTAGGCTGGTTTTTGTCGCCCAAGGCATATTCGGCCACGATCTTGTTTTTACTTTTGCAGAGCAAAAGGCCAATAGGCGGATTGTCGTGCTCACTTTTAACCTGACGATCTACGGCGGTCAGATAAAAGCCAAGCTGCCCCAAATGCTCGGGTTTGAACTTGCCGCCCTTCAGTTCGATCACGACGTAACAGCGCAGCTTGAGGTGATAGAACAGCAGATCGATGAAAAATTCATCGCCACCCACATCCAGCAGCACTTGCCGCCCGACGAAGGCAAAGCCCGCGCCCAGCTCAAGTAGGAATTCGGTGACATGCTTGACCAGGGCGTTTTCAATTTCGCGTTCTTGCGCCTCGTCGCCAAGGCCAAGGAAGTCGAAACGATAGGGGTCTTTCAGTGACTCGCGGGCCAGGTCGGATTGGGATTTGGGCAAGCTAACTACGAAGTTGGTAATTGCGGTGCCACTGCGCTCCAGCAGACGGGTTTCAATTTGTATTACCAATATATTGCGCGACCAGTTGTGTTCGATGGCTTTGGCGGCATACCAGCGACGCGTTTCTGGGTCAGGCAGCTTGTCCAGCAGTGCTAATTGGTGATACCAGGGTAATTGTGCAAGCACCTCTTGCACAAATTGCGCATCCGGCCACGCCTCGGCAAAAGCACGCATGTACTTGAGATTACGTGGCGAAAACCCCTTCATGTCCGGAAAGGCGACACGTAAGTCCTGCGCCAGCCGTTCAATCACCTTGGCACCCCAACCCTGCGCTGCTTGCCGCGTCAAAATGTCGCGCCCGATCTGCCAGTACAGCAGCACCAGTTCGCGGTTGACCGCCAGCGTGGCACGCTGCTGGGCCGTGTGGATGCGACCTTTCAGATCGGCCAGCCAGTCGGCATAGCCATCGGGCTCCGGGATCAGGCGGACGGGTTTTTCATTCATGGCATCGCTCACGCTTTCTTTCCTTTGCTCGCTTTCTCATGGCTGGGCTGGCAGGCTTGGCACAAATATGATGCCCTGATCGGGAAGGTGAAGTCCCTTTCATAAGAGTGCGTGCCGTTACCGAGGCCACATATTTAAAACAACTTAAATGCCCTGTACATATGCCAAATTACATGGAGTATGCCGCAATATAGTGCCTTATCCGCTCAGATTCATTGGGCAAAAAATAATACACACTGGAGTATATTTTTGGCTAAAAAATAGCCTCCGGCGCAATCCAGCGTTAGCGCCCAGCCTTTTTACGCAACTTCGGCGGCAATTCCTGCACTGCTGCCAGCAACACCTGATGCGTGATATCGCCATCACCGTAGACGACGGTCCATTGCAATATCAACTGCTGTTTGCCGACTTGCCAAGTGGTATGGCGTTCGCTGTCGCCGCTGGCCAACATATCCCCCTTCACCGGCTTCGATGGCGGGCCAAAAGCTTTGTTTAGCTGGGATTGCAGCGTGTCGTATAAGACGGTCATTTGCGCATCGCGCTGGTCTTGCAAAAAGTAAAATTCGCCCCAACGCTCTTCGGCGGTGTAGTCGTTGGCCAGTTCTTCGACGGCGCCATAAAAAATCCCATTGTCTGCGTCGTCTTCATCTTCTGGAATCACGTAAGGATCGTAATCCTTTTCATGATTGTCGCCCGGTGCAAATGGGCGCGGTTTGGCTTTTAACACACGCTGCGCTTTGGCTGCGATATTGGTCCAGTCATTGGCGTCATGCAGCAGGTCGGACGCTGGTGTTTCAAACTTGGGAGTCGTGTCGAGCGATCCTGCGACCGATTTATCTTGCCACAGTACATTGCCGGCGCTATTGCTAAGCTTCAGACTGACTTCGCCGGCTTTGCCGCCGACGCTTTGTTCTAGCCTAAATTGCAGCTTACCGTTGCGATCTAACCATTCGATAGCGTGGTCAGTGGTGATCCAGGACGACAGGCCGGTACTGCTATTGACGCTGAGTACGGTTGGTTCGATATGGCGTGCTGAGGCTATAAACTTGCCTTGCTTATTAAGCAATCCCCATTTCCCTTTTTGACGTGCGACCGCCATGCCGGAGCTATTGAAATCATCGCCCCAGTCGAAGGGGCCTTCGATCGCCACTTTCCCGGTCTGATTGACATATTGCACGTGCGAATCGCCTTTGCCGCCGCGCTTGACCAAGCCGGAGTGCATCGATTCGCTCAAGTCGCGGTGTGGCGCGATCAGGACCTTGCCATCGCTGCCGATAAAGCCGACGTTATAGTCGTTGTCACGGAAGGCTGCCACGCCATCGGCATTGAATTCATCAATGCGGCCATAGATCGGTTTTACCAGCCAAAGACCTTTGCTATTGATCAAGCCCCACTTATCGTTTTCTTCAGCCGCCGCTACGCCGCCTGAGCCGAAATCGAGTGCCAGTGAATAGCGAAGCGGGATGACTTGTTCGCCCTTCTTATTGATAAAGCCCCATTTTTTCTTCAGTAAGATACGGGCCAGGCCGTTGCTGGCGAAATGCCATACCCGGTCAAATTGCGGCGCGATCACTTCTTTCCCATCCGGTGCAAGAAAGCCCCATTTGCTGCCTTGGGTAAACGGTGCCAGCCCCTCGCGGAACCCTTCCACTTCCTTGTATTTGGCAGGGATCACCAGCTTCATCGAAGCGTCAATAAACCCCCAGCCGCTCTTGGTTTGGACTCGTGCCAGCGTGTCTTCTGAGAACGATTTCGCCATCACGTATTGCGGCTCGGCCACCCATTTTCCGTCATGGCTCAGATAGCCCCACAGTCCGTTCAGGCCTTGTGCGGGCAACGGTAGCGGCGCTTGTCCCGGTTGATTGGCGCTGACGACTTGCAACACATCGGGCTCGCGCAGCAAAGTGCCCTGTGGACTGATGAGCGCATAACGCGCGCCAAATTTGCCGATGACTGGCAAACGCAAGGCCGTCCAAGGCTGGGCCGAATTGGCCGCTGCCGGCTGTGCCGCCCAAGCTGGCAATCCGGACGATAGGGTCAACGCAAGCAGCGTTGCACCCATGGTAGCGGCAATTTTTCGTGGCTCGAACTGCGCGTTGTGAAGTGAAAACAAAATGTCTCCTTGAAGAATTAAATAAAAGTGGCGGTGGATTGCGCCGGTGGCGTGCATTGACACCGCACTGCCTGCGCTTCAGGACGCTAAATAGGATTGCAGCCGAATCATATCTGGCTGCGCCCGCAGACTGTCAAATCAATCTGACGTCACAGCAGTATCGACGCATGCGCTGCCCTGACTGGAATGACCTTGATGAAGCGCAATTCTGCCATTTGGAAAGTCGTTATTCTCGAAATGATCGTGCAAGCAGGGCAATGATCGGTTCGGCGTGCCAATGCCAGTGATTGCATGCCCGACCTATGACGAATGCAAATCAACCCAGGAGCATGCGATGGCCAACGAACAATTTCCTGTCGAGATATGTTTCGACACGCCCGCAGGACGTTTATGCTTACCGATCTCATCGACCGGCCCTACGGTTCCCCCGATTCCCCAGCCACAGGTGGGGACATTGCAGTTGGGCGACAGATTGACCATCAGTGCCTGCGCCCAAGATCTGCACCGCTTGCTCGATTTTGAAGCCATCTTGGTAGAGACGGTGCAGGCGCCTGACGACAATCCCGTGGTGAGCCGCGACCAATTAGTCCGGGTATTGAGGCGTGAAGCGGATCACGTATTGGGCAATGCGGAAGCTGCCATCCTGCGTGCGGGCCCTTATTTGACGCGCTTTTCAAAAGAAATCAGCAGCCGTATCAACCGTTCTTGCCAAAACGAATGCTTGCCGAAAAAATTGCGCGATATCCTCGCCCATTGGCAGCGCCAACATCCTGATTTGGCTGCCACCATCGGCGCGCTGCCGGCAGAGGCTGGCAAGTCACTTGTGCGGT
>JAZKIX010000101.1:4143-11160 GCA_040384645.1 Pseudomonadota bacterium | reverse complement strand
TCGACCAGATGCTGGATGATTTTTCTGCCGGTAAGCCGCCCACTATTGAACTGAGCTGCGAAGGTTCTACCGCAGGATGCGCGATCATGGGATTTTTGGTTGGGGCTGCTGCCGCTACCGGCAATATTCCAGCAGCGGCGGTCGGGGTAGCTGGCATCGGTTGGTGTTGCGGATAAAGCGCAAATTCTTTATCTATATTTGACCGCACGAGTGGCTTAAATTACATCCACAATGATGCCAGGATCGCCGCAATCGCCACGCTATGCAGGCCCAGTATGATGCGAGCCTGAACTGGTGTACGGCGCCAACCCCAACAGGCGATACCGATTGAGCTCAGAAAAGTCGTCGCCCCCAGAAACAGAGCCAGGCGAAAGTGAAAGTCGATCATGGCGACGATTTCTTGCCGTGCCCATTCGTTTGGCGCGAAAACATCGCCCAATATGCTGCGCACGCCCAAGGCTGCGCATATCCAGCTTATAACTGCGAGTGCGCAGCCGCCAATGGCAACGGTACTTCGCCAATTGCGCGTTTTGAGCATGGGATCAGGCTGTGTTTTTTTTGAAAGCATAATCAATCAGTTTTATCGCCGTCGATTGGCGCGCTGGCGCCAGCAGCTTCATTGCGGATAAACAAAACGCACAACCGCCAGCGCAAGCGCGAATAGATATCCATAAAAAAAGCGGTCGATCCGCAGCACATCTTGTCCGTGTCGGGCGCGCCAAGCGCCAAGCGCCATCATCATCAACCCAGCCGCAATCGGTGTGACGAGCAGATTGACCAGGCGCAAAGTGTGGTTGTGGACAAAGTGGGAGGGAAACAATAGCAGGCTAAGGCCACCAGCGGCTGCGCCAAAGAGGGCAAAGCCGATCGCGGCCAACCACGGATTCGGCCTACGATGGAAGGTTTCGGCCAGCGAGTGAAAACCCAGCTCCGCTAAAATTTCGACGGCAGCTTGCAGCAAAAACTCGCAGCATATTTCAAACAGAAATTCGAGCATGTTGGGATTGGATCAGGTGGTGGGTCGAGGAGGCTTTATCAATGATTTGCCGCACGTCGCGCCAACAAATCGACATACGCATCCGCCACCAGTTGCGACGGTTCCACTCCGAGGCGCGCCATTAATGCATGTGCTTCGCGCACGCCGATCTCGCTTGACTCACCGTCTTGCAGCATGACTTCCAGCTCTAGAAAATCACCCAGTCCGGTGACCCGATCCAGATGGATGCGAGTCCGTCCGGCCATGAACAGGGCGCGCTGTTTTTGCACCCGGCCGGCTTGACCGTAGGCCAGGCTTAACGATTCGCGCAGGGTGTCGGGGGTGGAGGTGGGCGAGCGCAGGAAGAACGATTCCTTCGGCCCGTGCTGATCGGCGCGGCGGTAAAAAATCAATTCGCCTTCGCTTTGGGAAAACATGCGCAGCTTGAGCCGACCATTGGCACATGTGAAAAATGTATCGTCTTGCAAGATTTCGGTCGGGCCTTGGTCGGCTAGTGCGGCGGCGATGGGGAGCAGCGCTTCGACGCTGGCGATGTGCGCTTTGATTTCAATATTGCGTGGCATTGGCGGCGTTGGAAGCGGACGTTGTTGTCTGCGCGTCAGCATACGCAGTGCCGATGCGCCTGTCCAATGTCGATTTTATAAGGGGGTATATGCCTAAATACTCATTAAGCCGCACGCCTTCATTGGGTCTTAAAAAATACACCGGTGAGTATATTCTGGTGCCAGAACGTGAATAAGGCAATGTAATAGGCAGTGTTTGGTACTCAGAAAAACAGCTCATCAAAATACGTTTTCAACTAAAAATATAGTATTATTTATTGCGGTCTAGATTAGCTTCCGATTCTCTTCAATCCACCCGCGCCGTTGATGGCGTTGGCGCATTATTTTCTCTGCGGACTTTGTCTTGCTGCAATCGCAGGCGTCTGGCTAGCGTGCCCATGCGCTGTTTCGGCTGCAATCGATTCACGTATTTCTATTCAAAAAATTGCCGTGACGATGCGTCATAGGCTGTGACCCCGCTATTTTTCAGGAGAATTTCTTATGATGTTGAGACCCACGCCGATCGCCTTTGCGGCGGTATTAATGCTCGCTAACCTGGCTTTGGCAATCGAACCGCCGACGCCTTATCCTGGTGCTGCGCCGGGTGGCACCAACTTCTTGAACAAGGGGGTCTTGCTGGGCAATGTCAACGACCCGGAATGGTTTAATCACAATATTCCATTCCTCGAAGTGCCGGATACGCAAATCCAGCAGATTTATTACTACCGCTGGCAGACGTATAAAGAACACTTGGTGTACACCGGCCCGATCTATGGCTGGCTGTCGACGGAATTTTTGGCGCCGGTGTTCTATGGTGCGCCGTATGGCGGCGTGAATGCGGCGGCGGGGCACCAGACCATCGAGGGACGCTGGCTGCGCAACCAGCAGTATGTCAAGGACAATATCAACTACTGGCTGAACGGGCCGGGGCAATTCCCCAAGCCGCAACACGATAGCGTCAATCTCGATACCACCGATTGGGCGCATGAATACAGCTATTGGGCGGCCAGTTCAGTGTGGCAAACCTACCTTGCGACTGGTGATAAAAATTTCACCACGGCACTGGCGCCGGCGCTGGTGAAGCAATACCGTGGCTGGGACACGCATTTCAATGCGGCGCTGGGCTTGTATTGGCAAGTGCCGGTATGGGATGCGACCGAATTGACACCAGCCTCGTATCAATCCAACGATCCGTATCACGGCGGGCCGGGTTATCGGCCGACCATCAACGCCTATCAATATGGCGACGCGCGGGCGATTGCCAGCATCGCCAACCTGACCGGCGATAGCGCCACCGCGAATGACTACAACAACCGTGCCAGCGCCCTGCAAACGGCGATGCAGACGCGGTTGTGGGATAACAATCGCAAGTTTTTCTATCATATGCATCGTGATAACAATCCATCCAATGCCTTGCTCGATACGCGCGAGCTGCAAGGTTTTGTGCCGTGGATGTTTAATATGCCGCAGGCGTCGGACGCGGTAGCGATGGCGCAATTGCTAGACCCGCAAGGGTTTGCCGCCAACTATGGCCCGACTACGGTCGAGCGCCGCAGTCCTTGGTATTACCACCAAGCGACCCAAGGCTGCTGCCGCTGGACTGGCCCATCATGGCCGTATGAAACTTCGCAAGTGTTGACCGGCGTCGCCAATCTGCTGATCGATTATCCGGCGCAGTCGGTGATCACCAACAATGATTATGTCAATTTGCTGCGTAAATACGCGGCAACCCAATACCGCAATGGTGTGCCTTACGTGGCGGAGGCGCACGATGCCGATGGCAACTTCTGGCTCTACGATGGGCACAATCACAGCGAGGATTACAACCATTCGACCTATAACGACAATGTGATTTCGGGCTTGATCGGTATCCGCGGACAAGCTGGCAATACAGTGGTGATCAAGCCGCTGGCGCCGGCCAGCTGGGACTATTTTGCGCTGGAAAATACGCCGTACCACGGCCATAACCTGACCGTGTTGTGGGATCGTACCGGTGGCCGCTATGGTCAAGGCGCGGGCTTGAGCGTATTTGTCGATGGTACTAAAGTGGCCAGCCAAGGCAACCTGAATGCGATCACCGTCAATGTCGGCAACCCGATCACGCAGAGCAATAGCAACGGTCTGGTCAATATCGCCAACAATAGCCAGCACTTTGGCTATGGCACGCAGCCATTCGCCAGTTACGTCTTTAGTGCCGACAATATCTGGAACGGCATCGACGGCGTGGTGTATCGCACCGGCATCCCGCAAAACAGCCGCTGGACTTCATATGCCTCATCGAATGCCAGCGATTTTTACGGCGTCAATTTCCAGCGTAATGTGACGCTGCGCGAAGTGCGCATCACTTTCTACGATGATGGCGGCGGGGTCAAAAAACCTGCCAATTACGATCTGCAATATTGGAATGGCAGCGCATGGTTGAGCGTTCCTGGCCAGATCCGCAGCTTCGCCAGCCCGGTTGGCAATGCGATGAACCGTGTGACTTTCCCGACCTTGACGACTTCGCAAATCCGGGTAGTAGCGAATAATTTTGGCGGCGGCAACGGCTGGGGCTTGAGTGAATTGCAAGCCCTGGGCAAGCCAGTATTCAAGATCGTCAACGTCCATAGCAACAAGATGCTGGCTGTCAGCGGCGCCTCTACCGCCAACGGCGCGCAAGTGCAGCAATATCACGACAATGGCACTGCGGACCATTTGTGGGAAATGGTCGATGCCGGCGGCGGCTATTTCATGCTGCGCAATATCAATAGCAATCTGGTGCTGGGCATCGACGGCATGTCGACCGCGGACAGTGCATTGATCAAGCAGGCGGCCGACAATGGCACCGCCGACCACCTGTGGCAATGGATCGACAATGGCGGCGGCCAATTCAAGATCCGCAGCAAGCACAGCGGCTTGTTATTGGGCGTGAGCAATATGTCGCAAGACGATAGCGCCAACGTCGTGCAGTTCCACGACAATGGTTCGGCCGACCATTTGTGGACCATGCAGTCGGCTAACGATCCGCGTTAGTTGGTTTATAGCGTCAAGAAAAAAGCAGCCTGCGGGCTGCTTTTTTATTCAAGATTGCTGAGAGGCATTGCAGGCTAAGGTATATTTGCCGCCTGTTCAAGCTTTCTAACGCCTTTCAATTTAGCTCGCGCCTTATGACACGTCGTCTCATTAAATGGATGTTGATCTTCAATTTGCTATTGCTGATGCTGGCGGTGTGGCGTAGCGACGCATTGCCGCCGCCGCTGGAATTGCATGCAGCGTTGTTGGAAGAGCCATTGCAAACTTCGCTACAGGAAGCGCCATTCGACGTCGTCAGTAATGAGGTGGCGTATACGGTACAGCCGCTGTTCGATTACGAATTGACCGGTCTGATCGTGAGCAAGCACAATGCGGACAGCTGGTGGGACTATATCCATCGCGAGGCCAACGACAGTCTAAATATCACCGATCTGTGCGTCATTTGGGGCAACAATGCGCGCACGGGCGTGTATGCCGATTTCGAGTTTTACAATTTGCAATTTACGTGCAATTTCCAGACCAATTCGCATCAAGCCTATGCCGCGTTCGATCAGGCGGCGATTTCCAATAACCACTTGCTGACGGCCGATCCGCGCATTGCCAAGCTGATGCGCAAGGTCCAAGTCGGCGATCAAATACGCTTCCGTGGCCGCCTGGCCGAGTATTCTCACAATCAAGGTTTTGCATTCAAACGCGGTACCAGCACCGTGCGTAACGATACCGGCAACGGCGCTTGCGAAACGGTGTATGTCGATAGTTTTGAAGTCATAAAATCGGGCAACAAACTCTGGCGCGCCTTGGTCTGGGTCGCCAGCATCATGTTGCTGCTGAGCGTGATTGCATGGTTTATGCAGCCGGTGCGCTATAACGATTGAGTTACATCCGGCATTTTCTTGAATTGGCGGGGGTATATGCTTAAATCATGCTTAAGCCACAGGTATTCATTGGATGAAAAATAATACACGCCGGAGTATATTTTTGGCTAAAAAAGACATTTGACCGGCCTCAGGTAGTGATTATCGAATTCTTCAGTGCTGGATAGTTGGAAGCCATGCCGCAGATAAAATCGATTGGCGCCGCTGTCGCGTAGTGCTGTCACTCGCAGCGGCAGGGCCAGCGCGTCGGCCTCAGCGACGATCTGCCTCAATACGGCAGAACCCAGGCCACGCCGTTGCGATGCAGGCAGCAGGTAAAAATGGTCCAGCAATAGCGAACCGTCTTGCGGCTTAAGCGTGATAAAGCCGACATGGACGGCGCCGAGCATGATGTGCCGGGTATGCGCTGCAGAAAAGCTAGCCAGCAGCCGCTCTCGCGCACGCAGCGGGTCGAAGCGCCCGATCCGTTCCAGGCTGTCTCGCATGGCGGCGATGCGTATCGCTACCAGCGCTTCTAAATCTTCCGGCAATGCTGGAACTAATGTGAATGGGATCGGCGGTTGCAGTTGCAGATTCGGTTTTAAATTCACACTCATAAAAACGCCTCTGCCATATAGTCCAGCAACAACCTGACCCTTGCCGGTTGGCGTCGTTCACGCATGACGGCGTACACCGGCCACGCGACACCGGACCATTCGGGCAAGACGCGCTGCAAGCGCCCGTCTGCCAGCGCAGACGCGCAAAAATCGGGAATGATCAAGCCCAATCCACTGCCATTTTCCAACAAGGCTTGCGCCATGCCGACGGTATTGACCAGCAATCCGCCATGGACTGGCAGCAGCAGTTTTTCATCGCCTGATTGCAGCGGCCAATGGGTTTCGACCAAGCCGCGTCCCTTGAAGCGGATGCAGGTATGGCGCGCCAAATCGTTAATGCCATCGGGCACGCCGGCGCGCGCCAGATAGCTGGGTGCGGCCAATATCTGGCGCGGCAGGTCGGCCAGTTTGCGTGCATAGAGCTTGGAATCGGCCTGCAAGCCTGTGCGGATCGCGATATCGCAGGATTGTTCGGCCAGATCGATATAGCGTGGCGTCAAGTCGATATCGAGTTCGATCTGCGGGTAGCGCGCCATGAAGGCGCTTAAAACCGGACCCAATAAATGCTGCCCGACATCGGGCGAGGTGCAAATACGTACCAAACCTGCCGCCGCCGCCTGATTGCCGCGCAAGCCGTCGTTCAAGACATCGGCTTGCGCCACCAGGCTTTGCGCTTGCGTCAGGTACCAGCTGCCTTCGGCGGTCGGCGTCAGTTTGCGCGCGCCGCGATGAAATAGGGCGACACCCAGACGCGCCTCCATTGCCAAAATGCGGCGCGACAATGTCGCTTTGGGCACGCCGGCGTTGAGCGCGGCCGCAGTCAGACTGCCGGCTTCTGCCACCGCTACGAACAAGGCCATGTCGCGAAGGTTATTGAGCGAATTCATAGGTCAAATTGTCTCATGGGTGAAACGCGGCGTATCAATTTCATGCCTAGCCCGCGCCTTACAGGGCTTTTACACTGCGTTTTTACGAAACGCGATGTAATTATCTTA
>JAZKIX010000101.1:0-4133 GCA_040384645.1 Pseudomonadota bacterium | reverse complement strand
TGGCAGCCATGAAAATTTCGATCCGCCGATGTGCGTACTCGGCTTTGCTGGCCGTGTGCAGTAGCTTGTCAATCGCCCATGCCGTGACCGTCATCGATGAAAAATTCGATTCGCCCGATGCGCTTAAGAGGTGGCAATGGATGAGCGATGCCGAGGGTTGGCCGACCCAGGTGGCCAAAGTTTCGGTCGACGGCGGTGCGCTGTTGATCGAGCCGTATACCAGTTATTGGCTGGCAGGATTCCACGCGCCATTCCTGATGCGTGAGTACGAAGGCGACTTTGTAATGACGACACGGGTCAAGACCGAAGGTTTGAAGGCGGGTGAGCCGCCGCGTCGCGGTTCCGGTTCGTATATCGGCCTGATGGCGCGTAAGCCGGCGCCGCAAGCGCCTGACTGGAAACAGGCCGATGAAAATTACGTGTTGTTGGCGACTGGCTCCGACGGCGCTGCAACCCCGGCAATTTCCGTTTTGCGCACGGTCGATGGGCGGTCACAACAACAGGTCTACGGCACGCAACAAAATTGGCACGAATTGCGGTTGGTGCGGATCGGTAATACCTTTATTTCTTTGCACCGCCTACAAGGACAAAAATGGAAGGTCACGCAACTCGACCTTGATTTGCTGGCATTCACTTGGAAAGGCATGAGCTTGGATCATATGACCCAGCCCAATTTGCCGGCTAAATTGCAGCTCGGCCTCACCGCTTCCACTGATTTCGCTTACACCATGGTGGGCGGGTTCAAAGGCCATGCCAATGAACCGCCGGCCCGCGAATTCAATTCGATGACGGTGAAGGATGGCGACCGCGACTTGCGTGCGCATGTCGATTATTTCAAGCTCGACAGCTTCAGCGCGCCGGCCAGCTGGAAGGGCAAGAATTTGAATGATCTGTCCGAAGCTGATTTGCTTAAGGTCTTGGGCGATGGCTTTAAATAAAGCCGATTGCAGGCAAGTGTCTTTCACGGTTTTCTTTTCAATGCTGTGATAAGTCTTTATCGTTGCCAGGGATATTGCAGCGATTTTCACGGTCAAATATAGCGCGGGTTTTTGCTGCGTTGATGCTTGAATGGGGCGGCTGGAATCAGGCTTTGCACAAACTAGCCGGCGTAGCGATACCTGCATCGATTGAGGTATCAGCATTGAGGAGAATGAAATGGAAAGGAAATATATCGATTGCCGCGATTATCCAAGTGAAATGAATTGTACGGTTGCGATCAGCGCCGATAATGACGACGAATTGCTGGAAGCCGCCGTACAACATGCGGTGGCGGTCCATAGTCATGAAGATACGCCCGACTTACGGCAACAAATCAAGTCCCTGTTCCGCCAAGGTTCGCCTGAACTTGCGTCGGGACTTGATCCTTCAGGCAGCGTGGCCGCTGGCAGCGTTGGCGGACAACAAATGGGCGCACATTAGGCGGATATTGCGTCTTCGACGTCTGTTGAATGAATATGTGTCTAGGAGCACGCGAATTGGTGTTGCAAATGTGAGCTGCCCTCAGCACTTTATGCCTCACCA
This sequence comes from Pseudomonadota bacterium, assembly GCA_040384645.1. Lineage (GTDB taxonomy): Bacteria > Pseudomonadota > Gammaproteobacteria > Burkholderiales > Burkholderiaceae_D > JAZKIX01. The sequence goes on along the minus strand of JAZKIX010000101.1, from coordinate 2,612 downwards.
ATACGCGTGCTTTTTGTGGCAAATCCTCGTATCGCCCATTCTTGCCAATCTGTCGAATGTGCCGCCGTTATCAAAATCCCATTCTTTGTTTGTTGCCATGCAGGCGAAGCCGAATGTCTTCGCCAAGCACATCGTCGCGTCCTGCGGCAACCGCGTAACCCAGCCCATCCAATAAGGTTTTGCGCATTTCGCGTGGGGCGATGTTCGCTAGTTTCTCTTGTGCGGTTGGATGTAGTTTTTCAGAAAAATTTTTTAAATTCAGTTCTTTCAACAGGCCGGCATAAATCCTTTGTGCAATACCGGCCGCCTGTTCCTGGGTCGGCGTCGGCACTTCATAGACCGCCATACGATTGAGTAAGGGCGCGGGAATACCGTCAGTGCTATTGGCGGTGAGCACCCAAAAAATCTGGCTGGCATCGATATCGACATCGATGAATTCGTCACGAAAATTGCGCGAGGTCTCCGGCTCTAGCAATTGATATAAAGCCGCCATCGGATCCGACTGGGTCGAGCCGGATGCTTTTTCCACTTCATCGAGCAAGACAATTGGATTGGCATATTGTCCGCGCACCAGACGCTCTGCCACTTTGCCGCATTTGGCACCTTTCCAGCTGGCCGAACTGCCGGTAATGACAAAGCCGGCCGATAGCGCATTCATGCTGATGAATTCAAAATCAGTATCCATCGCATTGGCCAGGCGTTTGCCAAAATGGGTTTTGCCGACGCCGGGATCGCCCAGCAACAGGATCGGCATGACATTGACACTGGCGTTGCCGGCATGAGCCAGTCCAAGATAGCGGCCTAGGTCATCGAGCACTTCGTTGAAATTGGGACAGTCTTCGTACAGTGGATCGAGTACGTCGGTAGAAGATGGCGTCGTGACAAAACGTTCCGCGCCATTGTCGAGCATACGCTCGTAAAAAGCGTCCAATTCTGGTGAACGTCCCAGACTGCGTTCACGCGCATCCTGGACTTCTGCAAGATTGTAGACAGGGCGAGTATGCGCAAGGGCGATGCTCATGACGAAGCTCCTTAAAGAAGTGCCGTTCAAATCCGAGGTACAAACTTACTTGCGGATCTTTAGCGATTCTGATGACCGTTGCTGTGTCCACGTCAGCGCCGCATTACCACTAGCGTATCCGCGGCATTTTGCATTCACGATGGACGATTACGCATTATTGTCAAAATACGCCGTTTAGACTGATTTCAACCCTACATTAAGCATATCGGATGCGCTAGTTATTTCTTGAATGCAAGTAATTTAACGCAATATCCATGCCAATTAGACGATTTTATTGCCTGTAGGGATTAAATTGTCCTGATAAAAGTTGTGAAATCGAGAATTTTCACCGCATTTTCGACTCAATTAAACACATGTGTTTAATTGAGTCGCTACATTCACTCTCTTCGATAAGTCCCTAATTAATCAGGGAATTCCAACACGTCGCTACTTGAGATAATTGCGCTAAGTCTTTGACTTCATTCATAAAATTCAACTTTCATTTGCAAAACCGCTTGACCACTAATATTGCATCAACTAAAGTGGGCGACAGTGTGAAAAAGTGTTTTTTTGTGGGGATTTTCTGTTTTTGGTAGCAGGCCTGGCGCGAAAATTTCATCCCAAACAAACTATAAAAAAGGTCTTCTCCCCGTGTTCCAAGGCGCGTCTGCTCTCAATCTCGATGCCAAAGGTCGGATGTCTATTCCGTCTAAGCATCGTGACGCCTTGACGATTCAATGCGAAGGGCGGGTCACCCTGACCAAGCATCCGCACGGTTGCCTCTTGTTTTTTCCTCGCCCTGTATGGGAAACCCATCGCGAGCAAATTGCCGCCTGGCCGATGTCAGCACGTGCATGGCAGCGTATTTTTTTGGGTAATGCATCCGATGTCGAGTTCGATTCGGCTGGCCGCATCTTGATCGCGCCGGAACTGCGGGCAGCGGTCGGCTTGACGCGCGACGTCATGTTGCTGGGCATGGGTAGTCATTTTGAAATCTGGGATGCCGCCAAATTGGCCGAAAGCGAATCCGATGCGATCGCTGGCGGTATGCCCGATGCTTTAAGTAATTTTTCTTTCTAATGGCACGCGATGAACATGCAAACGGTGCCTGAGTTGCAGCACCGCACGGTGCTGCTGGATGAAGCGGTGGAAGCGCTGGCGATTGCCGGCGATGCTGCCGGCGGGATTTATGTTGACGGCACTTTCGGGCGTGGCGGACACAGCCGCAAGATTTTGGCGCAATTGGGGCCTGAGGGGCGTTTGATTGCTTTTGATAAAGATCCGCAGGCGATTGCAAATGCGCAAACCATAGCGGATCCGCGCTTTGAGATTGTCCACGATAGTTTCGCCACTTTGGCAGAGGCATTGGCGGCACGCGGCATTGCACAGATCGATGGCGTGTTGCTTGATTTGGGAATTTCGTCGCCGCAAGTGGACGATGCGGCCCGTGGATTTAGTTTTCGTTCAGATGGCCCGCTAGACATGCGGATGGACAGCACACGCGGCCGCTCGGCTGCGCAATGGCTGGCGGTCGAGACCGAACAAAATATTGAGAAAGTGATACGCAATTATGGGGAAGAACGGTTTGCTTTTCAGATTGCAAAGGCGATTG
>JAZKIX010000100.1:20529-33504 GCA_040384645.1 Pseudomonadota bacterium | reverse complement strand
GCGACCGTGGGATTGGCCTGCTGGTCACGAGAACGGAAGCATCACGGAGGTCCAAATGACACACGCCAAGGTCCGGAGCCTGCGATCACTGCGAGAGGAGATGAAGGCTGTGGCGCGCGGCGAGCGACCCGCTCGAACTGCCCGGGAAGCTGCGATTCAGGTCGCGCCGGTCGGGCAGATAGCGCGACTGGTGGATGAAGGCGAGCGTATTGACGATCGGGACTGCCAGCAAGGTGCCGCGCGAGAAGCACTATCTCGTCATCCCCGCGCAGGCGGGGATCCAGAGCGCCCAGGAAGCTCTGGATTCCCGCCTGCGCGGGAATGACGGGGGGATTTGTGAAGTTACCCACTCGAAATCACATAGAGCCATTTTTGAATAATCCAGTAACTCAATCCAGATCGTCTGCATCCACCTTCTCATGCGGATAGACCCGTACCAGCAATATCCGCGGTCCGATCATTTTCTTGACCACGATATCGAAGCCCCTGAATGCGATTTTTTGCCCTTGCTCGGGGATATCGCGCAGCTTGGCCATGATCAGGCCGCCGACCGATTCCACGTCTTGCAATTTCAATTCTTCGTTTTCTACGTCCAGACCAAGCATCCGTTCCAGTGAGAAAATCGGCAGGCTGCCTTTGCCGATGAAGGTGCCGTCGTCCAGCCGGGTCCAGTCATTGTCGTTCTGGCGGAATTCATCGCGCATTTCACCCACCATCGCGCCCAATAGATTGTCGAGTGTGATGAAACCTTGCGGCTTTTCGCCTTTCTTGCCGATCAGGGCAAAATGCGGCGCGCCCTTGCGGAAGCGACGGAACAATTCCAGCGCCGGGGTACGGGGCGAAATGGTTTGCACCGGGCGCAGGTATTGATGCAAGTCTTCGATCTGTTTGCCTTCATGCTGGGCAAAAAACAAGTCTTTCATGTGGATCACGCCCAGCGCTTCGATGCCGTTGCTGTCGAAATAAGGATAGCGGCTGAAGCGGCGGCGGAATACCGTGCCCAGATTTTTTTCCAGCGATTCGTTTTCATATAAGGCAGCGATTTCATTGATCGGACGCATCAGGTCTGATACTTCGAGTTCGCTGAAATCGAGGGTTTGCGCCAGTACATTCCATTCATCGCGGGTAAAACGTTCGCCGGGCCGGCTGGTGCGCATGATCAGCTTGAGCTCGTCGGTGGAATAGTGGGCATCGTGGCCATGCACGTTGGAGAGGCCTGCCAGGCGCAGCACGGCATTGGCGCTGGCGTTGAGCAGCCAGATTACCGGATACATCAGCCAGTAAAAGCCATACAGCGGCGCTGCACCCCATAGACTGACTACTTCGGGGAAGCGGATTGCGACCGTCTTGGGCGCTAGTTCGCCTACCACGATATGCAGGAACGAAATGACGAAGAAGGCAAAAGCAAATGAAACGCCGTGGATAATTTCAGGCGAAATGACATTAAACCAGCCGAACACGGGATGCAACAGGTCGGCAAATGCCGGTTCGCCAATCCAGCCCAGACCGAGCGACGCGAGCGTAATGCCTAACTGGCAAGCCGACAGGTAGGCATCAAGCTTGCCATGTACTTTGACCAAAATCCGGCCGCGCCAGCCCTGGGTTTTGGCGATGGCGCGGATGCGGGTCTGACGTAATTTGACCAGGCCGAATTCGGCAGCCACAAAAAAACCATTGAGTAAAACCAACAGGACGGCGATGAAAACCAGCAAGGCATTGTGCATACGAAAAGTGGAGAGTGGGTGGGTATTACGGGTGGGTATTACATCGGTTGGAGCAAATGCGGCCAGAGGCATTTAGCGTACACGCTAAGCAAATCCAAAACTGAACGTTTGTCCACGAAAGACACGAAAAGCAGGTAAAAAATCAAACCGGACAAAACTGAATTTCACTATGTCTCTTTTCGCGTTGTTCGTGCTTTTTGTGTCTTTCGTGGGCCATGTGTTGGGCTTGGTTTCGTCTTATCTGCTTTGCTCAGTGCGCATGGGAACTGGGCGAACCGCACATTTCACCTTGTGGTGCCTATGGCTGCGTATCGGCGATGTCATGTTGCGCCACCGATTGCAGAAGCGCCGGCGCCACATTGCGCGCCGCCAGCGCTGGCGGCAAGGGCACGCGCACCGGTTTGCTATGCATATTGGTGGCCGACAAGACGTTGGCGGTGGCCTCCGGCGCGGCGTCCCAGACCGGGTCGGCGATGTCTTCGAAAATGCTTTTCAATTGCTGACCCCAAGTGGTGCGGATCATTTGGAAATATTGATTGCGTTCGTCAATTGTGACAAAACGGTTGACGGCAAAACTGCCAGCCTCATACAGCAGCAAGTCGAGCGGCAAGCCAACCGAAATATTTGATCGCAAGGTGGAATCCATTGAAATCAGCGCGCATTTGGCCGCCTCGTCCAGCGTGGTGTCGGGTGTCACCACGCGGTCCAGGATTGGCTTGCCGTACTTGGCTTCACCGACTTGGCCGCCGAAAATCATGCTGACGTTGAAATCGATACCGAAATTAGCCAGCGCCGCCGCATCGCGCAGATGGACCGTGCGGATCGCATCGCCGATGATTTGCGCCGCTTCGTACATCGAGTTGACGGTCCAGATGCTTTTACCTGCGGCATTGACGTGGTCTGAAATAATTTGGCGGATCGATTGCGAGATCGACAGATTGCCGGCCGTGAGCAACACCATCATCCGGTCACCCGGATTTTCAAACACGCTCATCTTGCGGAAACTGCCAACCTGGTCGACGCCAGCATTGGTACGTGAGTCGGACAAGAAAACCAGTCCGCTATTGAGTCGCATGGCAACACAGTAAGTCATGATGTGACCATTGAATGTAAAAAGCCGATTTTACAGCACGATTGCGGAGCGACGTTTTGGCGTGTGCTGTGGATCAATTTGTGTGGCAGCTGGCGTCTGGATGGCGCCGATTTTGGCTCCCTCTGCCCGCTTGCGGGAGAGGGCTGGGGAGAGGGCGTTAGCTCGGTAGGGGGAATCATCAACACCCTAGCCGAGCGCCCAGCCCCATCTGAAAAGAAAGTGAAACCCCGCGACACCCCTGCATCGCCCACCCCGCATTAACTTTGCAACGGCACCAAAAAATCATGACTCAGCCGATTCCCTAACTTAAAAATCCGCTCCAGAAATGCCGTCAGAAAATCGTGCAAGCCTTCTTCCTGGATCTCTTCGATCCGGCCAAACTTCAACTCAGCGTGTAATTTCCCAGCGAGGCGTTCAGTTTCGGACGAGCCGTTATTGCTGACGGATTTCAAATTGCTGACCACTTCATCCATGCAAGCCAGCAAAGAACGCGGCATGTCGGCGCGCAGGATCAATAGTTGCGCTACCCGTTGCGGCGTGATGACGTCGCGGTAGACCTTGCGATACACCTCGAAGCCCGATACCGACCGCAATATCGCGGCCCAGTAATAAAAATCAATCTGGTTGTCATGCTCCGGCAATTCGGTCTTGGCGGCGCCATGGAACTTGATGTCGAGCAGGCGCGCGGTGTTGTCGGCCCGTTCCAGAAAGGTACCGAGCCGGATGAAGTGGAATGCTTCGTCTTTCAGCATGGTGCCGATGGTGACACCGCGCGACAGGTGCGAGCGGTATTTGACCCATTCAAAAAACTGGCTTGGGACTTTTTCCAGCAAACCGTCTTTGAGCAGGTTTTGCAGGTCGAGCCAGATGGTATTTTGTGTTTCCCATACCTCGGTAGTGAGGGCGCCGCGCACGGCCCTGGCGTTCTCGCGTGCGGCACGCAGGCACGATGCAATCGACGATGGATTGCCGGGATCGCGTGCCATGAAGGCGAGTACATTTTGCGGTGTCAGTGCATCGTATTTTTCATCGAATGCACTTTGCAGTTCGGAGATGCTAAGCATGGCGCGCCAGCTTTGCTCGACCTCGGCCTCTGATTGCGGCAGGAGCGAGGTTTGCACTGTGATGTCGAGCATGCGTGCGGTGTTTTCAGCACGTTCGGTGTAACGCGCCATCCAAAATAGGTGATCTGCGGTGCGGCTTAACATGATGGTGTTACCTTTCGAGAATCCAGGTGTCTTTTGTGCCGCCGCCTTGGGATGAGTTGACCACCAGCGAACCGTCTTGCAAGGCGACCCGCGTTAGGCCGCCGGGCACCATCGAGACAGTTTTGCCCGATAGTACAAAGGGGCGCAAATCGATATGGCGCGGCGCGATGCCGGACTCGACATAGGTCGGGCAAGCCGACAGCGCCAGGGTCGGTTGCGAAATATAGCCTTCGGGTTTGGCGATGATGCGGGCGCGGAAGTCTTCGATTTCTTTCTTGGTCGAAGCCGGTCCGACCAACATGCCGTAGCCGCCGGCGCCATGGACTTCTTTCACCACCAGTTCCGGCAGATGCGCCAGGGTGTAGGCTAAGTCAGCTTTTTTGCGGCACTGGTAGGTCGGCACATTATTGAGGATCGGCTTTTCTGTCAGGTAGAAATTGATCATGTCGGGCACGAAGGGATAAATCGATTTATCGTCAGCCACGCCGGTGCCAATCGCATTGGTCAGGGTCACCTTGCCGGCACGGTAAGCTGACAGCAAACCCGGTACGCCGAGCGAGGAATCGGCCCGGAACGCCAGCGGATCGAGGAAGTCATCGTCGATCCGGCGATAGATGACATCGACCCGTTTCGGCCCTTGCGTGGTGCGCATGAAGACGGCGTCGTCGTCAACAAACAAATCTTGCCCTTCGACCAGCTCCACCCCCATTTGTTGCGCCAAAAAGGCATGCTCAAAATAGGCTGAGTTGTACATGCCCGGCGTCATCACCACCACGGTCGGATCGGCCACCCCTTGCGGTGCCACCGAGCGTAAATTGTCGAGCAACAGGTCGGGGAAATGCGCTACCGGCGCGATCTTGTTACGGGCAAATAATTCAGGGAATAACCGCATCATCATCTTGCGGTCTTCCAGCATGTAAGACACGCCTGACGGCACCCGGAGGTTATCTTCCAGTACAAAAAAATCGCCGCTGATGCCGTCCTTGTCAGCCCGTACGATATCTACCCCGGCGATGTGGGCATAGATGTCGGACGCGACAGAAATACCCTGCATTTCGGGACGATACTGAGCGTTTTTAAAAATCTGTTCCGGCGGGATCACACCGGCCTTGATGATGTTTTGATCGTGATAGATATCGTGGATAAACATGTTCAAGGCTGTGACCCGCTGCACCAAGCCTTTTTCCAGCACGCCCCATTCGGTGGCGGGAATGATGCGCGGGATGATGTCGAACGGGATCAGGCGTTCAGTGCCCGCGCCATTGCCATAGACTGCAAAGGTAATGCCGACGCGCCGAAAAATAAGGTCGGCTTCGGCCCGCTTGCGCTCAATGGTTTCTGGCGCCTGCTCGGATAACCACGCTTCAAACTGGCGGTAATGTTCACGGGTCGAGGTGATTGCCGGCGTTTGGGAATCCGCCGCACTACGCGCATACATTTCATTAAAAAAGTGTGCCATGGCGATTCTTTAAAAGTGGTTTTAGTTATCAAGTATCAAGAACTGTGCCAGCGTACACCATGATGGTGCTGCCGTTGCAATTGGTGCAGACGCACAGGCATCTGGCGTCGCATGGCCTGCGCCTCATTTTGGTGAATGCGCGTATTGCATATAAATGCTTCGCTATGGTGCATCAAGGCGAACGGATGTGCGCAATTAAATCGAGCGCGCGTTGTTTAGGCGGCGGTGTCAGCCAGCTCACCAGCATGATGCTGAGCCAGCCAGCCGGCACGCCAAACACGCCTGCCGACAGCGGCGCGATATGGAACCACTGGCTGGCAGCGCTGCCGCCCAGCACCGGATTGGTATGCAGCATGTAATAGACGCAGACCGAAAAGCCGATGATCATGCCTGCGAAAGCGCCTTGCTGATTGGCGCGTTTCCAGAATACGCCAAGTACCAGTGCCGGAAACAAGGCCGAAGCCGCCAATGAAAACGCGGCGCCCACCAGCGATAAAATATCGCCGGGTTTCAACGATGCTGCGTAGGCAGCGACCAGCGCCACTACCAGCAACAACAGCTTGGAGATAGTCACGCGTTTTTGGCTCGATGCCTTCGGATCGACTACCTTGTAATAAATGTCATGCGACAGCGCGTTGGAAATGGCTAGCAGCAAGCCGTCGGCGGTCGATAGGGCCGCCGCCAATCCACCAGCCGCCACCAGGCCGGAGATGACGTAGGGCAGACCGGCGATTTCTGGCGTGGCCAATACCACGATATCGCCATCGAGCGCGATTTCGGCCAATTGCACGATACCGTCGCGGTTGACATCGACGATATTGACCAGCGGATTGACCTTGTCGATATTGGCCCAATACGAGACCCAGGCCGGTAAATTAGAAAAGTCAGTACCGACCAGCGAGGTATAGATATCGTATTTGACCAAGGCCGCCAGCGCCGGAATGGTCACATACAACAGCATGATGAAAAACAGCGACCAAAATACAGACTTGCGCGTCTCTTGCACCGATGGCGTGGTGTAGTAGCGCATCAGGATATGGGGCAGGGCGGCGGTACCCATCATCAGGCATAGCACCAGCGCCAGGAAATTATTGCGCTTGATATCGGACACGGCCAGGTCGTCGCCGGGAAAAGGCGTGGCGTGCGGCACGATCGCTTCCGCCCGGCTAAGGTTGACCCGTATTGCCTGCTGCCATTGGCGCTGCGCTGTCTCTGCGTTCTTGGGGTAATTGGCCAAGGCGCGTTCGGCTGATTTGATTTGGATCAGGGAGGCGTTGCCAATCTTGATCTCTTCCAGTTGGCGCTGCAGGTCGGCGCGGCCGTCTTCCCATGACTTGGGTAGGTTTTTGAGCCGGCTCGCATAGTCTTCTGCACGCGTTTTAAAGATGGCGCGCACCTGTTTTTCTTTGGGATCGTGTTCCAGTTGCAGTTCGCGTTCGCTGAGCCGGGTCAGGACCGAGCCATAAGAGATTTGCGGCACCGGATTGTCGGTATGTTTGACCGACAGCCAGACCACCGGGATCAAGTAGGCCACCAAAATAATGATGTATTGCGCGACCTGGGTCCAGGTCACAGCCCGCATGCCACCCAGAAAAGAACACACCAAAATGCTCGCCAGCCCAAGGAAAATGCCCACAGAAAAATCGACGCCGGTAAACCGTGAAGTGATTAAACCTACGCCATAAATCTGCGCCACTACATAAGTGAACGACACCAATATCGTTGCCGCTACCCCGAGAATGCGGATCGCATTGCCGCCATAGCGCGCCGCCAAAAAATCGGGAATAGTGTATTGGCCAAATTTGCGCAAGTACGGCCCGATCAGCAGAGCGACCAAACAAAAGCCGCCGGTCCATCCCATGATGTAGGCCAGGCTATCGAAACCATGCAAGTAAAGGCCGCCGGCCAGGCTGATGAAGCTAGCCGCGGACATCCAGTCGGCTGCGGTCGCCATGCCGTTGAACAGGGCGGGCACGCGGCGCCCGGCGACGTAATATTCCGAGACTTCGGAAGTGCGGCTTAGTAAGCCGATGCCGGCATACAGCACGATAGTGGCGAACAGAAACAGGTAGCCGATCCAGGCCCGCGGCACGCCTTCTTTTTCCAGGATCGCCAATGCCGCTAGAAACATCAGGAAGCCACAGGTATAAGCTGCGTAATAGCCGGTCAGTTGCCGCAAAAAAGTCGGACGCGCCATGCCGCTCTACTGCGCCTCGCATGCAGGGACAGTCGCCCACTTGTCGATGGCGGACGAACCTTTGATCGGCGCGCATATAGCAAATTTTTTAAGACGTTTCATTTGGCAGTATCAGATAGATGTTGTAGCGTTTCACGGTCGAGCCGGCCCATGCGCCAGGCGTAAAACGCCACGATGCCGAGGTTGATCAAGACCGATCCTTGCGCTGCCATATAGAACGAGAGCCGCCACCCAAATACATGTATGGTCGACAATTCTCTGGCGAACACAACGATGCCGACCGTGCTGGTCAGCCAGATTGATAACAGGATCACCGTGAGTTGCCGGGTACGCCGCCAGTACACAGTGTCGGCCGAGGATGGCGGCGCTGCATATGCAGTTGATGATAAAGGTTGCTCGACCATATTTATCCGATGTCGTCACTCAATGCGGGCGCGGTATACATTGGCAGGGTGACCCGAAACAGGCAGCCAGGCAATTTGATTTGGGTACTGCGCGGGTTGCTGAAAATATCGACCACCGCGGCATGTTGCAGCGCGATTTCACGCACGATCGCCAGGCCTAGGCCGCTGCCTTCGGCATTGCTGCCGAGGATGCGATAAAAACGCTCGAATACATGCGAGCGTTCTTCCTGTGCGATGCCGGGGCCGGTATCTTCGACTTCCAAATAAGCTAGATTTTTTTCCGTGTCGGCACGCACCCGCACCGTGACGCTGCCGTGCGCCGGTGTGTAGCGCAGGGCATTGTCGATCAGGTTGTTGAGCAATTCGCGCAACATGATCGGGTTGCCAGGGATCATGATCGGCTGCCCTGATTGCTCGAAGCCTAGGTCGAGTTGGCGCACAAAGGAGATTTGCACCCAATCGTGGACCGTGCTGCGCGCCAGTTCCGACAATTCCAGCGGCAGAAGTAGGGCCGGTTCGGACGGTAGATTTTCAGTGCGCGCCAGCGCCAGCAATTGATTGATCAGGCGGGTGGCCGATTCCGAACTTTTGGAAAGTTGTAGCAGCGAGCGGTGGATTTCATTTTGATCGGTCTGGCGCAAGGCTAGCTCGGACTGCATGCGCATGCCGGCCAGTGGGGTTTTCATTTGATGTGCAGCATCAGCAATAAAGCGTTTTTGCATCTGGATCGACTGCGATAGGCGCGCCAATAAATCATTTAGCGATCGTACTAGCGGTGAAATTTCTTCCGGCACTTGTCCGGAATCGATCGGGCTCAGGTCGTCAGGCCGGCGGTCGCGTATTCGTTGTTGTAATTCCGCCAGCGGCGACAGCCCGCGCGACAGCGCCAACCAGACCAGCGCCAGCGCAATCGGCAAGATGATGAACTGCGGCAGGATCACCCCTTTGATGATTTCATTGGCCAGCTGGTCGCGTTTGTCCAGCGTTTCGCCCACTTGCACCAGGGCTTGATGGTATTCCCGCGGCGCTTCTTTCTCGGCCCGGCTGCGGCGCAGATCGACATAGCTGTAAGCTACCCGTACCTCGGCCCCATGCAGATTGTCGTTGCGAAAATGCACCGCACCGGACTGTGGCTTGTCTTCTTCTTTGGGCGCAGGCAGGTCGCGGTCACCGTCAACATACTCGCCGTGCGGGCCGATGACTTGGAAATACAGCTTGTCGATATCGTCGCCACGCAGGGTGTCGCGCGCCGAGCTTGGCAGATGGGTGATTACCACGCCATTGATTTCCTTGACCTGCTGCGCCAGCACGATGACGCTGTCTTCCAGCGCATGGTCGAAAGGCTGGTTGGCAATCGATTTTGCTACCAGATAAGTGATCGCGATACTCATCGGCCACAGCAATAGTAGCGGCGCCAGCATCCAGTCCAGGATTTCACCAAATAACGAACGCTGGATCGGCTGGTCGGGTTCGATTTCATAACCGCCACTGAACGGCGGCGCCAGCACATCGGCGTGGGCAGAGGTAGCTGGTTGAGCGTCGCTCATTTCGATAGCGGCGCGTTGGATCGGTCGGTCGAAACGGTCGCGATTGACGCTTCAGGGAATTTTTCAAGGCAATAACCGAGGCCGCGCACAGTAACGATACGGATGCCACCCAGTTCCAGCTTTTTTCGCAGCCGATGCACATAGACCTCGATGGCGTTATTGCTTACCTCATCGCCCCATTCACATAAATGATCGACCAACTGCTCTTTCGATACCAGACGGCCGGTGCGTTGCAACAGCACCTCTAGCAGACCCAATTCGCGTGCCGATAAATCGAGCATCTGCTCGTGGATATAAGCGCTGCGTCCGACTTGGTCGTAGACCAGCGGCCCGTGCTTGATCACCGTCGCGCCGCCGCCGGCACCGCGCCGGGTCAGGGCACGCACCCGTGCTTCCAGCTCGGATAGGGCGAACGGCTTAGCCATATAGTCATCGGCGCCTAGATCAAGGGCTTTGACCCGTTCTTCGATTGAGTCGACGGCAGTCAGTATCAGCACCGGCAAGCGCGAATTACGGGCCCGCAAGCGCCGCAATACTTCTAGCCCGCTCATTTTCGGCAAACCTAAATCGAGGATCAGCAGATCGAAGTCTTGCGTCGCCAGAGCGGCATCGGCTTCAGCCCCGCTTTTAACGCAATCGGTGGCATAACCTGACTGCCGCAAAGAACGGGTCAAGCCATCGGCAAGTACAGCATCATCTTCGGCAAGCAAAATACGCATGGCAGGAAATTCGATGGAAATTTAGACTAGCTATTGTGTTGCATTTGCCGTAGCAAGGCGAGGAAATATGTCGCTCGGGCATTGTCTGTTGCTCGAAATAGCTTCAAAGCCGAGCTTTTGAATTAAAATATACTATTGGGAGTATTTTTTTTTGCCCAATTAAAACGTGCGTCTAAGGGTGTATTTTATGCAATACCCCCTACAATATCCTCGATTCCGACTGGCTGGAGCACCCAATACGGCATATTGTGGCCGCGTGCCGGTGTCGACCGCATCGATCCATCGCTTAGTCAATAGCGTGTATGTACAGTAAGTATGGAAACTTACAGCAACTGGCATGGACAAAGAAAATCTGCATCAAATTCAAGTGGTGCTTGCATTGATCACTGTTTTTTTATACAGTATGGTTTGTATGGCGTTTCGAATTCAATTCAGAACTATGCTGTTAAACGCTTCGTTGTAAGGGTTCAATTTTCTGAGATGAATTTTATAAAATCGTCTCAATAGATTGTCTCAATCATGGCTGCCAACGCAGCCAACCAAAGCCAAAGGAATATGATGGACGATAAAAAATCCCCCCCTCCCTTAACTGAAAAAGGCAAGGCGCTTGCTGCTGCACTGGCGCAAATCGAGAAGCAATTCGGCAAGGGTTCGGTCATGCGCATGGATGCCGGCGCGGTGATTGAAGAAGTGCAGGTGGTTTCAACCGGGTCGCTCGGTTTGGATATTGCCCTAGGCGTAGGCGGTTTGCCGCGTGGTCGGGTAGTTGAAATTTACGGACCAGAATCGTCCGGTAAAACCACACTGACCCTGCAAACCATTGCAGAAATGCAAAAACTCGGTGGAACTTGCGCTTTTATCGATGCGGAGCACGCGCTCGACGTCGGCTATGCACAAAAGCTCGGCATTAATTTGTCTGAGTTATTGATTTCCCAGCCTGATACCGGCGAGCAAGCGCTTGAAATTACAGATGCCTTGGTACGCTCCGGCAGTGTCGATCTGATAGTGATCGATTCAGTTGCAGCGCTGACACCAAGGGCTGAAATTGAAGGCGATATGGGTGATTCCTTGCCCGGCCTCCAAGCACGTCTGATGTCGCAAGCTTTGCGTAAATTGACCGGCAGCATCAATCGTACCAATACGCTGGTGATCTTCATCAATCAAATCCGTATGAAAATCGGCGTCATGTTCGGTAGCCCCGAAACCACCACCGGCGGTAATGCCTTGAAATTTTATGCCTCGGTCAGGCTCGATATCCGCCGTACCGGATCGATCAAGGCCGGTGATGAAGTGATCGGCAATGAGACCAAGGTTAAAGTCGTTAAAAACAAGATCGCGCCACCATTCAAGGAAGCGCATTTCGATATTCTGTATGGCGAAGGCACTTCTCGTGAAGGCGAAATCCTCGATCTCGGCTCCGATGCCAAGATCGTTGAAAAGTCCGGTTCCTGGTACAGCTACAACGGCGAACGCATCGGTCAGGGTAAGGATAATGCGCGTAATTATTTGAAAGAACGTCCTGACCTGGCGCGTGAAATTGAAAACAAGGTGCGGGTCGCGCTCGGTGTACGTGAATTACCGCCTGTTGCTAAAGCAGCAGAAAAACCTGCGGAACCTGCCGCCAAGCTTAAAGCGGTCGAATAGAGTGTGGTGAATAAATACGGCTTTGCTGGAGCATTGATGCCAGTAAGGCCGGGTTTATGGATTTTTTGACCTTGTACCTTGTGCGGTAGTGCATACGCCGTAAGTCATCGTGTTGAAGCTGTTGAGCGGCGCCCAGAGCAGCCTTGAGGTAGCTTCCCTAAATTTCTGCGTTCTTCGCCTCCAACATGCCCAAGTTGCAAATTAGCCTAAAAGCCCGCGCGCTTAAGTATTTGTCCGCGCGCGAACATAGCCGGATCGAGTTATCGCGTAAACTCACACGCTACGCGCAAGAGGGTGATGATATCGAGGCCTTACTCGATTGGCTTGAAGCGGCTAAATTTTTATCTGAATCACGCTTTTCAGAATCGCTTATACATCGCCGGGCCGCGCGTTTTGGCAATAGCCGTATCGTGGCGGAACTGCAAAGTCACGGTATCAATGGCGAGGCTTTATCCGACATTAAAGGCAATCTGGCGCAAGATGAAACGGCGCGCGCACGCGAGGTATGGCGCAGGAAGTTTGGCCAGCCAGCGGCCGACGCCAAAGAGCATGCAAAGCAAATGCGATTTTTGCTGCAGCGCGGTTTTTCCCTGCGCGCAATACAGGCTGCGATGCAAAAAAGCGACGATAGCGATGAATAAATAGAGATCCAGTATTTCCCGTGATCGAGCATGGCAAGTTCCGGCTGTGCTAAACTTGCCCGGTTTTTGCAGCGCCGCATGAGCGGCTGCTGTCGTAGAAACTGCGACAGCGACACGCAAATGCGGCTTTTTAATTTTGCCGCTTCACGGCCTCGGTCTTTATGCCCCAGTCTCCGTCCTCATTAGTGCTAGCGCATCTGCGCATGCTTGACTCTGTCAGTGCGTCCTTATTGGAATGCCGCTGCGGCGTTGGCCATGAAGCCAGCCTAAACCTCAGGCAGCGCAGCACTTCTCATCGATTGCGGCTGCATCTTGATCTTGGCAAGTTCGACGCCTATC
>JAZKIX010000100.1:13750-20519 GCA_040384645.1 Pseudomonadota bacterium | reverse complement strand
TGCCCATACCACCCATACCAGATTCGACAACCTCAATCACATCGCTTGCAGGCAACGTTGCCGCAACGCTCGGTTTCTCGGTTGATTTCTCGCTTGACTCCCAGTTTGTCGCCTAATACGCAGTCTTTTGTCAGCCAATTAAGCCAATTCGCCCCACCTCAATTTTTCAAAATTACTACTTTGCGTCACCAGCTGCATTCGCGCCGGGCTCATCATCGGCCAGTCGCATCTTCCTCCGGGTAGCTTCTTTACTAGCAATTTCCGGGTAATTAAACCAGTTCGTTTTCAATATTCAAGCATCAGAAGGAAAGCACCCATGAAAATCCATGAGTATCAGGGCAAAGAAATCCTCCGTAAATTCGGTGTCACAGTTCCGCGCGGCATCCCGTGCTTTTCCGTTGATGAGGCCGTGAAAGCAGCCGAAACATTGGGCGGTGCAGTCTGGGTCGTCAAGGCGCAAATCCACGCCGGCGGTCGCGGCAAGGGCGGCGGCGTTAAAGTTGCGAAGTCGTTGGAGCAGGTACGCGAATATTCAGAGCAGATTCTCGGCATGCAATTGGTCACTCACCAAACCAGCCCTGAAGGCCAAAAAGTGCGCCGCCTGTTGATCGAAGAGGGCGCTGACATCAAGAAAGAACTGTACGTCAGTCTGGTCACCGACCGCCTCAGCCAGCGCGTGGTCTTGATGGCGTCCAGCGAAGGCGGGATGGATATCGAAGAAGTGGCGCATTCGCACCCTGAGCTGATTCACCACGTCGAGATCGATCCCGCTGTCGGTTTGACTGATGCCGATGCCGATGCGATTTCCACCAAAATCGGCGTTCCGGCGGCGTCGGTGGTCGATGCCCGCACCCAATTGCAAGGCTTGTACAAAGCCTATTGGGACACCGATTCATCCCTGGCTGAAATCAACCCTTTGATCTTGACCGGTTCCGGCAAGGTCATCGCGCTTGACGCCAAGTTCAACTTTGATGCGAACGCCTTGTTCCGTCAGCCTGAGATCGTTGCCTACCGCGACTTGGATGAAGAAGATCCGGCTGAAGTCGAGGCTTCCAAATTCGACCTTGCTTATATCTCGCTCGACGGCAATATCGGTTGCCTGGTGAATGGTGCTGGTCTGGCCATGGCGACCATGGATACCATCAAGCTGTTCGGCGGCGAACCAGCCAACTTCCTCGATGTGGGTGGCGGTGCGACGGCAGAAAAGGTCACCGAAGCGTTCAAGATCATGTTGAAAAATCCAGGCTTGAAAGCGATTCTGGTCAACATCTTCGGCGGCATCATGAAGTGCGACGTGATCGCCGAAGGCGTGATCACGGCATCCAAGGCCGTCTCCCTGAAAGTGCCTCTGGTGGTGCGCATGAAGGGCACCAACGAAGACCTCGGCAAAAAGATGCTGGCCGAATCCGGTTTGCCTATCATCGCCGCCGACACCATGGAAGAAGCTGCGAAAAAAGTGGTCGCAGCGGCCAACGGACAATAACCAGAATAGAAGAGCATAAGGAACCAATATGTCGATCCTGATCAACAAAGATACCAAAGTCGTAACCCAAGGGATTACCGGAAAAACCGGCCAATTCCACACCCGCATGTGTCGCGATTACGCCAATGGCAAAAATTGCTTCGTCGCCGGTGTCAATCCGAAAAAAGCCGGTGAAGATTTCGAAGGCATTCCTATTTTCGCCAACGTTGCCGAAGCCAAAGCCGCAACCGGTGCCAACGTATCGGTAATCTATGTGCCGCCCGCAGGCGCCGCCGCTGCAATCTGGGAAGCCGTCGAAGCAGAACTCGATCTGGCTATTTGCATTACCGAAGGCATCCCCGTACGCGACATGATGGCGCTCAAAGACCGCATGGCCAAAGCGGGCAGCAAGACATTGCTGCTGGGGCCAAATTGCCCAGGCTTGATTACACCAGATGAAATCAAGATCGGCATCATGCCAGGTCATATCCATAAGGCGGGTCGTATCGGCGTGGTTTCGCGTTCCGGCACCTTGACGTATGAAGCAGTCGGTCAACTGACCGCGCTTGGCCTGGGTCAATCGTCGGCAGTCGGTATCGGCGGCGACCCGATCAATGGCCTCAAGCACATCGACATCATGAAGGCGTTCAACGACGATCCTAATACTGATGCTGTCATCATGATCGGCGAAATCGGCGGTCCGGACGAAGCCAATGCAGCCTATTGGATCAAAGACAATATGAAAAAACCGGTGATTGGCTTCATTGCTGGTGTCACCGCGCCTCCTGGCAAACGCATGGGTCATGCTGGTGCATTGATTTCCGGCGGCGCCGACACAGCGCAAGCCAAATTGGAAATCATGGAAGCTTGTGGCATCACTGTCACCAAGAATCCATCTGAAATGGCACGCTTGCTGAAAGCCGCGCTGTAATCAAGCGTCGCTTCTAGTTGGGATGTAGGCAGTACTTGCGGGGAGCTTTGGCTCCCCGTCGTGTTTTTGGATGCTGGTTTAGTGTTTGGCTCCCGTATTTTGAGCGCCCGATCCAGGTTAGTAACTGATGTGACGCATATATTCAGTGTAGGTCCAGCGCGAACTAGGGCGGTAGGTTGGGCTTCAGCCCGACAATGTCTGCGCCACGGTAGCGACGTAATACGTCGAGCCGTTTGCTATACATGTGTCTTGCGCGGTTCGATGTATCCCATTGTCTCTCCGTAAATTTGCAGGTCGGGTTAAAACCCGACCTGCAAATCTGCTCAATGTCTGTTAGTAAGTTTGCGTCCTACGTGTCCATTTCTATTGTTTCAACTGGTGTCGACACGCTAATGCGGTATTGTGGTTTCAATCTTCAACCAAGGAATAACTGATCGAATAAAGTTTTTTCATACTGTTTATCTCTTTAGTGGACAATGTGCAGCTATTGTTAAGTGGCGAGACGCATGATTTTGCGAGCGTTATATAGTGCAGTTCTAAAGTGTTTTGATCAAAAATAGCCTGATTTCTTTTTGTTTTATAGAAATATATAGGGGTATATGCTGTTTTATAGCTTATGCCGCACGTATTTAAAGGCTTAAATTTAATACTGCGCGGAGTATATTTTCGGTGTGTGGACCGGAAAAACTGTCTAATGTGATTAGAGCACTAGCGGATCAATCAAGCACTAAGCTATTTCCCGATACAGAAAATGCGGCAAACACCGAATGTGCATCAACCTTAAAACACACGATTCATCCCAATAACCGACAAATGTCCACGGCAAACAACGCAAGCGCAGAATTCGTAGCTAGGACCGATACCGGCATGGTGCGCCAGCACAATGAGGATTCGGTCGCCTTCAGCGCCGAAGTCGGCTTGGCGATTTTGGCCGATGGCATGGGCGGTTATAACGCAGGCGAAGTGGCAAGCACCATCGCCACCAATCTGGTCCTGTTATGCATAGAGCAACAATTGCGCTCCATGCACCGCGAAATAGATAGCCCCGCCGATGGCCGTATCCATCAAACCATCGTTGAAGCAATCCAGATCGCCAATTTATCCATCCTCGAAGCGGCACATAAAGAACCTGCCTACAACGGAATGGGTACAACCTTGGTATTGGCATTACTGCACGACGACCATATTACGCTGGCGCATGTTGGCGATTCCCGCGCCTATCGCCTGCGTCGCGGCCAATTGCAACAGATCACGCGCGACCACTCGGTGTTGCAAGAGCAAATCGACGCTGGACTAATTTCAGCAGAGTCGGCACAATTCGCACCCAACAAAAATCTCATCACGCGTGCTGTCGGCGTTGACTTCCAAATCGAGATCGAGATCCACGACCACCAGATAGAGCCGGACGACATCTATCTACTCTGTTCCGACGGTTTGTCCGACATGCTATTGGATGAGGAAATGCGCGACATCTTGCTGCGCCACGAAAGCAACCCCGACAGTGCGCTGGAAACTACCTGCGAAATCCTGATCGACCAGGCCAACGCAAATGGTGGACAAGACAACATTTCTGCGATATTGATAAAAGTAGAATCAAAAGTACAATCCGACAACATTCCAAAAAATGGATTGATCAAACGAATTTTTAATTGGACTAAATAGCTGGAGCACACTTATGGCGAAAATCATTGTCACGATGGATGGAACAGTCCTGCAAGAACTGACGCTATCCAAAGAGCGCACCACCATCGGCCGCCGTCCGCAAAACGACGTCATCATCGATAACCTGGCCATCAGCGGTCAGCACGCCGTGATCGTCACGATCATGAAAGACTCGTTTCTTGAAGACCTCAACAGTACCAACGGCACCATGGTCAACGGACAGCCTATCAAGAAGCATTTTTTGCAAGACAAAGATGTAATCGAATTGGCGAAGTACAAAATCACCTTTATCGACGAGGCGCGGCGTGCCGCGTTGCTGGCACAAGGTGACAAGCAAGCCGAGCCAACTATGTCATTGGCAAGCGATTCACCAGCAAGCCACTCAATAAAGGCTGCAACGCCGCCAGCCGAGGCCGTCACAGACAACCGGGAAGGCCGCATCAAAGTAATGAACGGTGCTAGTGCAGGTAAAGAAATGGCGCTGAGCAAACCACAAACATCTATTGGCAGACCAGGCGTCCAAGTAGCCGTCATCACACGCCAGGCAAGCGGCTATTTCATCACACATGTTGAAGGTGCATCATTTCCACTGATTAACGGTCAATCCATCGGCGCCGGCGCACGCAAAATGCAGAATGGCGACTTGATCGAATTGTCCGGCACCAGGATGGCATTTTCAATTTAGTCATGTTGATAGACAATTTTTTACCAACAACATCGCCCAGTGACAATAAACGTCATCGCCCGACAAGAAATACCAGTGGATTGAGACAAAAACAAAACGATTCAAGCCAAAATCAAGGAGTTGCAAGCTGGCACGCCGATTGCTGATACTACTGCGTAACAAACAAATTCTTGATTGACCTCACTGGGAGCACTAAATGAAATCCTTAAAATTGATCCAACGTGCACAACGCGGCTTTACTTTGATTGAATTGATGATCGTGGTTGCGATTATCGGTATTTTGGCGGCGATTGCGTTACCGCAATATTCTAACTATACATCTCGTGCTCGTGCTTCAGGTGCAATTGCTGAATTGGCTGCTTTCCGTACAGCTATAGCTGTATGTGCACAAGATTTTGCAGGAGTTATTGCGGGAAATTGCGATACCGTGGGTGTTAACGGTATTCCTTCCGTAGCAGCTTTTGTTCCCACAAGAAACCTACTGGCTGCTCCTGCAGTTGGAGCTGGTGGGGTAATTACAGCAGGCTCAACTGGTGCAACAACTAATGCAGGAGTGAATATGACTGCTGTAATTACACCTCAGCCAGTTGCTGTTGGTGATTCAGTTCTGCGCTTTGTGAATACAGGGACAATGTGTGCTGATGCAGCGCGCGGTATGAAATCAGGTCAAGGCGATTGCCCATAATATTGTTAATTGGTTTCAGTTAAACAACCCGCCTAGGCGGGTTGTTTAGTTTGATTTGTACAATTCCTTAAATTATTTCATATTGTGCTATGACCCGATTTCGTGCCAGTGGCGTTCATTTCTTAATTAGTCTACTCATTGGTCTTTTGTTGTTAGTTCTGTGCTGGTTTATGTGGTATCCAGCACCTATGCTGATGGCGATTGGTGGACATGAGATATTTTTGCTGGTGGTTGGAATAGATGTCGTGCTTGGCCCATTGCTTACTTTGGTAGTGTTTAGGACAGGTAAAAGATCATTGAAATTAGATCTTGCTGTAATTGCAGGATTACAAATATTTGCATTGTTGTATGGAGTTTCTACTCTTCTAGAAGCGCGCCCAGCTTATGTGGCGGCACTCGGTGACAAATTCCAAGTAGTACAGGCGACGGAAGTGACGGATGCAAATTTAGCTAAGTCTAAAACAAAATTACCTTGGTGGGGGCCGCTTTGGGTCGGTACCCAAGCGCCGACCGAACGCTATGATATCGACGCGGTGCATGACGTAGCTTCAATAGGTGGTGGGCGTGGTCACTTTCCGCAACTGCACATTCCTTATGCATCAATGAGCGCAGAAATACTTCAGCGTGCAAAATCGATTGATGTACTTAAAAAAATCAATCCAACAAAAACTGTTGAGATCAACGATTGGTTGGCAAGTCGCAAATATAATGATCAAACAGCGAAATTTCAGTCTATAAAAATTAGTGCATCGGAATTTGTTGTGATGATTGATGCAAAGACGGCTGCGGTGATTGGTATCGCACCGTTCAAACCCTAATTTGCAAATGAAATAATCACTAAAAGTAATTTTATTTTTTCAATATCGACCCTAGTATTCCTCGAATAATTTCCCTTCCTACATGAGAGCCGATACTGCGCGCCGCCGATTTAAACATCGCTTGGGCAGCTGATTCACGGCGACTGCCACCACTGCCAAATAAACCGCCCAATATGGCGCCAATACCTCCGGAAGCGGACGCCGTAGTGGTTTGAGTATTCGGCATCGTTTGCCTCAGCGTTGCTTCCGGTAGTGCAGCAATCCGCCCTTTAATATTTTCATAAGCAGACTCGCGATCCACGGTTTTTTCATAAATCCCGGCCACAATAGAGTGCGTAATGATGCCCTTACGCTCCGCTTCCGACAGCGGCCCGATTTGCGAAGACGGAGGACAAATGAAGGCACGTGCAACGACATTTGGCCGGCCTTTTTCATCTAAAAAAGATACGAGCGCTTCACCCACACCCAACTCGGTAATCACTTGTGCCGTATCCAAGGCAGGATTGGGCCGGAAAGTGTCCGCCGC
>JAZKIX010000100.1:0-13740 GCA_040384645.1 Pseudomonadota bacterium | reverse complement strand
GGCACGTAGAGCATGTTGCACTCGATTACCTAGCTGTCCCAACACCGTGTCAGGGATATCAAGCGGATTCTGCGTGACGAAAAAGACGCCAACGCCTTTGGACCGGATCAGTCGCACCACTTGCTCAATTTTTTGCAATAGTGGTTTGGGTGCCTCGTCGAATAACAAATGCGCTTCGTCGAAGAAAAACACCAGTTTGGGTTTGTCCAGATCGCCCACTTCAGGTAAATGTTCATAGAGCTCCGACAACAGCCATAACAAAAAAGTGGAATACAAACGTGGTGCATTCATCAACTTGTCAGCGGCAAGGATATTGATCACGCCTCTACCCGACGCATCGGTTTGTAGCATGTCGTCAATATTCAACATCGGTTCGCCAAAAAATTGGTCGCCGCCTTGTTCCTCGATACCGATCAAGCCGCGCTGAATCGCACCAATGCTGGCGGCGGATATGTTGCCGTATTCGGTTTGATAATTGCTTGCATGGTCGCCAACGTCTTGCAACATGGCGCGCAAATCCTTGGTATCCAATAATAGTAAGCCGTTGTCATCCGCGATTTTAAATACCAATTGCAGCACGCCTTCCTGGGTATCGTTCAAATGCAGCATGCGTGCCAGCATCAGTGGACCAAGATCGGAAATCGTTGCCCGGACAGGATGTCCTTGTTCGCCAAAGACATCCCAAAACGTAACAGGACAAGCAGCCCAAGCGGGTTCTTTCAGTTCCAATGTTTTTAAGCGTTGTTGCATCTTGTCTGACATCGCGCCCGCTTTAGCCAATCCCGATAAATCACCTTTTACGTCGGCCATAAAGACCGGCACCCCTATGAAGGAAAGTGCCTGCGCCATCACTTGCAAGGTCACCGTTTTACCGGTACCGGTTGCTCCGGTGATGCAACCATGACGGTTGACCAAGTTCGGCAACATTTCCAAAATTGAAAATGGCTTTGTTCCGATATTGATTGCAATAGGTAAAGAATTTGGCATGGGATAAAGTCAGCTTAGGATTAGGAATCGCTGTAACAGCAATGGCGTTTGAACCGAGCAGATTGGCAATGCTTCCGTGAAGATTTTTTTGACTTACTTTGTTGAATCTTTGCAGGACATTTCAAACATCACTTCAAACATTATAGCCACCACAGACGTAATGGCAGTTTTCTTCTATTGAGTAGACGTACAAGAATTTTTTAAAATTTGATGAAAGAGTTTTTCAAATTGGCAGGAATCTGGATACAGCGTATCCAAAAGCAATTTCAACTTCATACGCATCAAGGCAATTTCTGCCTCTGCACGATTACCGGTCGTGTCATTGATACACAGACACAGTTTGTCTGCCATTGATTGTGCGAGAGTTGCTGGCTGAACGCTCGATTCGATCTGGTCGGATAACAGATACACACATTGGTTCTTGCGTATCGTCGCCCGTCCTATCGCGAGGCACCAGTGACCATAAAGATTGGCAAGAATACTTTGGCCGCCTACTTCGCGGAAGCGTTCCTGACTCGTAGTAGTGAAAATGGTTGGGTCTTGGGCTTCCAATTCCCGCATCCATGAAGTGCGAATTCCCTTCGGTGCATGTTCAGCGACATGGTTCAAATAGGGTTTGCCATAGCGCTCAGCGACCCAATGACTTGCCTGTAAAGCATCATTGGGGCCGGAGAAATTCTGTATGCTGATTTGTTCAGGCATTAACTCATCGGTCAGATATATCACAGCGCCCAGCGTGCCAAAAAAATCTTCATATCCAACTGAGCGAGTTAAGAAAAGATCGTCATTGAAGGCGACAAAATGTTCAGCGATTCCTGGGATCCGGTGAAGGTTGGCTTCGATGGCACGAGACGAAAAAACAGGCAAATTTGCATCCGGCATGATGTCTTGGTGATCGACAATATGCAGTCGGGGATGGCTGGCGATGAAGTCGGGTACCTGTTGATCCGTCACCAAATAAATTTGTCCCTGTAAAGTCCAATATCGGGCGATTGAACGCAATAAGTAACGTAATTCACCATTGTCGCGATAACGTCCTTCCACGTCGGATGTAGCGAGTGTTTTGCTTGTATCTGCGCGATAGTGATTTTTCTTTTTGCGCCAGGCCGGATCGCTGCCATCGACCCAAGTAATGACTATATCGACCGGTATTGTGTGGCTAGTCATTGGCTTGAGGGCTCAATTAAATTAATAGAGCGAGCAATATACTGAGCGATCAATGGTTCGGTCAAGACAAGCATTTTTATGCATTTAAGTGAATGCGCTATTGGGGAAAGTTGATGCCTCAAAGAATAAATCTGTTTGATATTAATTATTGCATTGAGGAAATCATGCGGATTGAAGAAATCGTATCAAGAAAATTGTGTTGGACTAGATAAACGCGGCTATTTACCTGGTATCAGTTCCAACAGCAATATTCCCTCCGCCATCAACTTCAGCTTGCCGTCGGCAACGACCGCCATACGTCCAGTATTGGCATCGCGAATATTCTGGCCATCCTGGAAAACGCCATTTACTGACAGCGTTACCTCGCCTTGGATATCTGGCGCAACCATGACGCGGTCGCCATGTAGGTCATCGATACGAGAAAATGTATAGGGCTGTTCGCTAAGGCGAGTGTGTTTGCCGCGGGCAAGTGCGATGTGGGCGGCACGGAATTTACCGAGCTTTTGTGCGTGTGTCAGTAGTGCAGCATCGGACTTATCCCAATTCATGTCTGAACGGGTGGCTTGTTGCGGGTCGCCTTCGGGTGACTTCCCGGCAGGGCGAGCGCTTTCATCGCCGTAAAAAATCTGAATGCCACCTGGCGCCAGCAATAGTGCGGTCATACCGTGGCGCAGATTGCCACGCGGGTGCAGGGTAGTGTCATGTGATGAAATATAAGATAACAGATCGAACGCGGGTGGCTTGGCTAGCGCATTGGCGTAGCTGCTGTAGAGCGTATCCAGTGATTTCCAATCTGCGGTGGCATGCGACTGGAAATCGAAATTGATCATTGAATCGAAACCGGCATTAAACCAGTTGCTGCGGTCGGGACCGTGACCCCAGACTTCGCCGGTCATCCAGAAAGGTGCATCGTCGATTTTTTTGCTTGGATTTTTACTTTTCCACTCAGCCAACGCACTGTTCGCAGCGCTTTTAAGTGCGAGCCAGCTATCGGATTCGACATGTTTGACAGTGTCGCAACGGAAGCCATCGACACCATATTCGCGCACCCAGTCGCTGAGCCATTTGACCAGATAGCCACGAACTGGCGTGTCGGGCAGCGGACGAGCCTTGCTGTCGGTCTTGTTTTTAAGAAATTGCGGCAGCTCGACAGCTTTTGAATTTTCAGTTTTGAAATCGGGTAAATACGCCAGCGACATGGTGGTGTCATCACGTCCACCTTCGGTATAGCCGGGCAAACCGGCGCGCACCCAATCCTTGCCCCACCATTGCTTAAATTCAAAATTGTTGTAGTCAATAAAGCTGTGATAGTCGCGCAGAGTGGCGGCTTCATAGCCTTTCCACAGAATGGGGATGTGTAAATCAGAAATGGTTTTGATATCTGCGTAGCCGGGGTGGTTCATGACGACATCAAACAGCACGCGTATGCCTTGGGCGTGGGCGGTATCGATCATCTCGTGCAGTTCGTCGGCTGTTCCCATATTGGCGTCTAGCGTGGTGTAGTCGAGCGCCCAATAGCCGTGGTAAGCGTAATGTTTGAAAGTTTTTGCACCACCCACTACCCAACCGTGAATTTGCTCATACGGGGCGGTAATCCAAAGCGCGTTAACACCAAGCGATTTGAAATAGCCGGCACGCAGTTTTTGCGTCAGGCCAGCTAAATCGCCCCCGTGAAACGAACCTATATCATCGACCCCGTCAGAACTACGGCCATAAGCGTGATCGTTGGTCTTGTTGCCATTGAGGAAGCGATCAGTAATCGCAAAATACACAATCGGATTGTCAGCAAAGGATGTTGTGATAGTAGAGATACCAGCACTAGCATCAGGCTTGAGTACGTCTATTGCAGACGAACTCTTGCTACCGGTTTCTTCTGCATACAGATTTTGGACTGAGCAAACTGCCAGCAGTAATGACAATATCGGACGGACTGGATGCATGTTTAACCTTTCACGCCACCAGAAGTAAGGCCGGAAATCATCCAGCGCTGGGATAATAGAAACACAGCGGTGATTGGCAGGCCGGACAGAATTGCCGCCGCTGCAAAATCGCCCCAGAGATATTTTTGTTCATACAAAAATAGTTTCATCCCAATTGCCAAGGTCATATTATTTTGCTCGCGCAACAGGATCGACGCGATAGGGTATTCGTTCATGGCACCGATGAAGGCCAGTAAAAATACCACCATCAAAATGGGCAAGGCCATCGGCATCAGTACATGCACAAACGCTTGCCACGGTGTGGCGCCGTCAACTTTGGCAGCTTCTTCGATCTCGACTGGAATCGTGTCGTAGTACCCTTTGATGGTCCAGATATGGATCGCGATGCCGCCGGTATATGCCAGTACTAGCCCGCCATGACTTTCGATTCCAAGCCAAGGAACATAACTGCCAATTAAATTGAAAATGCTGTAAAAAGCAATGGTCGCCAATACAGCTGGAAACATCTGCAACAACATCAATGTCGCCAATGCCTGTGATTTAAAGCGAAACTTCATGCGGGCAAATGCATACGCGCAAGTGGTCGCCAGCAAGAGTGATACGCAGGCGGTGATCGTGGCGACCTTGATTGAATTCCATAGCCAACGCAGCACCGGGAAATCAGGTGCAACCAGATTGCCATTGGGGCCTTGAAATGATAACCCTAGAGCAAGGCGCCAATGATCGAGCGTGATTTCCTTTGGGATCAAACTACCGACAGCAAAATTGCCGGGGCGCAGTGAGATCGATAAAATCACTAAAAATGGAAACAGCACCAGCGCAATCAGGCAAATGATGGCGACATGTGCAGCCAGGATGCGCCAGCGGTTTGATCTGTCAACAACGATAGCCATAATTCTCTCCGGTTTAGTTTTTGTTGAGGCGCGTCAGACGCATATTCACAATCGAGATGATGCCGACCAGGATAAAAATCAGGGTCGAGATCGCTGCGCCAAGGCCGAAATTCTGGCCAGAATCCTGGAACGCAATGCGCATCGTGTATGACACCAATAGATCTGTTGTTCCGGCAGGCAGGCTGGTATCCATATAGTCAGGCAAGCCACCGGTCAACAGGCTGACCAGCACGAAATTATTGAAGTTGAATGCCAGACTGGCCACCATCAGCGGCATCAGCGGTTTGATGATTAATGGGAGCGTAATTTTGAAAAAATTGGTAAGTGGGCCTGCGCCCGCCAGTGCGGAGGCCTCGTACAGATCGGACGGGATCGCTTTTATCAATCCCATGCACAACACCATCATATAAGGGTAGCCTAGCCAAGTATTGACGATCAACAACATGGTACGGGCAAGCCCGGTATCGGAAAACCAAGAGGGGCGAATACCGAATAGTGCGTTCAGCAGCAAATTGATTTCTCCAAAATTCTGGTTGAACAATCCTTTGAAAACCAGAATCGAGATAAAGCCCGGCACTGCATAAGACAGAAACAAAAGTGTGCGATACACGCCGCGAAAACGCAGCGCATCCCAGCTCAGTAGCACGGCTAACACCATGCCCAACCCAGTTGTGGTGAACACAGTGATGGTGGCGAAGGCAATCGTCCACAAAAATATGCGCAAGAATGGACCACGAATTGCTTTGTCGGTAAACACACGTACAAAATTACCCAAGCCGATGTTGACCTTAAAACCCGGTTCTAACTTGGCACCATCGGGCGTTTCGTAGAAACCATTTTTGAAATTGGGTTTGATGATTTCACCAGTTGCTACTTTCTTTAAATTGCCATCGGGCTGGGCGGTGTAAATCCGTGCCACCGGCGCAAATGCGCGCAGGCTAACCATGCGTAATTCGATTTTATTTGGCAAGACGACCGTGAGTTCTTTTAATTTTTTTTGCTGAGCAATCAAATCTTTTAGGCCTAGTGGAGTTTCGACCAAAGGCTTTTGATCTTCTGTCAACTGCTTGACTTCGACCTTGATGGGTTCTGCTTGCAATAAGGCAAGCGGTTCGCTGATATACATTTCTTTGCCAACTGCATCGCTATCTGCTTCAAGTTTGATGAGAAAAGCCTTGCCGTCCGCATGCAAGGACATGGCAAAAGCCCCTTCCTCGTTCAGACTAGTTTCGTCGAGCAAATTTTTGGTGGCACGTTCGAATGTCAGTAAGTTTTTCGAACTGTAATTGGTAAAACCGATGGAAATCGTATACGCCAACGGAAAAATCACGAACACGACTACTGCCGCAATACCAGGAAACAGATAACGGTAGGGCAGAGCGCGTTCAGATGTATAGATAAAAATCGCCAGCCCAAGTGTGCCGAGAAACACACCTGCCAATAAGGTTTGCCCTGTCGTAAATAGCAAGAAAATCAGATACAGACCCAGCAAGAGGCTGACTGCGAGTACGGCTGGACCAGTAAGCTTGCGCACGATATTTTTTCCTATGGTTGTTGGCTCAGAGAAAGCGACCGCTTTTGCCTCTTTCTTTTACCTTGTTATTTATTTAGCCTGATCGACTTTGGCTTTAACGATGATATTTCTAAATTTAACAGTGCTTCTGCCCGACTTACCAAAAATGGTTCTTGCAGCTTCGTCCAAGCCGTCTTTGGTTTTTTGTTTGCCCTGCGTAACATTCCCTAAGCAGGTTTCGTTGATGATCAAAACGTTGTCTGTGATGCTCACAGTGGCGGCAATGAGGACTGTCGAGCTATTTAATCGAACGCCGCGCTATCATATTTTGTTCCATCGGAGTGTGCGTGAAGCAACAGGCGACATAGAAATGAATCCTAGGCAATGAAGTGAAATTGCGCGGCCCAATTAGGGACAACTTTATCCGACAATTTTTTTTGCAATACGATTGCCAATTCACGGTGCAATGTGTGCAGTTACCTTGCACCGTGAATGCATTGAGGCATTTACTTAGAGCCGACTATGTTGAACTTTTTAGTTAGTCAAAATGCGTGTAGCTGCGGCATCCAAACCTTCCTTAGTCGTTTGGCGACCTTGAGAGATATTTTCCAAAGCAGACTTCATTGACGACCAGAAGCGACCCATTTCTGGATTGCTTGGCATTGGATGGCCAGCTTGTGCGCTTGCCATGGTGGCCTGGATATTTGGATCGTTTTTCAATTCATTGAAGAATGCTTTATTGGCAGGGGTGCCAAGTGGTACATCGGCGTTGATGGTTTTCAGGCCATCGACTGTGAGCATGCTGTTTTCCAGGAACTCGGTAGCGATGTCTTTGTTGGGGCTGGCTTTTGAAATCATTGCGCCCAATACACCGATGAATGGTGAGGCAGCTTTGCCGTTGACAGTTGGGATGACTGCCACGCCGAAGTTGATTTTTGATTTGCGAGCGTTGTCCCATGACCACGGGCCGTTAATCATCATGGCGACTTTGCCTTGGTTAAAGCCGGCTTCCATTTCTGCGTATCCGGCGCCTTTATCCATTGCGCCTTCATTAATGAGCTTCATGATGGTGTTGACACCAGCGACCGCTGACGGCGAATTAACGCCCGTTTTGGTAGCGTCATAAGTACCGTCTGCTTTCAGTGGAAAGGCTGTCGCGCCACCCGCTGCCAGCAATGGCCAGGTGAAATAGGTATTGGTGTAGTCCCACAAGATGGCGTGTTTGCCGTCTTTTACCAGTTTTTTATCAAGTGCGAGGACTTCGTCAAAACTCTTGGGCGGCTTTGCTACTAAATCCTTGTTGTAGACCAAGGCAACGGCTTCTACTGAAATGGGATAACCGTATGTTTTTCCGCCTACGGTGAATGCATTCCATGCCAGGGGCAGGATCGCTTCACGTGCTTTTTTGCTAGGTGTGATCGGTTGCAGCAAACCGCCTGTGATCCATTCGCCGATGCGATCATGAGGCCAGATCCAGATATCAGGACCTTGCCCAGCTGCTGCAGCTTGGGCAAATTTGGTCGGCGCATCTTCTGGATGTTCGACCGTGACGGCAATACCAGTTTTCTTGGTGAATTCTTCACTCAGTTTGGCGATGCCCTTATAGCCTTTATCGCCGTTGATCCAGATTAACAATTTTCCTGCTTCGGCTGCGTGCGCCATGCTGCCAAACGCGCTCAAGGTCGCTAGCATGACGCTGGTCGCGATTAGTTTTCTCTTTGTGCCTGATACGTTCATAGTCTTCTCCATTTAACGAGGCTTAATAGTTAATCTCGACTGTGCCGCTCTCGTATCACACAGTCTGGATAAAAGGCAATTCTATAAATCTATCGCTTAACTAATTTATTGAATTACCGAAATGCGTTATCGAAATTGCTTATCGCTAAACCTTTTCGTTTTGCCGACAGGCTGTTCCATGCTCATCGAAGACATGCAAGGTTGCCGGATTTGCGGTCAAAAATGCCTGCTGCCCGATTACCCAGTCAATTTCTGGATCGGCACGCACGACTAATGGCGAATCGCCACCGTCTGTATGAATATAGATGTAACTGATGTCGCCCAGGCGCTCGACTGCAGCGACCGTGACCGCAATGCCGGCGCTATCTTGCCCCAGGAAAATCTGTTCTGGACGGGCGCCAACGGTTACTTGGGCGCCAATTGGCATTGCAGAGTTGATAGATGCTTGCAGGACGCCGCCAGTGGTAATGGCAATGGCGGCTTGGCCGTTCTGATTCGACATGACTTTGCCGCGTAGAAAGTTCATGCGGGGGGAGCCGAGAAAGCCCGCAACGAATAAATTGTCTGGACGGTGATACAGCGTCAATGGCGAACCGATTTGTTCCACGCGTCCTGCATTGAGAACGACGATGCGATCGGCTAGGGTCATTGCCTCAATCTGGTCATGTGTGACATAGATCATGGTGGTGCCAAGTTCACGATGCAAATTCTTTAATTCGATGCGCATTTGTACGCGCAAAGAAGCATCCAGATTTGACAGCGGTTCATCGAACAGGAATACATCAGGCTTGCGCACGATGGCGCGGCCGATAGCCACACGTTGGCGCTGACCGCCAGATAATTCCTTGGGTTTGCGTTCGAGTAGTGGTTCGATATGCAGGATTTTGGCTGCATGCATTACGGCAGTCTGGGTTTCCGCTTTGCTCAAGCCGGCCAATTTCAAACCAAAGGCCATATTGTCGAAGACGCTCATGTGCGGATACAGGGCATAGCTTTGGAATACCATCGCGATACCGCGCTTGGCTGGCGGGATTTCATTCATGCGCACGCCGCCGATGGTCAAGTCGCCGCCGCTGATTTCTTCCAACCCGCAAATGACGCGTAGCAAAGTTGACTTTCCGCAGCCGGAGGGGCCGACAAATACGAGGAATTCACCGTCCTGAATCGTCAAGTCAATGCCGTGCAATGTCTTGACATCGCCGTAGGCTTTTTTAATGCCAGTTAACTGTAATCCCGCCATACCGTGTCCTCGTTACCTTGTTTTAATTTTTTGTCTGCTCTGCAAGCAACCCAAACCATGCGCCGTAGGCTGGCAGTTCTACCGATCCATCCTGAGCCAGACCTTTCAGACCATGTCCTTCCAGTGCTGTGGCGCCTGCTGCTTCTGGTAATTCAAACATCACGGCTTGTGCGCTCAGATTGAATGCCGCCAAGACTGAAGGCTTACCGCTCAGGTCGCGTCGAAAGGCAAGAATTGGCTCGGGCGTTTCAAAAAACTGAATATCGCCCAAGGTCAATTGCGGAATGTTTTTGCGCCATTGAATAATGTTTTGCGCAAACACCAGCGAGGATTGCGGGTCGAGTTGTTGTTGATTGGCGGCTCTGGCGACATGCTCCGGCGGCACCGGCAGCCAAGGCATGCCGCTGCTGAAACCAGCATTGACGCTGGCAGCATCCCACGGCATAGGAGTACGGCAACCATCGCGCCCCTTGAATTCTGGCCAGAAGGTAATGCCGTAAGGATCTTGCAAGGACTCGAACGGCAAATCCGCTTCTGTTAATGCCAATTCATCGCCTTGGTAGAGACAAGGCGTGCCTTTCAGGGAAAGCTGCATAGCCAATATGACTTTTGCCAAATGCGGCGAGGGTTGTTGGCCGCCCCAGCGCGACATGACGCGCACGCTATCGTGATTGCCTACCGACCACGAAGCCCAACCGTCAACCACGCGATCTTCGAATTGTTCGACTTGGGTACGGATATGCTTGGCAGAAAATTCTGGCGTGAGCAAGTTGAAGCTGTACGCCATTTGCAATTTATTGCCGTCAGCTGTGTAATCGGCCATTACGGCTAAAGAATCATCGGCCCCAACTTCACCAATCGATACCGCACCATACTGGTCGAGCAAAACGCGCACGCGCTCCAGAAATGCCAGGTTTTCGGGCTGTGTTTTGTCGTAAATATGGGCCTGCATGCCGTATGGATTTGCGGCCGATACCATAGTGCTGTCACGCAACAGCGCCGCTGGATTGCTGCGCAATTGTTGATCGTGAAAGTGGAAATTGCAGGCATCCAGACGGAACCCATCGACCCCGCGCTCCAGCCAAAAGCGCAGATTATCCAGATGCGCTTGCTGTACTTCCGGTTGATGGAAGTTCATGTCTGGCTGGCTGGCTAAAAAATTATGTAAGTAATACTGTTTGCGTCGGGTATCCCATTGCCAGGACGAGCCGCCGAAGACGGACAGCCAATTATTGGGCGGCGTGCCATCGTCCGATGGATCGACCCAGACATACCAATCGGCTTTCGAATTCTCGCGATTTTGGCGGCTTTCCACGAACCAGGTATGGTTGTCTGCGGTGTGCGACAGCACTTGATCGATCATCACCTTGAGACCGAGTGCGTGTGCATGCTGTACCAAGCGGTCAAAGTCGGCCAGCGTGCCAAACAAAGGATCGACATCGCAATAATCGGCAACGTCATAGCCGAAGTCTTTCATTGGCGAAGTAAAAAATGGCGAGATCCACACAATGTCGACGCCTAGTTTGGCAATGTATTCCAGCTTAGCTGTAATTCCAGGCAAGTCGCCTACGCCATCGCCATTGGTATCGAGGAAACTGCGTGGATACACTTGATAAATGACTGCTTCACGCCACCAATCCGTGCGCAATATTGGTTTGGGTGACGGTAAATCCGTTTTGATACTCGACATAGGACATCTCTGAAAATATTCATCCTGTTGGGATGAGTGCGGTTATTCGCAAGATGAAACGAAAAAAACAGGTCAAACGTTATCGATTGGTATTTGTGTTGAAAATTATCAATGCGGTAAAAATTTACCAATGCGCTTTGGAAATTGATTTTGAGTATATTTAAAGCGCTTTGAAAAGTAAAGCGGATTATTTGAGAAATTATTCAAACAAGCAAATGTGAGATAGCGAAAGTGATGGTGATATAACACTATGCCAACGAGAAGGATAATTGCAAAAGTACTAGATATGCAGTGACTTGATGGGGGTATATGGTGAAATAGTGCTTATCCCGCTCGTATTCATTGGGTTAAATATAATACTGAGCCCAGTATATTATTGCCGCTTTAGGTGTTCCTAGCAGTCAGTGGCAGGCTAAACAAGGGACCTTAGTCGAGGCAAGGGCCAGCAGTTTCGCCCAGCATCAATACCGGTTGCCACAATACTTGCAATTCAGAAGGCGGCGTTCCGTCGAGCAAGGACAGCAGCATCTCAACCATTTTTGCACCGGCCCGACCCGGTTCAGGCTGATGCACCGTGGTAACGTTATAGCCAGCCAAGGAGTCTTCCATGCCGCCCCAGACAATGATCGAGATTTCACGGCCAATTGCGACTCCGGCATCGAGCAGGGCGCGGACTGCGCCCACACCAGACATATGATTGTCCACAATCACGGCGGAAGGAGGAGGGTTGCAACTCAGCAGTTGTTGCATTGCCTGGTAGCCGGTACGGCGGTCGATAGTGTTCTCTATCAGATACTGGGGATCGACCGATAGATCGGAGGTATGCATTGTTTCAACGAAGCTATCGTAGCGTTGTCGCGCAAAATTCATTTCAAGCGGAGCGCTGATCAATGCTACCCGTTTATGACCTAGCGAAACTAGACGTTTTACCGCCAGCCTCATCCCTGCTTCATTATCGTAATCAAACCAGGCATGTGGTTCATTGAGCTGCGTTCGACCATGTGCCACGAAAGGCAAACCTTGCTTGGCAAGATAGGCCAGGCGCTGATCGTGCAGCCTGGTCCGACTCACTACCAGGCCATCGACCCGGCGGCCTTGCACCATGTGCTGGTAAGAACGCAGCTCATTTGTTGGCGAAACGGGCGCAATGATGAGATCCATCTGCTTTTCTTCAAGCGCTTCCGACATGCCACCCACGATATCCATAAACATCGGATCGCCCAAGTCATTGGGATGGAGCGGGTAAATGATGCCGATGACATTGGTACGGCCAACCGCAAGGCTACGCGCCATTGGGTTGGGACGATAGCCCGCTGCTTTGGCTGCTGCGACCACGCGTAAGCGTGTGCGCTCACTAACTTCGGGATAGCCGTTTAGCGCACGGCTAACGGTTGTTTCGGAAATGCCTAGTGTCTTGGCAAGATTTTTAAGATTCATTGATAAAGCGCGACTTTACGTGAGTCCAAAACAGCACATGAACGAACCACGCACAAAATTTTGTTATGGCAAGACAAGTAAAGTAACTGCCGTTAGTGAGATGAGGTTTGGCATACGATACTATTTTTGTATTTTTCTCATCTCACAATACTGCAGAGTTGGCTTTACGAACGACTATTTACAGACGTCGGGTCCTTTCAGAGGATCGACGCCGGCACACAACTGCGGCTTTGAAATCCATTTCGCCGATAACACGGTTGCAAGATTGGTGGACGTAATGGGAATAGGGCGCAGCAGCAAGGATGTGATCGGGATTTTCTTGGTGCCGCCAACCCATTGCACGGTTCCCGCAATCTGGTTGAGCTTTTTGCCCATCGCTAATTCAGAGGCGACCCAACCGGCGGCGTCACCCAATTTACGTGGATCTTTGAATACGGTTACGACCTGGTCGCCACGGGCAATGCGATTGAGCGCAGCAATATCGGCATCCTGACCCGAGATCGCCACTCCCTTGACGTTGGCCGTGTTAAGGGCTGCGATAGCGCCGCCTGCAGTGCCATCGTTGGAAGCAATGACAGCGTCCACCTTGTTGCCATTTTTGGCCAGAATGGTCGCCATATTCTTTTGAGCATTATCCGGACTCCAGCCGTCGGTGTATATGTCACCGATGTTTTTAATACGCCCCGCCTTCAGCGATTCGGAAAGCACTTCCATCTGCCCGGAAAATAACATGTCCGCATTGGCATCGGTCGCAGCGCCCTTGATAAAAGCGTAATTACCCTGGGGCTTCTTTTTCAGAATTTCGCGCGCCTGGATGCGGCCCACTTCGATGTTGTCGAAGGTGATGTAGAACACATCCTTATCTTGAATCAGGCGGTCGTAAGCAATAATCGGGACGCCGCGCGCTTTGGCATTGGCAATGGCCGGCAACAAAGCGTCTGCATCCCATGACAGGACAATGATGGCTTTCGCGCCTTTGTTAATGAGGGTGTCGATATCCTTGATTTGTTGCTCGTTGGAGCGATGGGCGTCCGTACTGATGTATTCAACGCCCGCCTTGGTCAGCGCTTTTTTAATGGCGGTTTCATCCCGTCTCCAACGCTCCTCCAGGAAATCAGACCATGAAACGCCAACGA